>CALWNI010000028.1 GCA_944382775.1 uncultured Allofournierella sp.
TCGTCACGGAAGCAGCGGGCAATCTGAAAGTAACGGTCAAAACCAGACAGCATCAAAATCTGCTTGTACAGCTGGGGCGACTGGGGCAATGCGTAAAAATGGCCGGGCTGTACACGGCTGGGTACCAGATAGTCACGAGCGCCTTCGGGTGTGCTCTTAATCAGCATCGGTGTTTCAATTTCGCAGAAGTGGTTGTCGCAGTAGTAGTTGCGTACAATTTGTGCAATCTTGCTGCGAATTACCAGCGGGTCGTGCATGCTGGGACGGCGCAAATCCAGATAACGATACTTTAAGCGCAGTTCGTCCTTTACCTTGATTTCGTCACGAATTTCAAAGGGAGTGGTTTCGGCAGTGCTCAGAACACGCAGTTCGGTTACATACAGCTCCACATCACCGGTTGCAATTTTATCGGTTTTTGCATCACGCTCACGCAAAACACCCTTAGCAATTACAACGTATTCGCTTTTCAGGCTGCCTGCCTTTTCAAATACGGCAGGGTCAGTGGAATCGTCAAATACCATCTGCAAAATTCCAGTGGTATCGCGCAGGTCAGCAAAAATAATGCCGCCCTTGTCACGGCACTTTGCAACAGAGCCTGCAACTACCATTTCTTGACCGGCCTGAGCCAGACGAACTTCGCCGCAGTAATGGGTGCGACGCAGATTTCCCATGGTTTCCATCGTATCTATTTCCCCTTTGTTTCAATCATTCGATAAACAATCGGTACTTGCTAAAACACCGATTGCTAAAACATTTAAGCTGTTCTATTATATCGCTTTTATGCCGATAATACAAGGCAATCCCGCTGTAAGAGCAGAAAAAGGGAATCGGTTTTGCAGATGCCGATTCCCTTTTTTGTTTAGATTCTGCCCTGTGCCATGTTGATGTCGTTTTGCATAATGGCCCAGTTTACAATGGAAAACCCAAACAGCGAAAGTAGGATAAACAGCAAGCTGTTATCGCTGCCGCCGTTGATTCGGGCGTATGCCTTACCCATTTTATAGTTCCAATAAATACCGTAGATGCCACAGGTGAGAATGCTGAACAAAATCACCAAAAGGCCATCGGTGTTCCATTCCTGCGGGGCAGCATAGCAGGCGTATTGGTTTAAATTGTACATCCAATAAATGCCGTAAATGCCGCAGGTAATAATGCTAAGTAAAATACATACAACAACATTGCGATACATACTCAATTCCTCCTTATAAATTCAATACATTGCGCACCACTGCCCAACCAAGCAGATAGACAATAAGTGCTGTGCCAATTACATAAATCCACCAACTGCGGTTGGATTTTCCCAAACCATGCCGTACCATAAGAACAAGCAAAAACGGAACCAAAATCGGCAATGCAAAACTTAACCCCCAATTGCATGCCATGGCTTTGAGCGGTTCCCCCTTTAATAATAGCAAAATTCCCCGGGTAATACCACAAGACGGACACCGCAAACCGGTAAGAACAAAAAACAGGCAGGGTATGGTAATGCCTACCGTTTGAATTTCCAGATAGTACAATACGCCAATTGCCAGAACAACCGCCAACATTTTGCGGTAGTTTTTTCGCTGCTGCATGGTTGGTTCTCCTGCATCAATGCAAAAAACCGCCAAACCTTTTGCATGAGGTCCGGCGGGCTTTTCTTTTTCTTAATGCTGCGGATTTACAATATTCCGCCACTCTAAATCGCCTCGTTCCAGGCCGTGAATCAGCACTTCTGCGGTGGCAATGTTGGTGGCAATGGGAATATTGCGTACATCGCACAAACGCAGCAAATTCATCTCGTTGGGTTCGTGGGGCTTTGCACTAATGGGGTCGCGGAAAAACAGCAGCAAGTCAATCTCGTTGCAAGCAATGCGGGATGCAATCTGCTGGTCGCCGCCATGCACACCCGATAAAAAGCACTGAATGGGCAAACCGGTTGCCTCGCTTACTAACTTACCGGTTGTACCGGTTGCAATCAGCGTATGCTGACTTAATACTCGACAATATGCGATGCAAAATTGCACCATCAATTCTTTTTTTGCATCATGGGCGATCAATGCGATATTCATAATTTGAAATTGCCCTCCTTCATTTTTCTCTCATTATATCAATTGGTGTGCGCTTCGGTTATGAATAACAGGATTTACCGCACAACCAGTGGAATGTCTTTGCCTAAAATGCGTTGTGCCAGATTATCAAATGCACGATACGCCAATGCATTGGCCGCCAGTGGTTGCCCCGCTGCCGAACTGCGCTGCAATGCAACGCTTTCGGGAATTACGGCAATTAACTGTACCGCTACGGTATCAATGCATTCGTCCAAATCTTCCACTGCACCTTTTTCAAAGGTGTTTGGCCCCACGCGGTTTACCACTAAGCGAACATTTTGTAAACCTGCATCGTATAAAACATCCGCCACAATGTGACCATCTCGCAGGGCAACGGGGTCCGGTGTAAGAACCAGCAACGCCATTTGACTTACCGATACGGCAGCCTTAAAGGGCGCCCCCAAGCCGGCGGCAGTATCAATTAAAACAAAGTCATAGTAAGAATCCAATACCTGGATTAACTTTTGCAGCGCCTGTGGTTCCACCACACCGCCTTCATACGGGGCAGAAATCACCGACAAACCCGGATAAATTGAACTTTCAATAATCGCTTTTGCCGCCTGACAGCGCCCACTTAGCACATCGGAAATATCGTATACGGTTTTGCCGTACACGCCGGAGATAATATCCACACTACGCAACCCGGAATCCAACTCAATCAGAAGAACCCGTTTTCCTGCTGCGGCAAGTCTGGACCCTAAAAGTACCGATACCGTACTTTTTCCGGTGCCTCCCTTACCCGAAGCAATCATAATGACTTGTGCGCTCAATTGTGTGCCCCCTCCGGCTAAAAGCATTTTGTTGCTTACGATTTTTCAAGAAACAACAAGCAGTAAACTACACTTACGTTACCATAATAGCATAGCTAAGGGGCGATATCAAGCCATTATTTGTATATTAGGGCGAAAAAAAAACGCATTATACAGATTGTTTTTGCCTGTTATTACAGTTCAACTTTTACAAAAGAAAATAACAGCCAACCCCCTGCATATTGTGCAGTGAATTGGCTGTTATTCGTATTTATGGCAATAATACACCCTCGGACACGGGCTGTAAGTCGCTGGAATTTTGGCTGTAGTAAAGGTCAAAAATCTCTGCAACCAACGGCAGCAGGTTTGCACCGCCACCGCCCCATTCCAACACGGCGCCAATTGCAATTTGGGGGTCTTCTACCGGACCGTATGCAATAACCGCACTGTTGGTATAGTAATAGCCTTTGCTATCTTTTTCCCAACGCTGGGGGCTACCGGTTTTTACCGCAATGTTCAAGGGATAATCCTTTAAAGCGGTGCTATCTCTTGCTGCACCAAGCATACCCTGCTCTACTGCATCAAAGGCACCTACGGTATCTTCAATCTGCTCTACCACTTCCGGCTTTACTTCTTCCAACAGCTCACCGGTATTGGTGTCGCGGTAGCCTGCAATGATGTGGGTTTTATAGCGTGTGCCCTTGTTGGCAAGGGTGTTTGCATAGGTTGCAAGCTGAATGGGTGTTACCTGTGTGTTACCCTGACCAATGGCAGCCTGAAGCTCCAAACCTTTGCTGTAGTTTTCGTCATCGGTATGGGTTAGCTTACCGGTGGATTCGCCCAACTCAAAGCCGGTTGCGGTGGCAAGGCCCAGTCGGGTTGCCATTTCATCAAAGTGCTCCAAACCCAAACGATGGCCCACATCATAAAAATAGATGTTGCAGCTATAGGTCAAAGCATGCAGCAAATCAATGGGACCAGCAGAGTGATGAATCATCTGGCAGATAGGCTGGTAATCTTCGTACAGTGTGTAGGTTCGGGTACAATTTACCGTTGAATAAGGAGTCATAAGACCGGAAACCAGGCTGTCGATGGCAACTGCCGGTTTAAATGTGGAACCCGGTGCATATAAACCCGAAGTTGCACGGCGCATCAGCGGATAGTTGGGGTCGCTGCTGTATACACTGTAGTTGGATTGATACAGGTTCAAATCATAACTGGGGTAGTTTGCAATTGCCAAAATACCGCCGGTTTTCACATCAATCACCACCACTGCACCGGAAGTTACTTCCCGCCCTTTGGAGGACTGCTTGGTGGTTTGCATAGTGGTAATCAGATTTGCCAGTGCCTCGTTTACGCTTTTTTGCAAATCCTTATTAATGGTAAGAACAACGGTTTCACCCGGTTCGGGTGCTACTACCACCTCGCTGGATACAATCACGCCGTTTTTATCGCGGCTTACCTGTTGTTCGCCGCTTTTGCCGCGCAAGCGATCCTCGGCATAAGACTCTACGCCCGACTGACCAATCAGGTCATTCATGTTGTAGCCCTTATCCTTTAAAGGTGTGGTAACCGTTCCGTTTTCGTCTTCCACCCACCATTGCTCGCTTGTAATGCTGCCCACACTGCCCAGATAATGGGGCAGCAGGGTGCCGTCTTCGTACACACGGTAGGAGGTTTCAATGATTTCTGCACCGGATAGGCTCAGGCTGCGTTCTTTTACTGTTGCCACGGTTCGATCCGAAACATCCTGCGCCAAGATAAAGTTATTGCGCTCGCTAAAATCCTCCAGCTGCATCTGGTAACGAATTCCGCCCAAAATGCGCTGCCATTCGGCATCGTAAGATTGCAGGTCATAGCGTTCGATAATTTTGCTCATTACCTGGTCGGCACTAGCGTATTGCTGCAAGCCAATTTGCTCTTTTAAGTTGGCCAAACGCTTTTGTGCCCGTTCATCGTCGCCGTCGGTAAATTCATAATGACCATTTACCGGGTTGCTAATTGGCATGGTGTCGTTCCAGTCTTCGCCGTTTGCCTGCAAGATTTTTACAATTTCGCAAACGGTTTCATTTAAATCTCCGGTAAGCATCAACTTGTTGATGACCAGATTATAACCCGACTTATTTGATGCCAAACTGCGGCCATATTGGTCTACAATTTCACCGCGTGCAGCGGGAATGGTAAATTTGTAGCTTGTTACATTTTGCGCTTCTTGCAGCAGTTTTTCTCCTTGCACCAGCTGAAACTGAACAAGCCGAAGCAATAGGCCCGACAGTACAAGAATGCTAACAACCACCAATCCACCCACACGGCGGAACACACTTTTTTGATCCATGCAGCGGTTTCCTTTCCGGTTAATCTTCTACAACAAAACGATGCTTTACCCAACGCACACAAATCATGGCAATGGGTGATAAAATTGCACTAAACAATGCCATTGGCACTACTACGGTTAGATAGGTTCGCAGTAACCCGGTATAGCCGGGCATGATGTAATAAAACAAAAAGTCAGTACTGGCCACCAGCAAACAACAAGCCAGATTTACCAGAATAAAGTTAATATAATTCACACGCAGGTACAGCTCTACCACAATGGCTGCGGCAAAACATACCACTAAAAGCCCCAGTGCCATTAAGCCACTTACACGGCCTGCGGTCCAGTCCCACAAAAGACCTGCAAATGCACCAAAAAATGCACCGGAATACTCCCGTTCATAAATTGCTACTGCAAGGCATACCGGCAAAATAAACAGCGGTTTTACCCTGCCAAACTCCAGAAAGCCCGGTGTGCTTTGCAATGCAGCTGCCACTAAAACAATAAAAATATAGCATGCCCATTTGGTAATGATGGTCAAATTGCGTTTTCGCCTTGAGGTCACAACCATTGCCCTCCTTTATTCATTTGCCATGCTGTCAGAAGGTTCACTGTCCGACTGGGCTGTGCTATCGGCATCTTCACTGCTGGGCTCCACCTTGCTGCTGGTTGCCGTGGTAAAATCGGTAATTACAAACACATGTTTGGTGTTGTAAATATCCGCACCGGGCTGAATCACCGCAATGCTGGATTTTCCGCTTTCTTCCGGCAAAATCTCTTCAATGGTACCCACACGGATATCCGGCGGAAATTCACCGCCCAAGCCGGTGGTAATGATCTCATCGCCCACAGTGGCCAAGGTATCACGGGATAGGTTTTCCAAGGTACACTGACCTGCTATGGAATACTGTGTATTGCCGTTTAGGTTACCACTGTCGCGTGTGCGGCTTACTACGCAAGCCACATAGGACCCGGGCTGCAAAATGGTCATAACCTTGCTGCTGGTTGGGCCTACTTCCAAAATACGGCCCACCAGATAGCCCGAATCACTTACCACCACATCCCCTTTTTGAATGCCGTTTAGGCTGCCTTCGTCAATGGTAAAGGCGCCAAACTGTTCCAACGGGTCACGACCGATGACAAAGGCCGAAATATAGGTGTACTCGGGGTTTTCTTCCCGAATGTTATTCAAATCCTGATAGGCTTGGTTTTCTGCTTTTAACCGGTCGTACTCCACCAATTGGTCTCGCAAAACACGGTTTTCTTCCTTTAAGGTTTCGTTTTCTTCCATAATGGAATCAATGCGAACATACTTATCCCAAAGGCCGCTTACACCATTGCTTACCACACTGGCACCCTTTTGAAAGGGCGACAGTACCGCGCTTAAAATTTCCTGCGGGGCACTGGTCAAACGCCCATTGGCGCCTGCCCAGGCCATCATTCCGCCCAGCAATACCGCTACAGCTACTAAAACTTTAAACTTTGTGGTGTAAAAAAAATCTTTCACGGATGCGCCACCTCGCTTTATTGGAATATGTGAAAATGGCGCGAACGGCATTTGCACAACAACATTTGTATGCCGCAAAGCCGCCCGCGCCGCCTATGCTTCCCCCAGATTGGTTCCGCAATATTGCAAATTAGAAGTGAGAAGAATTATCGTCCAGCACATCGCCCAGCAGCTCAATGTGATCCAGTACAGCACCGGTACCTGCTGCTACACAGTCCAGCGGAGTTTCTGCAACATGAACATCAATGCCGGTTTCACGATGCACCAACTCATCCAAACCACGCAGCAATGCGCCGCCGCCGGTCAGCATAATGCCGTGGTCAATGATATCAGCCGACAATTCGGGAGGAGTGCGCTCCAGTGTTTCCTTAATTGCATCGATTACCTTTTGCAGGCTTTCGGCCAGAGCATCACGAATTTCTTCGGAATGAATGGTAATGTTCTTGGGCAAACCGTCTACCAGGTTACGGCCCTTAATTTCCATTTCCTGCTCTTCTTCCAGTTCGTAAGCAGAACCGATTTCGATTTTAATCTGCTCGGCGGTACGCTCACCAATCAGCAGGTTGTACTTGCGCTTAATGTAGGCAATAATGGCCTGGTCGAACTCATCGCCGCCAACGCGAACGCTGCGGGCTGCTACAATGCCGCCCAAGCTGATTACGGCAACTTCGCTGGTGCCGCCGCCGATGTCAACAACCATGCTACCGGAGGGCTCGCTGATGGGCAAGCCTGCACCGATAGCAGCTGCCATAGGCTCTTCAATTACGCTTACCTGACGGGCACCTGCCTTTAATGCGGCTTCTTTTACCGCACGGCGTTCTACTTCGGTAACGCCGGAAGGAATGCAGATAACCACACGGGGGCGGAAGAACATGCTGTTTCCGCATACCTTTTTAATAAAACGAGACAGCATGTTTGCTGTAATGTCAAAGTCTGCAATAACGCCGTCTTTCAGCGGACGAACTGCCACAATGCTGCCGGGGGTACGACCAATCACGGCCTTTGCTTCGTGGCCTACACTGCGTACTTCATCGGTTTTTGTATCAACGGCAACTACGCTGGGCTCGCGCATAATAATGCCCTTACCGCGCAAATAAACGAGGGTGTTGGCTGTACCAAGATCAATACCAATATCCTTGCTGAACATAACTTATAATTCTCCTTTTCTCCCACGCGCCGGAACGCTCGCAATTAAAATCCCAATTTCATTAATGTCTATCACCATACCTTTGCCGTACTTTATATGAGCGGCAAAAAGCAAAATATCACACTAATACCATACTATTATAACCTTGGCAGACTGCTTTCTCAACGGGCAGAAGAGTATTTTTTCAATTTATTCAAAATTTTTTAAGCAGGGCCGCCACACGGGATACCGGAAAGCCCATAATGTTGTAATAGCAACCGTCGATTCCCTCGCAAAACAGGGCAGCCGTTCCCTGAATGGCATAGCCGCCGGCCTTGTCATAGGGTTCTTCGGTGTCTGCATATTGTTGAATCAGTGCTTCGTCAATGGGGTAAAAACGAACCACACTTGTGGCAACCAAAGTTTCACACTGCTCACCCTTGCAGATGCACACACCGGTATGTACCTTGTGTTCTGCGCCGGAAAGTGCGTGCAGCATACGCACAGCATCTTCACGGTTTGCGGGCTTACCAAAAATTTCACCGTTGCAGTCCACCACGGTATCGCAGCCAATTACCACATCTTCGGGATGTTCCTTAGCCACTGCCATGCATTTTGCCGTTGCCAAAGCGCGGGCGGTTTCGGCAGGGGTTTCCCCTTTGATTTGGGATTCATCCACATCGCTGGTAATTACGGTGTAATCGGGGGTAATCAAAGCCATAAGCTCTTTGCGGCGCGGACTGCCCGAAGCCAGGATCAAAGACATAACGAGTTTCTCCTTTAAAATACTTCAATTTCACAAGACGGTTTTTAATTTTTTACCGGGCAGTTACAGACGGCCGGTGGAACCAAAGCCACCGCTGCCCCGTTCTGTTTCGTCCAGACTCTCTGCCTGTACAAAAGCAGCCTGTACAACAGGCATAATCATCAGCTGCGCAATCCGTTCGCCGGGCTGAATGGTATACGCTGTTTGGCTTTGATTGATCAGGCCAACCTGAATTTCACCCCGATAGTCCGAGTCAATCACGCCCACACCATTGGACAATGCAAGGCCGTGTTTGACCGCCAAGCCGCTGCGAGCGCAAACCAATGCCACATAGCCGACATCGGGCAGCTGAATGGCAATGCCTGTGGGAATCATTGCCCGCTGGCCCGGCTGTAAGGTTACTGCCTCTTCGGTTGCGGCGCAAAGGTCTGCCGCTGCACTGCCTGTTGTGGCATAGCTCGGCGCCTTTGCCTGCGGTCTTGTAAGTTTAAATGTTACCTGCATAACATGGAAATCCTTTCTTTTGCTGCACGGCTCTTGTTATTGTGCCGATTTATAATACAGGCCACGGGTAAATTCACCGGGCCAGGGTTTTGCCGCTTGATACAGGGCAATGACCCGTTCGGCATCGGCTCGGCTTTCAATGGTAAACAGCAGCAAGCCTGCATCCGCCGGAATTTCACCGGGTCGGTCACCCATATACAGGGGAACCGGGTTGTAAATTTGGCGCACACCGCCGCCGCATCGCACCGGGAACTGCTTGTTCTTGCGGTCGGTCAACACGCCCCGTTTGTCGCAATGGGCGCAATCGGTTACATTTTGCAAGGGGCAGGCACGGGTCAACATCAACGGCATATGTCCGTATACCATTGCCCAAGTGGGCACCGAAGGCGCAATCTTGCGCATCTCGTTCAGTGGCAGTTCCGGCAATAAGGTCATGGCTTTTAAGCCCATTTTTTGATAGGTATGCGCTGCCAGAGGGTTGGTAATGTTCAAACCAAACCCACCGTACAGCGGCAAGCCCTTTGCCAGATAAAAATCTGCAATGTTCTGTGCCATGTAGCCGGCAAAGCCTTGGTCTTTTGTGGCTTCAATGCGCTTTTTCACCGCCGCTTCCATTGCGCCGAACATGGCACGGGGCAGTTCCAGCACGGTTTTTGCCCGCAACTCCTGCGGCACTTGGTCCGCCTCAGCAATGGGAACAATCAATCCCTGCAACGCTGCCGCATTGGTCGGCACCTGCTCCCATGTTTCAAACCGTGCCCACAGGGGCAGTGAAGCAGGGCAAGTGTGTTGCTGCAAGCGAAGCTCGGGCACATCGGTACAGGGCCACGGTTTAATCTGGCTACGCTTCTCCAACAATGCTTCCAGCACGGTGCGGCGCATCTCGTTCCATTCACCTGCGGGCAGATAGCCCGGTGTGCCTTCAATGGTGAGTTTATCCAGATAGAAGGGGGTTCCGCCCGTTTTTGCCAATGCCTTTTCAATACCGGGTCGCTGGTCCCGCTCGGCAGGCTGCGGTACACTGACACTATAAGCATGTGCCCGATTTCCCTGTTCGTCCGAAACGGTCAGCTTGCAGCCTTCCTCTTCGCACACTAAGGTATACTGCACCGGAACACAGGGGCGTTCCCGTCGGTACAGCTCACGCAGTGCAGGCATCGCCGCTTTGCTGGCTGCGCTGTCCTCTGCGGTTCTCACGCCGAACATGCTGCCGTTGATTTTACTTTCAATGTAACCATTCGTAAAACCAGAGCGAGAAAATACATCTTGTAAAATTTTCGCATCGTATTTCTCTTTTGCAAGGCTATGACGGCAGGCATCCACCGCAGCAGCCACATATTCCGGCCCACGCAAGCGGCCCTCGATTTTTGCGCTAACCACGCCGGCCTCTTGCAGCAGCGGCAAGCTTTCCACGGCAGAAAGGTCTTTCAGTGACAGATGACAACCGCCCGAGTTATCCGCAGAAAACGGCAGACGGCACGGGCCTGCACAGCCGCCGCGGTTACCGCTACGACCACCCAGAAATACACTCATGTAGCACTGGCCCGAAACGCTCATGCAAAGCGCACCATGCACGAACACCTCCACCTCAATGGGGCAGTTCTGTGCAATGTGGCGGATTTCCTCCAAGGTCAGCTCGCGCGCCAAAATCACACGGGAAAAGCCCAGACGTGCCAACTCTAACGCACCGGCTAAGGTGTGAACCGTCATCTGGGTGGAGCCGTGAATGGGCAGTTCCGGTGCCATACGGCGTGCCAAAGCAGCCACTGCCAGGTCCTGCAAAATCAGGGCATCGGCCCCTGCCTGTGCCACGGTGCGAATGGACTGCGCCAGCGCAGCAATTTCGCCCGAATGGGCGGTTGTATTTACTGCTACATACACCTTTACATTGCGGGCATGACAAAAGGAAACCGCCTGTTTTAATTCCTCTGCATCAAAGTTGCCTGCAGTGCGGCGGGCACTGAACTGCTTTAAGCCCAGATACACCGCATTAGCCCCGCTGAACACCGCCGCTTTCAACGACTCCATTGTGCCGGCAGGTGCCAAAATTTCCATGTTGCTCTGTTTGTTTGCCATTAATGATGCTCCTTCAGGCGGGCCAATTCCACCTGCAACTTTTCTACTTCACGGCGTGCTTCTTCCGCTTCCATTCTTGCCTTGGCGGCATCCTCCAGATATTCTTTCATCTGTGCCCGCATATTTTCTGCACTGGAAGCGTTTTTGTTCAGCTCATCCAGATAGCTCAATGCGGTAATAATTGCACTGGCAGTTACACTGGCCGAGGCGTTTTGTGCCATCAACTCGCTCATATCCTCATCCAGCCGCTCCGCCAGCTTATTCACATATTCCTCGGCATCGGTAGTGGAAACCACATAATTGGAACCGCAAATTGATAACTTTACCTTTGTTACAGACATTTCTATTCCCTCGCAATCAAACTATATCTTCGCATTTATTTTGCATAAAATCAGCCAGACAACCCATTGCTGCCCAGCCGGAATCTGTTTTTTATTGCATAGTATTATAAAGTACTATTGTATTTATTATAGTATAAAGAGCAAGCACAGAAAACCCCATTTTTTTAAAATTTACTTTTTGTGTAACACTTTCTATTTTTCGCTTGTTTTCCATGGCAATATCTCTTGAAAGCCACTAAAAAACTTGCTAAACTAAAACACAAACAGGGTATTTTCCTGTTTGGGCTGCTGCCTTTGGCACTACCCTTGATCCCATGGTGACTACAAGAGTTTGACAGGAGTGAACATCAGTTGACCAAGTACAACAAAAAAGAATTTGAGCGACTGCTCAAAGACAAACTGAACAGCGAATACGGCACTACCTTAGACATTGCGAGCACCCAACAGATCTACCGGGCGCTTGCCTCCATTGCTCGCCGTATGATGAGCGACCAGCACAAACGCTTTCAAAGCAGAGCTTACGGTACCGGCTCAAAACAGGTTTATTACCTGTGCATGGAGTTTTTAATGGGCCGCAGCCTAAAGACCAGCCTATTTAACTTAGGTTTAAACGAAGTAGCTGCCGAAGTTTTGGCAGATGCCGATATCAAAATGGAAAGCATTTACGAAGAAGAGCCGGATGCAGGTTTGGGTAACGGCGGTTTGGGCCGCTTGGCAGCGTGTTACCTTGACGGCATGGCCACCACAGAAATTGCCGGCACCGGTTATTCCATTTTGTACGAATACGGCATTTTCAAACAAAAAATTGTGGACGGCTGGCAACAGGAAAAAGCCGACAACTGGCTGCCCGGTGGTCAGGTTTGGTTAAAGAGCCACCCCGACCAGAGCATTGAAATCAAATTCGACGGCGAAATCGAAGAATCTTGGGAAGGCAGCTACCACCATGTAACACACCGCAACTACAACAGCGTTATTGCCGTACCCAGCGATATGTATGTGCAGGGCTACAAGGGCAAAGGTGTTGCCAAACTGCGTTTGTGGCAAGCAAAAGCACCCGACTTTGACATGAACAGCTTTAACGCAGGCGAATACGGCAGTGCCATCAGCAAAAATGCTTCTGCCGAGCTAATTAGTAAAATCCTTTACCCCAACGACAACCACATGGAAGGTAAAATTCTGCGCCTGCGTCAGCAATACTTCCTGTCGGCGGCTTCCATTGGCGACATCTGTCAAAATCACCTGTCTCAGTACGGCAGCTTGGACAGCTTGCCCGAAAAGGCAGCCATTCAATTGAACGACACCCATCCCACGCTGGCAATTCCTGAATTGATGCGTATTCTGCTGGATGACTGCGGTTACGATTGGGACAAAGCCTTTGACATCTGCCGTCGTACCTTTGCTTACACCAACCATACCGTTATGAGCGAGGCATTGGAAAAATGGAACATCGACATTTTCCGTTCCACCTTGCCCCGTATCTTCAGCATTGTACAGGAACTTGACCGCCGCTGCCGCATCGACTTTGAGCAGGCATTCCCCGGTGATGTGGGCAAAATCAACTACATGGCCATTTTGGGCGACGGACAGGTTCGCATGGCAAACATCTGCTGCTATGTCTGCCACTGCATCAACGGTGTTTCCAAGCTACACAGCCAAATTATTAAGGATAGCGTATTCCACGACTATTATTTATACAAACCCAATGCCTTTAAAAACGTAACCAACGGCATTGCCTACCGTCGTTGGCTGCTGTCCAGCAATCAGCCTTTGACCAACTTGCTGAGCGAAACCATTGGCGACGGCTTTAAAACCGATGCCTCTCAGCTGGAAAAACTGGCCGCTTACAAAAACGACACCAACGTATTGCAGGCGTTGGAACAGGTAAAGAAAACCAACAAGCAAGCTTTTGCAAACTACCTGCAAAAAACCACCGGTCAGGTAATCAACCCGGATTCTATTTTTGACTGCCAGGTAAAGCGCATGCACGAGTACAAGCGTCAGCACCTGAACGCTTTGAACATTGCGGCACAATACCTGTATTTAAAGCAGAATCCCAATGCAGAGTTCACCCCCAAAACCTACATTTTTGGCGCAAAGGCTGCCCCCGGTTATTACATGGCAAAACAGATGATTCGTTTAATCTGCAAGCTGGGTGCTCTGGTGGATGCTGACCCTGCCGTTCGGAAAAAGTTACAGGTGGTTTATCTGGAAGACTACAATGTTTCCCTGTCTGAACGGTTGATGCCTGCCAGCGAAGTCAGCGAACAGATTAGCCTTGCCGGCACCGAAGCTTCCGGTACAGGCAACATGAAATTCATGCTGAACGGCGCAATCACGCTGGGCACTTTGGACGGTGCCAACGTGGAAATTGCCGATGCCGCCGGCGCCGAAAACGAAATCATTTTCGGTATGCTCACCAACGAAGTGGAAGCCCTAAAAACCATGGGCTATCACCCCAGCATGTTCATCCACAACGATGAAATTGCCCTGGAGGTATTGGACTTCTTAGAGCGTGGCTGGAACGGCGAAAGCTTCCACGAAATCGTCAACAACCTGCGCACCAGCGACCCCTATATGGTTATGGCAGACTTTAAGGACTACCGCCGTGCTCAGGCCGATGTACAAAAACTATATGCCGACCGCACCCGTTGGAATCAGATGAGCTTGGCAAACATTGCACACAGCGGCATCTTCAGTGCCGACCGTGCTGTTATGGACTATGCCCGCGACATCTGGGGAGCTCATCCCGTTAAATAAACATTCCTAATTGGGCAGCTGCGGTTCCAAGCAATACAAAATGCTTGGAACCGCCTTTTTAACACCTTGTCGCCCGGCTGCGTGTCGGCTGCGACTGACAATAGGAGTGTTTTACGTGGATTTGTTATACAACAGCCTTGATTTGGCGTATAAAAGCCCCTTTGGTGCCATTAAAGCGGGGCAGCCGGTGCGCTTTGCCCTTACCATTCCCTACGATTATGGGTTTGTGCAGCCCCATTTGATTTTAACCAAGGACGGCGGCGAACCGGTTGCCTATTCCATGACGTTCACCCAGTGCGTTGAACAAATCAATCACTTTACCCTCACCCTTACCCTGCCCGAGGTCGGCCTTTACTTCTATTACTTTGATTTGTATTCCGATTTCCGCAAACTGTTTCGTGGCCCATTGGGGCAAGCTTCGCTTGGCTGGACAGACGGCCCCCAGTGGCAATTGACCGTGTACGAAGCGGATTTCTCCACACCCGACCATTTAAAAGGCGGTGTTTTGTATCAAATTTTCCCCGACCGTTTTTACGAGGGGAAAAAGAATAAACCCATGCCCTTTGCCGACCGCATCTATCGGCCAGACAAAGAGGGCGAGCCTTACTTTTGGCCCAACGAACAGGGCGGGTATTTGAACATGGACTATTATGGCGGTGATTTTGCAGGCATTCAAGAAAAACTGCCCTATCTTGCCGATTTGGGTGTTACCTGCATTTATCTCAACCCTATTTTTGAAGCACATTCCAACCACCGCTATAATACAGCCGATTATCTCAAAGCCGACCCATTGCTTGGCACAAACGAGGAATTTTCGCAGCTTTGCAAAGCCGCCAAACAGCATGGCATTGACATTATTCTGGACGGTGTATTTAGCCACACCGGTTCTGACAGCGTCTATTTTAACAAAGAAGGCCGTTATGGCATTGGCGGTGCTTACCATGACCCACAAAGCCCTTACCGAAACTGGTATGATTTCAGCAGCAACTACAAGTGTGGCTACCGCAGCTGGTGGGGATTTGAAACACTGCCCGAAGTAAACGAAGAAAACCCCGATTATCGGGAATTTATCTGCGGCAAAGGCGGCGTTATTGACACATGGCTTAGCCTTGGTGCCTCGGGTTTTCGTCTGGATGTGGCAGACGAGCTGCCCGATGATTTCATCGAAGCCATTCGCACCGCCATTAAAGCCCACGGCCCAGACAAATACCTGTTGGGCGAAGTATGGGAAGACGCCACCACCAAGCAAGCCTACGGCGTGCGCCGCACCTATCTGCTTGGCAAGGGGTTGGATGCCGTTATGAACTACCCGTTCCGCAATGCGGTACTTTCCTTTATCAAGGGCGATAGCACCCTTGCCGTAGCGGAACAGATTATGAACATCTGTGAGCATTACCCTGCCCCGGCACTGCACACCTTGATGAACTTTATGAGTACACACGACACCGAGCGTGCCATAACCGCCATCGCCAACGAACCCGCTGATGGAAAAGACCGCTACTGGCAAAGCGGGCGGCTTTTGGGTCATCATCACTACAATTATGGGGTAAGGATGCTGTGCATGGCCTACGCCATAATTTTTACCCTACCGGGTATTCCCAGCATTTACTATGGAGACGAAGTTGCCATGCAGGGCTACCGCGACCCCTTTAATCGGGCGTATTTCTCCTGGAACTCCAGCGAGCATCGGATTCGGCCTGTTCTGCGCCGTTTGGCACAGCTACGCCGTGAGTGCGATGCCTTTGCCGAAGGCTCTTTTGAAATTGTATCCGCAAAGTGTGATGTGCTGCATTATCGCCGTGTGGGCAAAACCCAAACCGCCGAAATTATCTGCAACCGCTCTTCCCACCTAATTGGAGTTACCGCCTTTGGTAAGCACACCGAAGTGAACCCCTACGGCTTTACCGTTCTTGTGGAGGACAATCCCGTAGAAAGCTGTATTCCTCTTAACGCTTCGTTACTGCTCACCCCGCAACAAGCAAAAGAGGCTTAACGATAATTTTCTTGTTACCAATCCACCCGAGTTTTTTCGCTAAACTTGGGTGGATTTCTTTTTTTGCAAGCTACACTTAGCCCGCCCCTTCTTTGGCTCGATTTTACTGCATGACTGGCAAAAAAACGGAAAAAGCCCCCAAAATTCGGCGTTTTTGCCCCTTTTTTGCCTTTGTGTTTTCCTGTTTAGTTTGATAAAATATATACAACAGCAAACCCATTTCTTTTGCTGTTGTTTGCACAAATTGTTCAATTTGAAGCATATTCTAAATCGTAATTAAAGCGGAAATACCCGTTTCCACTTTATCGGAGAGGAGCGATTGTATGGAAGTTTTGTTATCTCCCCTTACGTCCATTGTGATTTGGGCGATATTGCTTGCGGTATTTGTTGTGGTGGAAGTGGCCACCATTAACCTGGTTACCGTTTGGTTTGCCGTAGGCGCATTGGCTGCACTGATTGCAAGCCTTGTTACCAACAATTTTATTTATCAGATCGTCATTTTTCTTGTGGTAAGCTTTGTTGCTCTGGTTGCAACCAAACCCATGATGGACCGTGCCCGCAAGGCAAAGCCGGTGGCTCGTGTGGAACTGGACCGTAACCTGGGCCGCACCGCACAAGCTTTGGAAACCATCCAGCCCGGCCGTACCGGTCGTGTCCGCTTGGACGGCGTGGACTGGAACGCCACTTCCGACGATGTGATTGTTGCCGGCAGCAACTGTGTGGTAACCGCCATCCACGGCACCACCCTTACCGTTGCCGCCGCAAAGGATACCGCAGCCGTTTAATCCCTTGCATCTTCTGTATCGAACTTGAAAAGGAGGAATTTATTATGCCCACTGTATTGATTGTTTTAATCCCCATTTTGGTGATTGCACTGCTGTTGCTCATCAGCTGCATCTGCATTGTACCCCAAGCCAACGCCTATGTTGTGGAACGCCTTGGCGTTTATAACGATACCTGGTCTGCCGGCATCCACTTTAAAGTGCCGTTTTTAATGCGTATTGTAAATAAGGTAAGCATGAAAGAGCAGGTTGTAGACTTTAAGCCCCAACCCGTTATTACCCGTGATAACGTAACCATGCAGATTGATACCGTTGTATTCTTTCAGGTAACCGATGCCAAAATGCTGACCTACGGTGTAGAACGCCCCATGTCTGCCATTGAAAACCTGACCGCAACCACCCTGCGTAACATCATTGGTGATATGGAACTGGACCACACCTTGACCAGCCGTGATGTCATCAACACAAAAATTACCGCCATTTTGGACGAAGCCACCGACAAGTGGGGCATTAAGGTAAACCGTGTTGAGGTTAAGAACATCATTCCCCCGGCTGAAATTCAAGACGCCATGGAAAAACAAATGAAGGCCGAGCGTCTGAAACGTGAATCCATCTTGATTGCCGAAGGTGAAAAAACCGCCGCCATTACCAAAGCTGAAGGCGAAAAGGAAAGTGCCATTCTGCGTGCGGATGCGGTGCGTGAACAGCGAATCCGTGAGGCACAAGGTGAAGCACAGGCAATTCTGGAAGTACAAAAGGCCCTGGCTGACTCGCTGCGTTTGCTGAACGATGCCGCCCCCAACGACAAGGTTCTGGCTTTGAAGAGCTTGGAGGCACTGGCTAAGGTTGCCGACGGCCGCGCCACCAAACTGATTATTCCCAGCGACATGCAAAATCTGGCGGGACTTGTTACTTCCATTAAGGAAATGACCGCCGATACCCCCAAAAGCTAATTTTTTAAAAAGAGAGGCGAAGTAATTCGCCTCTCTTTTTTGTTGTAATGTTCCGATTTTTGCAAAAAATTGTCTCCGAAATATAATATGTTAAATGAATAACAAGAAAACGCTTGCGAAATATCCTGCGATTGTTTATAATAATGGCAGTATGACAAAGCGGCAGCTGTTGGGCAAGGTTTTTTCCTTGTTTGCAGCCCGCCGATCCATTTGGGATACTTTCAAACATCGAGAGGAGTAAGTAAAATGGGTTTAGGCAAAAAAACTGTAGATGAATTGAATGTTAAGGGCAAACGCGTTCTGGTGCGCTGCGATTTCAACGTTCCTATGAAGGACGGCGTTATCACCAACGACAATCGTATCGTTGCTGCCCTGCCTACCATCAAAAAGCTGATTGAAAACGGCGGCAAGGTTATCCTGTGCAGCCATCTGGGCAAGCCCAAGAACGGCCCCGAAGAGAAGTTCAGCCTGGCTCCTGTTGCTGTCCGTCTGGGCGAGCTGCTGGGCAAGAATGTTGTATTTGCAAACGACGACACCGTTGTTGGCGAAAACGCAAAGGCTGCTGTTGCAGCTATGAACGAGGGCGATGTAGTTCTGCTGCAGAACACCCGTTTCCGCAAAGAAGAAACCAAGAACCTGCCTGAGTTCAGCCAGGATCTGGCAAGCATCGCTGATTGCTATGTAAACGACGCATTCGGTTCTGCACACCGTGCACACTGCTCCACCGCAGGCGTAACCGATTACATCAAGGACACCGCTGTTGGCTACCTGATGGAAAAGGAAATCCGCTACCTGGGCAACGCTGTAAACGATCCCGTTCGTCCCTTCACCGCTATTCTGGGCGGCGCTAAGGTTGCCGACAAGCTGAACGTTATCAGCAACCTGCTGGAAAAGGTAGACACCCTGATCATCGGCGGCGGCATGGCTTTCACCTTCCTGGCTGCTAAGGGCTACGAAGTTGGCACCAGCCTGGTAGACAACGAGAAGCTGGACTACTGCCGTGAGATGATGGCTAAGGCTGAGGAAAAGGGCGTAAAGCTGCTGCTGCCTGTTGACTGTGCTGTTGCTGCTTCCTTCCCCAACCCCATCGATGCTCCCATCGAAGTAAAGGTTGTTGCAGCTGACGCAATGCCTGCTGACATGATGGGTCTGGACATCGGCACCGAAACCGAAAAGCTGTTTGCTGAGGCTGTTAAGGCAAGCAAGACCATCGTTTGGAACGGACCCATGGGCGTATTCGAGAACCCCGTTCTGGCTGCTGGTACTCTGGCTGTTGCTAAGGCTATGGCTGAGGCTGACGCTACCACCGTTATCGGCGGCGGCGACAGTGCAGCTGCTGTAATTCAGCTGGGCTTTGCTGATAAGATGACCCACATCTCCACCGGCGGCGGCGCTAGCCTGGAGTACCTGGAAGGCAAAGACCTGCCCGGCATCGCTTGCATTCAGAACGCTTAAGTTTTTTCTGCCTCAGTCGCCCATTTGCGGCGGCTGGGGCATTTTCCGGTTAAACCAATACAAATAACATATAAGTGAGGGAAAACACTATGGATAAAGCAAATCGCAAAACCATTATCGCCGGCAACTGGAAAATGAACAAAACTGCCACCGAAGCGGTAGAGCTGATTGACGCTCTGATTCCCGCTGTAAAGGACGCAGACTGCGAAGTTGTAATTTGTACCCCCTACACTACTCTGGTTACTGCTATTGAAAAAACAAAAGGCACAAACATTCACGTTGGTGCAGAAAACGTACACTTTGAAAAAAGCGGCGCATTCACCGGCGAAATCAGTGCCGATATGCTGGTTGATTTGGGCGTAGAGTACGTTATTACCGGCCATTCCGAGCGTCGTCAATACTTTGCCGAAACCGATGAAACCGTTAACAAGCGCACTCTGGCTGCCCTGAATGCCGGCTTAAAGGTTCTGGTTTGCGTAGGTGAAAACCTGACCCAGCGTGAGCAGGGCGTTACCGAAGAACTGGTACGCATGCAAACCAAAATTGCACTGAACGGTGTAACCGCTGAGCAGATGAGCAATGTTATCATTGCTTACGAGCCTGTTTGGGCCATTGGAACCGGCAAAACTGCCACCAGCGAGCAGGCACAGGAAGTTTGTGCTGCCATTCGCAAGGTATTGGGCGAGCTGTACGGCGAAGCCATTGCCAAAGCCACCACCATTCAGTACGGCGGCAGCATGAATGCCGCAAACGCAGAAGAGCTGTTGAGCAAGCCCGATGTGGACGGCGGCCTGATTGGCGGTGCTTCTCTGAAAGCTGCCGATTTTGGCACCATTGTTGCCGCTGCCAGCAAGTAATTTATTTGTATTGCAATCCTTTCGCACCGCCCTGCCCTATGGGTGGGCGGTGTTTTGTATTTTGTTAATAAGGAGTATTCTTTATGTCGAAAAAACCTTTGATGCTTTGCATCCTGGACGGTTTTGGCTGGGTTCCCAACAAGGTTGAGAGCAACGCCATTGTAGCTGCCAACACCCCCAACATTGACAATCTGTTTGCCACCTATCCTCACACCACCATTGGTGCTTCCGGCATGGACGTTGGTCTGCCCGATGGTCAGATGGGCAACAGCGAGGTTGGCCACACCAACATCGGTGCAGGCCGCATTGTATACCAGGAGCTGACCCGCATCACCAAGGCAATTCAAGACGGTTCGATTCGCAACAACGAAGCCATTGTAAACGGCTTTAAGGCTGCCATTGAAAACGGCAAGGCAATCCACATGGTGGGCCTGCTGTCTTCCGGCGGTGTTCACAGCCACATTGACCACCTGTTTGGTCTGCTGGATATGGCAAAGGACATGGGCGCAAAGGAAATCTATGTTCATGCTATCACCGACGGCCGTGACGTTGCTCCCGGTTCCGGCAAAAGCTTTATCGAAGAGCTGCAAAACAAACTGGACACCCTGGGTGTTGGTAAGATTGCTTCCATTGCCGGCCGTTACTACGCCATGGACCGCGACAACCGTTGGGATCGTGTAGAAAAGGCTTATGCTGCTTTTGTAGACGGCGAGGGCGATAAGGGCACTCCCGTTGAAATCATGACCAACAGCTATGCTCAGAACGTAACCGACGAATTCGTGGTTCCTGCTGTTACCTGCGAGGGCGGCCGCATCTCGGAAGGCGATACCGTAATCTTCTTCAACTTCCGTCCCGACCGTGCCCGTGAAATCACCCGCACTCTGGTAGACGATTCCTTTGACGGCTTTGTTCGCAAAAAGGGCCGTTTTGCTCTGAACTACATCTGCTTGACCCAATACGATGCAACCATGCCCAACGTAGAAGTTGCATTCAAGCCCCAGAGCCTGACCAACGTAATGGGTGAGTATCTGGCAAAGTGCGGCAAAACTCAGCTGCGCATTGCTGAAACCGAAAAGTATGCACACGTTACCTTCTTCTTTAACGGTGGCGTAGAAGCTCCCTTTGAGGGCGAAGACCGCGCTCTGATTGCAAGCCCCAAGGTTGCTACCTATGACTTGCAGCCCGAAATGAGTGCATTTGAAGTTGCCGACGAGTGCGTAAAGCGCATTGAAAGCGGCAAGTACGATGTAATCATTCTGAACTTTGCAAACTGCGACATGGTTGGCCACACCGGCATTTTTGATGCTGCTGTAAAGGCTGTTGAAGCAGTTGACACCTGTGTTGGCAAGGTTGTAACCGCTGTTCTGAACGCAGGCGGCGAGGTTCTGCTGACTGCCGACCACGGCAACGCTGACCAGATGCGTGAAACCGACGGCTCTCCCTTTACCGCACACACCACCAACCCGGTTCCCTTCCTGGTTGCCGGCGCTGGCGATGTAACCCTGCGTGAGGGCGGCGTTCTGGCTGACATTGCTCCCACCATGCTGAAGCTGATGGGTCTGGCACAGCCCGAAGAGATGACCGGCAAGAGCATCATCGAGTAACTTTAATTCTAAAAGCCCACCTTAATATGAACCGGTCCAAATTGTGCGGACAGTACAAAAAAGCCCCAAGTGTAGGAGATTAGGATTCAGCAGGAGTGGCGGAGCGTTAGCGGAGCCACTCCTGCTTTCGTTTGGATTCGCTCGTGGTTATAAAA
>CALWNI010000029.1 GCA_944382775.1 uncultured Allofournierella sp.
GCTGCTGGCAAAACAGCGAAGTCGATTTTAATTTCCTGCGGTGCTCGTCTGGCTCCGTTCGATATTCAGGAAGTGCGAGATGTAACTGCCTATGACGAATTGCAGCTGGACACGCTGGGAGATAAAAAGACTGCATTGTTCCTTATTATGTCAGATACGGACAGTACCTTTAAATTCCTCATCTCAATGATCTACACCCAGCTTTTTAACCTGCTGTGTGAGAAAGCAGATGATGTGTACGGCGGTCGGCTTCCTGTTCACGTGCGGTGCCTGATTGACGAAGCTGCGAATATTGGTCAGATTCCCAATCTGGAAAAGCTGGTGGCTACTATCAGAAGCCGTGAGATTTCGGCCTGCCTAGTATTGCAGGCGCAGTCCCAGCTAAAAGCTATTTATAAGGACAATGCGGATACCATCATCGGCAACATGGATTCTCGTATTTTTCTGGGCGGCTCTGAACCTACCACACTCAAGGAGTTGAATCAAGCTCTGGGTAAAGAAACGATTGATCTATTTAACACATCCGACACTCGTGGCAACAGTCCGTCTTATGGCACGAATTATCAAAAGACTGGAAAAGACCTTGCAACGGTGGATGAGCTTGCGGTGTTGGATGGCAGCAAGTGCATCTTGCAGCTGCGAGGTGTCCGTCCGTTCCTCTCCAACAAGTATGATCTGACGCAGCATCCCAACTACAAATTGACTTCAGATTTCAGTAAGAAAAATGAATTTCACATTGAAGAATTCCTCAGTTGCAGATTGAAACTCAAGGCAGATGATGAGTTCCTTGTGATTGAGGCAGGGGAAGGGGGCGATGAAAGCTGATAGCGTATTTGAAGTGGTGAAGCAATCGGTTTCTATGAAAGAAGTTGCGGAACAGTATGGCCTGGAAGTAAAACGAGATGGGATGGTAGTATGTCCGTTTCATGCAGATAAAACCCCCAGCATGAAGCTGAATAAAGACTACTATTACTGTTTTGGCTGCGGTGCAACAGGAGATGCCATCGACTTTGTGGCTCGGTTGTTCGGTATCAGCACCAGACAGGCTGGGGAAAAAATCGTAGCGGACTTTGGACTGCAATATGATAGCAAAGCACCACGCTCACCTCCTCGCAAAACGGCCACAAAGGCGCAGATTGCCAAGCAGCGAGAGCTATACACCTTTCGAGTGCTAGCTAAGTATTTTCGGGTGCTGAATAGATGGCTGACGGAGTACAATCCGAAAAATCCTGAGGATCAAATCCACCCAAGATTTATGGAAGCAGTGCAAAGAAAGGAATATGTGGAGTACCTGCTGGATGTGTTGATGAGTGGCACTCCAGAGGAAAAAGCAGAAATTTGTTCCGAGCGTAACCCTGATATACGCAGGATTGCTCATCGACTCACTCAAATCAATCATGAAAAACCGCAAACGGCGGTTGAACGATAATCCGACACAATTTTAAGGAGGAAATGATTTATGGCATTTTTCAGCAGTGCAGTAACCGTTTTGCAGACCCTCGTAGTAGCACTTGGTGCTGGTCTTGGAATCTGGGGCGTCATCAATCTTCTGGAAGGTTACGGAAACGACAACCCTGGTGCCAAGAGCCAGGGAATGAAGCAGCTCATGGCAGGAGGAGGTGTTGCTTTGATTGGCATTACACTGGTTCCGTTGCTTTCTGGATTGTTCAGTTGAATCGAAAAGGAGGTAATTGCCTTTGGACAGCATACTCCAACAAATCACTGATTGGCTGAAAGAAATGCTTATCAGTGCTATTATGGAGAATTTGTCAGGAATGTTTGATTCAGTCAACAATCAAGTAGGCGAGATAACGGCCTCGGTCGGCAGAACTCCGGAGAGTTTCTCTCCGGAGATTTTTATTATGATTCACAATATCTCTGAAGCTGTGCTTATTCCCATTGCGGGGCTGATTCTCACATTCATTGCTTGTTACGAGCTAATACAGATGATTATTGACCACAATAATCTGGCTAATTTTGAAACTTGGATTTTCATTAAATGGATTTTCAAGACGTTTGTTGCAGTCATGCTGATTACAAACACATTCAATATCACGATGGCAGTATTTGTTGAATATTAGTTTGAGCATGATGTCAAAAATTGAGACCGGAAACAAAGGTGTTTCGATCAATTTACGGATTGAGATTGCAGAGTTGTTTGATGTGTCACTGGACTATATTCTTCTTGGAGAAGGGCAACAGTATGAGCAAGCAAGACAAAAACTTTATGCAGTAATTGAGCAATTAGAGGAAATCACCAGACAACTATAAAACGGTATCACTAAGAGTGAAATGAAGTATCACCATTGGTCTCTCAAAAGATTCAAGCAAAGGGGGGTATTATCTAATTGTAGTTAAAAGAGATTTAACTAGAATGAACCTTGAAAATTGAATATACATTCATCAAGTACAAGGCTGTTGCAAAATACCTTGCGCCATGACCCTGCTTTTTTAGGCGAGCGAAAAACAAGATAATCGGGAATTTGGGTAGCGCCCAATGACTGAAAAGCAACAGAGATAATGAGACTTCTGTCCAGCCACAGCACACGCCATGGGGACAGCTCGGTGGGAACCACGGGGAGGAAGAAAACCTATGGAGTCAGAGCACTGACCGCTTGATGTATTCCCATACAGAAAGTTATTCTGTTCTCAAGGGGTGTCGAGGACAAATATGGAGTAGATCATATCAATAGAAGGCAGGTTTCCGAAAGAAATTTCAATCAACCTGCCTTTTACATAGCAAGGCATGCCAATATACCGAAACATGTACCCTTTTGAAGAAAAATAAAAGGCAAAGGAGGGCAGGATACAAGATGCGAAAAGGGTGGATTTTTCGCCGAGGTGATCTTTATATTGTAAACCTAAATCCATTTCGAGGCTCGGAACAAGGGGGAACCAGACCAGTGGTGGTAATCCAAAATGACAATGGAAATTATCATTGCCCCACATTGATTGTAGCACCATTAACAACACGTCTCAAAAAGGTTGATTTGCCTACGCACTATTATATTGAAAAAGCACAGGGATTGACTGCACCTTCCATTGTGGAGTTGGAGCAAATCCGAAACATTGATAAAAGTCGGGTGAAAAGTTATCTGGGACGGTTGAACCAAAAGCAAATCGCTGGAATTGAGGCGGCTGTGCAGTGTAGTTTGGGCCTGAAAGAAGAGAAATCAAACCGTAAATGAAGAAAGAAGGGAGATACATGAATAGAAAAACATATACTTCTTTGGAGCAGTTACCGGTTACCCTGTCCGCAGAAGAATTGGCGGCGGTGTTAGGGATTTCGCGTGCTGGAGCATATACGTTAATGCGAGCAAAAGGATTTCCAACAATTCATATTGGAAAACGTATGGTGGTGTATCGGGATAAATTAATTGCTTGGATGAATGAGCAAATTGAGCAATAAAAAAAGAAGGAACCGCTGGTTGCAAGATTCCCGGCGGTTCCTTTTTGTATCGTTGTAAGTTTAGGAGGTTCGGCATTATAATAAAGATGCAAAACGTCCTGTTTCAGAGAAAGGAGTAAATATGGCAAAGAAACGGGCAAATGGAGAAGGAACTCTCCGACAGCGTTCCAATGGGTTATGGGAACTTACCATGATGGACGGTTTCCAAAGCGATGGACGCCGCAAATACAAAACATTTTACGCAAAGACTCAAAAAGATGTAAAAGCAAAGGCGAAAGCGTATGTGGATGCAAAAGCAGAAGGCATCCAGGTGGATGTGGATTACTATTTTGATGAATGGGCGGATATCTGGTTTGAAAACCACAAAGATAATATTTCACCCACGACGCAAGAGGGATATCGCTATACATTACGGATTCTGAAAGCGGCATTTCCGCACCGAAAAATACGGGATATTAAGCCTTTTGATGTGGAAATGGTGCTTAAGAAATTGCGTCGAGATGGTCGTTCTATTTCAGGTATAACACAATGCAGAGGGCTTTTGTATCAGATTATGAACAAAGCAGAAGCAAATGATTTTATTCGAAAGAATCCCGTACGGTTTGCAGAAAAAATGCGCTACCATGAAGGAATTAACCGCAAAGATGCCTTTACATCCGAAGAGGTTTCTATCTTAATGGAACGTCTTCCGGAAAATAGGATTGGCTTGAGCATCCGTTTAATGTTGGGCACAGGCATGCGAACCCAAGAAATATTGGCGTTGGAACCACGCCATATAGAGCCAGACGGTTCGGTGATTCACATTGAACAAGCAATCAATATGCAAAAAGGAACACCCATTGTGGGCA
This sequence comes from uncultured Allofournierella sp., assembly GCA_944382775.1. GTDB lineage: Bacteria > Bacillota > Clostridia > Oscillospirales > Ruminococcaceae > Allofournierella. The sequence continues at coordinate 4,258 of CALWNI010000029.1, forward strand.
CACCCAAATCAATTGATAGCTATCGGGATATTCCGGTGCCGGAAAGTGTACGTTATTGTGCGGTTGCACTGCGTTGCACCAATAAGAAATATATTTGGGAAGTACGAAAAAAGGATAGTCCTTGCAATCCCTCTTATTTTCGCGATAAGTTTCGGCAAGCATTGGAAGCAATTCCAGAGGTGCGTGTTTTAACGCCGCATAGTTGTCGACATACATATGTAAGTCAGATGCAGGCGTTGGGTGTGGACTTGGCGACCATTCAGAGTATTGTGGGGCACGCAGATGTGGATATGACCCGCCATTATCTACATGTGCAGGAATCGATTCGGCAGGATGCGGTGAATCGGTTCAGCACAGCTTTTTCAGCAACACATTGCATTGAGCAAAAAGGGGATGAAAAAGCAGTGTAATTACGAAAATGAACCGCCGATACCAGCCAGTCTATTATGTGATAGCACAATTCTGGTACTAATTCTGGTACGAAAAGTTCCGCACAATACAAAACTTACGGACAAAACACGAATAAGCCTTGAAAATACACGATTTTCAAAGCTTCATCATGGTGGAGATAAGCGGGATCGAACCGCTGACCTCTTGAATGCCATTCAAGCGCTCTCCCAGCTGAGCTATACCCCCAAATGTTTAATTCAGTTTTGTTTGCTTACATAGTATAACAAGCAATCAAGCAGTTGTCAATAAGAAATTTGAAAATAACATTTTAAAATGAAATTTTGCCAATTCTAAAAATTTTACATAGTGAATATATCTGTTCTAAATCACAAAAGGAGCAGGATATGGAACAGATTATGGAAATTATCGTGTGGGCAAACCGCTTTTTAAATCGATTTGCTTGGGGGCCTTCTACAATTGTGTTGCTTGCGGTTTCGGGTGTATTATTTAGTATCGGAACCGGTTTTTTTCAAGTTCGCAATATAAAACTTTGGTATCAAAAAACCATTGGCGATGCATTTAGCAAGAAAAATTCCACTAAAAATAAGGAGGGGATTTCCGGGTTCCAATCGGCTTGTACTGCGTTGGCTGCAACCTTGGGAACCGGGAATATTGCAGGCGTAGCAACTGCCATTGCATCCGGTGGGCCTGGAGCGGTGTTTTGGATGTGGATTTCTGCATTTTTTGGCACAATGACCGGCTATGCAGAGAATGTTTTGGCAGGACTTTACAAGGGGAAAAGTGCAAAAGGTGAGCCCATTGGTGGGGCGATGTTTTATATAGAGCAGGGTCTTGGTTGTCATTGGTTGGCGGTCTTGTTTTCCTTTTTTTGCATTCTGGGTTCCCTTGGCATGGGGGATATGGCACAGGCAAATTCCATTGCCACCGGAATGCAGGACGCATTTGGAATTCCGCCGCTATTAACAGGTATCATAGTAGCGGCTGCGGTTGGATTTGCCATTGTGGGGGGAATCCAGCGTGTGGGGCGCATTACCGAAAAAATAGTTCCTTTTATGGCGTTGGCCTATACAGCAGCGGCACTGCTGGTGGTGGCAGTAAATTGGCATAAGATTCCACAGGTGCTAGAACTGATTTGGCAAAATGCATTTTCGGCTAAAGCTAGTCTGGGTGGTATGGCAGGATATGGCGTACAACAGGCATTGCGCGTGGGTGTATCCAGAGGAGTAAGCTCAAACGAAGCAGGGTTAGGCTCTTCTGTAATGGCTAATTCGGCATCTGCAACCAATCCCATAGAGCAGGGGATGTGGGGCGTGTTTGAAGTTGTGGTTGACACACTGTTTATGTGTACATTAACAGCCTTTGCAATCCTATGTTCTGGAGTATATGATGTGTCGGTTTATGCAAAAGCCTTATATACCAGTCAATTCGCTCAACTGCCCAACGGTGCAGCACTAACGGCAAACGCATTTCGTACGGTATTCGGAGAGATGGGCGGTGTTTTAATTGCAATTTCGCTTATGTTGTTTGCGTTTTCTACATTGTTAGGGTGGAGCTACTATGGGGAGCGTGCGGTGGAATATGTGTTTGGGGCGAATGCAATTCCGGTATACAAGGTAGTTTATGTATTATGTATTATGTTGGGCTGTATAACCCGATTAGATTTGGTATGGAGTATCAGCGATACATTCAATGGACTAATGGTGCCGCCCAACTTATTGGCAGTTTTATGGCTTTCGCCCCAGGTTTTTCGTGAAACAAGGTCTTATTTTTCAGTGAAAAGCAGTATAGCAAAATAATAGGGGAAAATAAAACATCTTGCAGCGGCAATGATTTGCGTTTGTAAGATGTTTTATTGTTGCAGAACGGGCCAGTGAAATTTTGGCTAAAAATACGCTCGTGGATTGTCGGCAAGAAAAAAAGATGGTATAATAGTCAAAATTGTGTTTTAAGGTTGGTGTAAGTAATGGCACGGTATGATGCTATACTGTTTGATGTTGACGGCACTTTAATTCATTCAAGTCCTGGAATTTTGGCAACAATGGAATATACATTTCGTGAAATGGGCATTGACCCTTCCGGAATTGACCTGACACGTTATTTAGGTCCACCGCTTCGCCGCAGTTTTGGTGAACATTTTGACGATGAAGCAACCGTGGAACACATGGTTAAAGTCTATCGCGATCGCTATGCAGTGGATGGTTGCCATCGCTGCGAGGTGTTTGAAGGTGTGGTAGATATGTTGCGTCAGTTAAAAGATGCGGGTATTCTTTTGTATACTGCAACTTCCAAACCCACTACAGTGGTTACCCCGATTTTGGAAGAAAAAGGATTGGCGGAATATTTCACCTTTATTGGCGGTGCAAGCGAAGATAGCAGCATCGATACCAAAACAGCGGTAATGCAGCATGTTCTTGCACGGCCGGAGTTGAAAAATGCCCGTGTGCTAATGGTGGGAGATCGCCACGATGACATGCGTGGCGCAGCAAACTGCAATGTTCCGGCAGCAGGTGTTCTATATGGCTATGGCTCAAAAGAAGAACTTGCACCGTTTGAGCCGATTTTGTTGGCGGAAAATTGCCAGCAACTGGTAGAGCATATTTTAAAGGATTGATAAAACGACCTGTAACATAAGGAGGCAGTTGAATGGCAAAGAACAGAGAAAACAGTTCACGTCCGGGCTTAACCAAAAAGCAAAAACAGGCAGGAATTGTGCTGGCTGTTTGTGCATTGGTATTACTGATTACGATTGTCGCAGTATCTATGATTGTTTCGGCAGCAAAGGGCGGTAAGGAAGACGGGACATCCAATTCTTCCAGCACAAGCACCACGGTACAAAATACATTTGATGCAAGCCAGTATGGCGATGCTGTTTTGCAAGAAACCGATGACGCAGGCAAAGACTATATCAACGAAACAATTTTTGTGGGTGATTCCAACACCGAGCGATACAATCGTTACGGATTGTTGAGTCTGGATCAGGTTGTTGCGGTGGAAGGTTTAGGCATTACCCAGCTAACAACCGATAAGTCTATTTATTTTAAAGGTGACAGTACTGCATATTCCATTCCGGAAGCATTGGCAAAAATGAAGCCCCGCCGCATCATTATTATGATGGGTACCAATAATGCGGATGGCAGTATGTCTGCCAGTGAGTTTGCCACCAATTATCAAAAGGCATTAAAAACAATTACAAGTGCATACTCGTATTGTGATATTATTGTGGCTGCAGTACCGCCCATTCCGGAAAATCACAGCAGCTACCCCAACATGAGCCAAGAAACAATCAATGATTTCAATACAGCACTGGCTAAAATGTGCCAAGAGAACGACTATAAGTTCTTGAATATCAACGAATTGTTGATGGACGACAGCGGATACGGTAAAGCACACTATTATCAAGATGGTGATATCCATCTGAAAAAGGATGCACTGACCGGTATTATGGATTATGCCCGTACCCATGCTTACTTGGGTACCGAGGACCGTCGTCCCAACACCGATAATATCCCGACTCGAATTCAAAAGACCACCTCTGCATCTTCTACCAGTTCGGCAGAGGCAACCGCAACACCCAATCCCGACGAAACATTTACTGCACAGTATAATGTAGAGAAAAATGTGGGCGGTACACTGACCAGTGGAGATATTAGCGGTAAAACCAGCATTAAATTTGAGGATCTCACAAAGTCGGATAGCATTACCGTAAAAGCAGTTCCTGCAGACGGATACGAGTTTGTAAAATGGAGCGATGGAAACACCAGTGCAACCCGTACCGATAAAAACTTTAAGCAAAACGTGAATGTTACGGCAATGTTCAGTGCCAAGCTGAGCCTTTCCTTTAAGGAGGGCAGTTCTGCTACCATTCAAGAGGGTGAAGCATATTACCTGCATGCCTCTGTAGTAGGTGGAAGTGCAAGCGATACCAATGTGCAGTGGTCTTTGAATGGTTCCAATGTAAAACAGGGTGTTAGCTATGGTAAAGAAAGCTGGTCTGCCGGCACTTATACCATTGCGGCAACCATTAATGTGAATGGACGGTTGTCTACCGCAAACTTTACGTTAACGGTAACAGCAAAGCCCACACCTACACCCACGCAGGCTCCTACACCTACCCCGGCACCCACACAGGCTCCCACGCCTGTACCTACCCCTGCACCTATCCCTACCTCGGTGCCGGAGCCTACAGCTGCACCCACACCGGATCCTACGCCGGAAGCAGCAATTCCGGAATCTCCCGTGCATGTAGACTCTTCGGAAGTAACCGAATAAACGGATAAACCTGCTGGGTGGAATTTTCGTATAGGCAGATGAAACCGCTCTGCTATGCAGGGCGGTTTTTGTTATGAAATAAAAATCAGAAAGGATGTTGCGGATATGAAATTGAGTGTATTAGGCTGTGGCCGCTGGGGCACTTTTTTGGCAAGCTATCACAGTGCACGCAACGATGTTTTGTTATGGGGACGCCCCGGTTCAAAAGCCATGGCGCAACTTATGGCAGAACGTAAAAACAGCTATCTTACCTTACCGGAAAAACTAATGCTTACCGAAGATTTGGAACAAGCGTTGGCATTTTCTCAAGTGATTGTTATTTCCATTAGTGCGCAACAGCTTCGCAATTTGGCGGCACAAATCCAACAATATGATGTGTCTGGTAAAATCTTTATTCTATGCATGAAAGGCATCGAGGTGGAAAGCGGAAAGCGTTTAACCCAAGTGTTCCGCGAAGAGGTTACCCAGTCCATCCAAGTGGCGGTTTGGGTAGGTCCGGGACATGTGCAGGATTTTTCGGCGGGGATTCCCAACTGTATGGTTGTAGATGCCGAGTCGCCGGAAACTACTGACTTTATTGTGGAGCAGTTGAGCAGCGATTTGATTCGCTTGTACAAGGGACGCGATTTGTTGGGTACCGAAGTAGGGGCCGCCGCAAAAAATGTCATTGGTATTGCCGCAGGCATGTTGGACGGAATTGGTTATTCCAGTTTGAAAGGTGCTCTTATGGCACGCGGCGCCCGTGAAATTTCCCGCTTGATTCGTGCAATGGGCGGCAATGAGCTTTCTGCCTATGGTTTGTGTCATTTGGGTGATTATGAGGCAACGCTGTTTTCGGAACACAGCCATAACCGTCGATTTGGCGAAAGCTTTGTAAAAGGCGAACCGTTTGAAAAGCTGGCGGAAGGTGCCTCCACCGTTAAGGCTCTGATTATGTTGGGAGAAGCCTATCATGTGGATTTGCCTATCTGCAAAACCGTATACAGTATGTTGTATCAAGGCAAAAGCGCAAGTGAAGCACTTCCGTTATTGTTCCAGCGTACGGTAAAAGGCGAATTTGATTATTAAATAAGTTGGAACAAAGCACCTCATTTCTGCATACAGTAGAAAAAAGGAGGTGCTTTGTAGATGTCAGAAGAAATTTTTAAAACGGTAGCCCGCGTTGATGAAGGCGATGTGACCGACGGCAGCGTGGAGTACTATGATTTTGACTGGGGTTTGCCGGTTGAAACAAGAGAAGTTGATATTTTCTCGGGCTGTGTAAGTGACACCAGCGGGGAACCAATCAATATTTGTACCGGTAAAAGTTGCTCTCATTGTGATTGCGATTGCAATACGGACGATGATGGGGACGAAAATCAGGACAATAACGAAGAAGAAGAGTACCCCATTGTGGAAGTATAACGATACAAAAGCACAGAACCTACAGGTTCTGTGCTTTTTTCACATGCAAGAAATCTTGACGAACCCTTTCGAATGGGCGATAATAAAAGGGTTAGTTTATTATTTTCGATTTCATTCAAAGCAAATTTATGATTGGATAAAGGGAGTTTATACCCATGGCGTATTATCATTGTATTTTATTTGATATGGACGGCACTCTGTTGGATTTTGAGGCAGCGGAACACAAAGCACTGTTGGATACATTTTGTCAGTTTGGTTTGCCCACTGACCACGAAACCGAGCAGCTTTATGTAACCATTAACAAAGAATTGTGGGCAGCACTGGAAAAAGGACAGATAAAACGGGACAAACTATTGGTAGAACGTTTTGCTCGGCTGCTGAAAAAGCTGGGCATGCAGGGCAACGCAGCTGAAATGGGACGTTGGTACCTGAATCAATTGGCAATGTATCCGGATGCCGTTCCCAACGCACTGGAAGCGGTTCGGGAACTTTCCGAAGTTGCAACACTGGCAATTGTAAGCAATGGTGTTGCCAAGGTGCAGCAAAGCCGCCTGAAAGCCTCTGGTTTGGAACCGTATATGGATGATGTATTTATTTCGGAACAAATCGGCGTAGAAAAGCCGAACCGCCGCTTTTTTGAGCATGTATTAAAAACATTAGGCATTGAACAGCGTGAAAAAGTGTTGGTAGTAGGCGATAGTTTGAGTGCTGATATCAAAGGTGGCCAAAATGCAGGGCTTGCAACTTGTTGGTGTAATTTTAACGACCAGCCCGAACCTACCCAGAACAAACCAATGTACACCATTCAAAGCTTGCAGGATTTGTATTCCATTGTAATGGAGGAGGATGAACTGCAAAATGTCGGACTTACACATCGAAAACATCAGTTTTAAATCCAGCAATGGGGTGGATACCGTTGCGGGATATTGTTACACCATGCCGGGCGTAAAGCCTTGTGCTATTATTCAAATTAGTCATGGCATGTGCGAGTATGTACATCGCTACAAAGAACTTGCCGAAGTGCTGGCAAAACAGGGATATGTGGTGTGCGGAAACGACCATCTGGGCCATGGGCAAACCAGTGGCGAGAATGGTCTGGACGGCTATTTTGGTGAACGGGATGGCCGCTATTTTGTACTGCGTGATTTAAAGCAGATGAACGACTTGATTCGGCAAAAGTATCCTGGTTTACCCTTAGTGTTGCTGGGGCACAGTATGGGCAGCTTTTTTGCCCGTTGGTTCGCAAATCAATATCCGCAGGCGTTGGATGCCTTGATGTTAAGCGGCACCGCAGGCCCCAATCCATTGGCAGGCGTAGGAATTCGATTAACCGAATGGTTGGCACACCATAAAGGCGGAACGTATGTTTCGCCGTATGTAAACAAACTGGCGTTTGGTGCCTATCTGAAAAAGGTGAATAGTCCCAAAACGCCTTACGATTGGATTAGTCGAGATATGAGCTTGGTAGCAAAGTATGCAGCGGATAAAAAGTGCACTTTTGTCTTTACGGTAAGTGCATTTCATGAACTGTTTTGTGTGCTGCGCCAAGTCAGCAGTTTGCAGTGGGCACAAGGCATCAATAAGGATTTGCCCATCTGGTTGTTTGCAGGGGATATGGACCCTGTGGGCGATTATGGCAAAGGCGTGAAAAAAGTAGCCCGGTTACTGAAACAGGCGGAAATTAAAGATGTAACACTTACCCTGTATCCGGGCGGTCGGCACGAAATGTTGAATGAAACAAACCGTCAACAGGTATACCAAGATATGCTGCATTGGCTTGCGCAGCATGTGAAAAAATAATGGAATAGCGAGAAGAATAATTATGTTGATATCATTGCAAGATGTAGGAAAAAGCTTTGGCGATACCATCGTATTGCAGGGCATCAATGCAACGGTAGAAAAAGGGGAGCGCATTGGCATTGTTGGCGAAAACGGTGCCGGAAAAACAACGCTGTTAAAGATATTGTGCGGAGAGTACCAGCTGGACGAAGGCGAATATCAAATTGGCCGTGGTGTTACACTGGGATATCTGGAACAAAACAGTAAGCTGGATGCAAATTTGGACGTATACGGCGAGATGCGCCGTGCCTTTGCGCCGGTACTGGAAGCAATGGCGCAGATGCAGGTGTTGGAAAAAAAGTTGGAACTTGCCCCCCATAACCAAGAACTTTTGGAAAAACATGCGGAGTTAGCGGCAATTATCGATGCGGCCGACGGCTATAATATGGATATCCATATTAAAAAAGTGTTAAGCGGTATGGCGTTTGGCCCCGAAACCTACGAAAAAAGCGTTTCGGTTTTGTCGGGTGGCGAAAATACTCGCCTGCGCTTGGCAAAATTGCTGTTGCAGCGTCCTGATGTGTTAATTTTGGACGAACCGACCAACCATCTGGATTTTGAAACCATGGAATGGTTGGAGAGCTATCTGAATGCATATTCCGGGGCAGTGCTGGTGGTGAGCCATGACCGTTACTTTTTAGATGCGGTCTGTACGCGAATTTGGGAAGTGGAAGCCAATAGCCTAACCAGCTACAAAGGCAACTATTCGGCGTATCTGCCCCAAAAAGAAGCGGCAATTGCATTGCAGCAAAAGCAATACGAAGCGGATATGGCTAAGGTGGAAAAGTTGGAAGATTATATTGCACGCAACCTTGTGCGTGCGTCCACCACAAAAATGGCACAAAGCCGCCGCAAGCAGTTGGAAAAAATGGAAATCACCGAAAAACCGCGCAGTGGACCTCAGCCGTTGAATTTTCGGATTGAATTTGATGTGTCGCCGTACAAAGAACTGTTAATTGCAAAAAATCTCAGTGTAAACATTGGCGAGCGGGTTTTGCTAAAGCCCTTTAGTTTTGAGGTGCTTCGTGGCGAACGATTGGTCATTGCCGGCCCCAACGGAGCAGGCAAGTCCACGTTGATGCAGGTACTGGATGGAAAACGCAAGCCTTCCGGCGGCATGGTTCGCTTGGGCACTGGTGCAAAGCCCAGCATTTTTGAACAGCAACAGCTGCGCCGTGCAGGCCGCGTGATTGATGCAATTTGGGATAAATGGCCCCGATTCACCGAATTGGAAGTTCGCAGTCATTTGGCTCGCTTCGGATTCCGTGGGGAAGATGTATTTAAAAACTGTGCTTCTTTATCCGGCGGTGAGCTGGCTCGTTTGCGCTTTTCTGAGATTGTGCTGGAACGGCCGAACCTGCTGTTTTTGGACGAGCCCACCAACCACTTGGATATTTACACCCGTGAAAGCTTGACTCAGGCGTTGATGGCTTACGAGGGTACCTTGTTAATTATTACCCATGACCGTTATCTGATGAATAGCCTGGAATGTCCCATTCTTTATCTGGAGAACGGCGAGGCCACACGCTATGAAAGCTATGAAAAGATGATGCGGCGCAGCGAAGCAGCGGCACCTGTGGTAAAAGAGGAAAAAGCCGCATCGCCCAAAATGGCATACGGCAAAGAACAGCGCAAGCGAAAAGCAGAACTGCGAGCTCGTTTAAAAGCAGTGGAAGACGAAATTGAGCAGATTGGCGCAACCATTGTGGAATTGGAAAATGAAATTGCGTTGCCCGAAGTATTGCGCGACCATGTATTGCTGCGGGAAAAATGCGACGCGTTGGACGATAATCGTTTTCGGCAGCAAGAACTGTTTGACGAGTGGGAAAAGCTTCTGGAAGAACAGGAACAGTACGAACAAGAATCGTAATTTTAATGTACATCAATAAAAAAACGAGAGTTTTCGCTCATTTTTTTAAGCTTTAACAACTATAATAAAAGGGATACCAACAATCGGTCGGTATCCCTTTTATTATTCAAATAATTCGTGCTGAACAGGCTTTTCTAACATGCGATACGCAGAGAAATTCCCTTGTTTATCGCAGGTAGCGAAAAATACATCGCTCACTTGTCCGATGCCCTGCAAATGAAGCTGTTGGCGTAACCACTGCTCATTATAGCCGCTTTGTTTTAGGTTTTCCCACAGAATATTCCCGTCAATGATTAAGCTCGTGGTCAGACTTTCCGGCTCAATGGAAAGCGAAAGGTCTTTTGGTGTTACCGGGCGGTCGGTTGCTAATGGCATAAAGCTAAGCTGTCCGTTGGTTTCCAGCACAGCAGCTTCTAATTGGCTTAAATCAAAATAACCTGCCACACGGCACTGAGTCAAAAATTCGTTGATGTCCAGTTTTGCCTTTTTTAAGTTTCCCTTGTATAGCTTTCCTTGCTGATAAAGTACAATGGGCTTTCCGTTGAAAAATTTGCGCAGTTTCAGGGATTTGCAGGTAATAAAATCAATAGCAATGGCAGCCAGGCCGTATACAATAGTGGCAGTAAGCGGTTCCCACCATTTTTCTAAATCGGTGGCAAGTTCGGCTGCAATTGAACCAATGGTTATGCTGTTAATGTAATCAAACATGCTCATTTGACTGATTTGTCGTTGTCCGATTAGCTTACACAGTCCAAACAAAACCGCAATGGACAATAAGCTGGTCAAAACGATACGGGGTACAGAATGTACAAATTCCATGGCGAAACCTCCTTGGTTTGTTGGAATTATTTTGGTCAAAAAGCATTTTTTTATTCTATGCCGTATATAATTGTTCATAAAAATTTTTTAATTTAGATACTTGATTTTTCTTAGCATAAGGGCTAAAATATATCTTAGCACTCAGGTATAAAGAGTGCTAAGAAGTTGTTTTTGATAAAATATGATTTTATTTCATAATAAGGAGGAGTTCTTCCATGAAAATTAAGCCTCTTGCTGACCGTGTTGTTATTAAAACCGTAGAAGCAGAAGAAACCACAAAAAGCGGTATCATTTTGACCGCATCTGCAAAAGAAAAGCCCCAGGTAGCACAGGTTTTGGCAGTGGGCCCCGGCGGCATGGTTGACGGTAAAAACGTTGAAATGATTGTTAAGGTAGGCGATAAGGTTCTCACCAGCAAGTACTCCGGCACCGAAGTTAAGGTAGACGGTGAGGAGTGCACCATCGTTCGCCAAAGCGATATTCTGGCAATTGTTGAAGAATAAGCTGCAAATTTCTCATAAAAGTTGATTGCAATAAAAGGAGAGACTAATTATGGCAAAACAGATTCTGCATGGCGAAGCTGCTCGCAAAGCTCTTTCTGCCGGCATTGATACTCTGGCTGATACCGTTAAAATCACCATGGGCCCCAAAGGCCGCAACGTGGTACTGGGCAAAAAGTTTGGCAGCCCCGTTATCACCAACGACGGTGTAACCATTGCCAAAGAGATTGAACTGAAAGACGTATTCGAGAACATGGGCGCACAGCTGGTTCGCGAAGTTGCTACCAAGACCAACGATGCAGCAGGCGACGGCACCACTACCGCTACCGTTCTGGCACAGGCTCTGGTAAACGAAGGCATGAAGAACGTTGCAGCCGGTGCAAACCCCATGGATGTAAAGCGTGGTATGCAAAAGGCAGTTAAGGCTGCTGTTGCCGCATTTGCAGCAAACAGCCAAAAGGTAAACGGTTCTCAGGACATTGCTCGTGTAGCTACCGTTTCCGCTGATGATGCCGCTGTTGGTACTCTGATTGCCGAGGCAATGGAAAAGGTAACTGCAGATGGCGTTATCACCATTGAAGAGAGCAAAACTGCTGAAACCTACTCTGAGGTTGTAGAGGGCATGCAGTTTGACCGCGGTTACATCACTCCTTACATGGTAACCGATACCGAAAAAATGGAGTCTGTAATTGATGACGCTTACATTCTGATTACCGATAAGAAAATCAGCGTAATTCAAGACCTGCTGCCCCTGCTGGAGCAGATTGTTCAGAGCGGCAAGAAGCTGGTTATCGTTGCAGAAGATGTTGAGGGCGAGGCTCTGTCCACCCTGATTGTAAACCGTCTGCGTGGTACCTTTACCTGTGTAGCGGTTAAGGCTCCCGGTTTTGGCGACCGTCGTAAAGAGATGCTGCAAGATATCGCAATTCTGACCGGTGGTCAGGTAATCAGCGAAGAGCTGGGCTACGAGCTGAAGGAAACCACCATTGATATGCTGGGTCGTGCACGTCAGGTAAAGGTTACCAAGGAAAACACCACCATCGTTGACGGTGCAGGCGCTAAGGCTCTGATTACCGAGCGTGTAAATCAGATTCGCACCCAGATGGAAGCTGCAACCAGCGAGTTTGACAAAGAAAAGCTGCAAGAGCGTTTGGCAAAGCTGGCTGGCGGTGTTGCTGTCATCAAGGTTGGCGCTGCTACCGAAGTTGAGATGAAAGACAAGAAGCTGCGCATTGAAGATGCATTGAACGCAACCAAGGCAGCTGTAGAAGAAGGCATTGTTGCAGGCGGTGGTACCGCAGCCATCAACGCAATGCCTGCCGTACAAAAGGTTTGCGATGAGCTGGAAGGCGACGAGCGCACCGGTGCTCGCATCGTTCTGAAGGCCCTGGAAGCACCTCTGCGCCAGATTGCTAAGAATGCCGGCTTGGAAGGTAGCGTTATCATCGATAAGATTCTGTCTGCTGACAAGGCAAACTACGGCTTTGATGCTCAAAAAGAGCAGTACTGCGATATGATTGAAGCCGGTATCGTAGATCCCACCAAGGTAACCCGTTCCGCTTTGGAGAACGCAGCCAGCGTGGCATCCATGGTACTGACCACCGAGAGCTTGGTTGCCGATGAGCCCGAGCAGCCCGGTGCAGGCATGCCCGCTCCCGATATGGGCGGCATGGGCGGTATGTACTAATTCCGCTTTCCATCCCTCGTCGAAGATTTCTTCGGCGGGGGATTTTTTGCATAAAAACAAAGAGAATGCCCATAATGGCAAACAGAAGACAAAAGAAAGAGGGAAAAGCGATGACGAAAAGCCGTTTAATCGCCATATTTGCGTTGTTTCTATTGGCGTTTTCTGTTGTTATAGGGCGATTGTTTTTGTTGGCACAAAATACGGATTATGCACAAACCGCAAAAAATCAAACCATTACCACGCTTACGTTAGAACAACAACGGGGAAATTTATACGATACTAACGGCCATTGCCTTACGCGGGCAGAAAACCGTTATTTTGCTTTGTCCATTCCGGGAGAAAGCAGCTATGCAGAGCTGTTTCAATATGTTTCGTATGAAGAGCAGGCAACGCTATATAAAAAGCGAAATGCAATTTCTCCGTTTTTAGTGGAAGTAAACGGCGATTTGAACGACTTGGGGGTTTATACCTACACGGTTCCACAGCGATATTACGGAATTCCCATTGCAGAACATCTGATTGGTTATCTGGACGGCGATGGGCAAGGAGTATCCGGTTTGGAACTGGCGTTCAATGAGCTTTTGGGAAAGAATCGTGGCGTGCGAACCATTCAATGTGTAACCACGGCACAAGGTTCCCTAATGCAAGGGGAAGAGCCTACCCTTACCGATACATCCAGCGGTGGTAGCGGCGTTATGCTCACATTGGATGAAAGCATTCAGCGTGCCTGTGAAGCCATTGCACAGGAAACCATGACAAAAGGCTGCATTTTGGTGTTGGAAACCGCCACAGCAAAGGTGCGCGCCAGTGTAAGCATGCCGGAATTTGACCCGAACAATATCCAGGCAAGTATTCAAGCACAGGATACATCCTTGCTCAATCGGGTATTTTGTCAGTACAATGTGGGGTCGGTTTTTAAACCGGTTTTGGCAGCAGCTGCTTTGGAACAGGGGCTGGATTGGTTTAGCGTAGAATGTGAGGGTGTCTTGGACTTAAACGGTCACCAGTACCGATGTGCCCAGCAAAAAGCCCACGGCCTAACCAACCTTACAAGCGGGCTTGAGAAAAGCTGTAACAATATGTTTATCCAGCTTGGCCTTACCCTAGGGGCAGAAACAGTGCATGATATAGCGGAAAAATTCGGGTTTGGGCAGCCGATTTATCTGGCAGGCGGTTTGAAAAGTGCAGCAGGGAATCTACCAAGTGCAGAAACTTTGCAAAACTTGGGCCAGCTTGCCAGCGTGAGTTTTGGGCAAGGGCAGCTTATGGCTACTCCGGTACAGTTGGCGGGGGCGATGAATGTTATTGCAGGCGATGGGCAATACCGCACCCCTAGCTTTTTAGAAGGCATTGTGGACGAAACCACCAAACAAATCACAGAGTCTTTATATGACCCGGAAGTACGGCGTGTGATTCAAGCCGATACAGCAAAAACACTGCGCAATATGCTTGCAGGGGTAATCCAAGAGGGCACAGGCAAAGAAGCGGCACCAATGAACGGAACCGCAGGCGGAAAAACCGGAACGGCACAAACCGCTGTTTATGACGAAGACGGAAGAGAAAAGATGAACTATTGGTTTACCGGGTTTTATCCGGCAGAAACACCGCTGTATACCATTGTGGTGCTGCAAGATGGTACGCCGGAACCGCAAACCAGCTCAGCTGCTATTTTTTCTAAGGTGTGCGATGCGTTGTTTTGGCTGCAAGACAATGCAACGCAAGAAAAAATCTTGCAAGAAAACTCCACGGAAATTAGTTGACAAGGCAGCAAGTAGGCGGTATAATCGTTAAGTAACAGATAAGAAAATGGCTGTGATAGGGCCAACGGTATGCAATGGGCTGTAGAGAGGAAATCGTTTGCTGAAAGATTTCTGCCGGAGTTGCTGCCAACGCCACCCTTGAGCTTTTGATGATGAATCAAACGTATTGCGGCGTTAACGCAGAAAAAGTGGCGGTCGATCTGACCGCAAACTGGGTGGTACCACGGAGCATACTTGGCCTTCGTCCCTGTATAGGGGCGAGGGCTATTCTTTTTTGCATATCGTTGGTGCTGTTTCAGCTATAATTGTATGAAAATTATAAAGTAGAGGAGATTTTCAACCATGCAATGGACCGGTTTGAATGAACTGCGTGAAAAATATCTGACCTTTTTTGAAAGCAAGGGTCATCTGCGTTTGGATAGCTTCCCCCTGGTACCCAAGAACGACAACAGCCTGCTGCTGATTAACAGTGGTATGGCACCCATGAAAAAGTGGTTCTTGGGTCAAGAAGAGCCCCCCTGCCATCGTGTAACTACCTGCCAAAAGTGCATCCGTACACCGGATATCGAGCGTGTAGGTATCACTGCACGTCACGGAACCTACTTTGAAATGCTGGGTAACTTCAGCTTTCAAGACTACTTCAAAAAAGAAGCTACTGCTTGGGCTTGGGAGTTTTTGACCAAGGAGCTGGAAATTCCTGCGGAATTGCTGTACATCTCTGTTTATGAGCAGGACGACGAAGCTTGGGATATCTGGACCAAAGAAATCGGTATCTCCGAGGACCATATGGTTCGTTTTGGCAAAGAAGATAACTTCTGGGAGCACGGTTCCGGCCCCTGCGGTCCTTGCAGCGAGATTTATTTTGACCGCGGTGTAGAACACGGCTGCGGTAAGCCCACCTGTAAGGTTGGCTGTGACTGCGACCGCTACATGGAGGTCTGGAACCTGGTGTTCAGCCAGTTTGATTCCGACGGCAAGGGTAACTACACCCGTTTGGAGCGTCCCAACATTGATACCGGCATGGGTCTGGAGCGTCTGGCTTGCGTTATGCAGGGCGTAGGCAACCTGTTTGAGGTTGATACCGTTCGCGCTATTTTGAACCATGTGGAAAAAATCAGCGGCAAAACCTATGGCCAGGATGCAAAAACCGATATTTCCATCCGTGTTATTACCGACCATATCCGTTCCACTACCTTTATGGTAAGCGACGGCATTCTGCCCTCCAACGAAGGCCGCGGCTATGTATTGCGCCGTTTGCTGCGCCGTGCTGCACGCCATGGCCGTATGTTGGGCATCAACCGTCCTTTCTTGACCGAGCTGGTAGATACCGTTATTGCTGAGAATAAAGCAGGCTATCCCGAGTTGGAAGAGCATGCCGACTACATCAAAAAGGTAATTGGTACCGAAGAAGAGCGTTTCTATAAGACCATCGATCAAGGTATGAATATCTTGAATAACCTGATTGACAATATTACCAAGGCAGCCGTTGCAGGCAAAGAGAAAATTCTGTCCGGCATCGACGCATTCAAGCTGAACGATACCTTTGGTTTCCCCTTAGACCTGACCCGTGAGATTGCTGCAGAAGCAGGTGTTATCGTCGATGAGGAAAACTTCCATTCCGAAATGAAAAAGCAGAAGGAAAAGGCACGAAAGGACCGTTTGTCCCGTGGTATTTCCGGCTGGGATTCGGATTTGTTTGGTGAATTGAATGTGGCTGCTACCGTATTCACCGGCTATGACAAGCTGGAGGATAAGGGCACTGTTCTGGCACTGTCTGACGGCGAAGAGCTGCTGGATGCAATTTCTACCGATGAGGGTGTAAAAGACGGCGTTCTGGTAATTTTGGATCAGACTCCGTTCTATGCAGAAAGCGGCGGACAGGTAGCCGATACCGGTACCATTTCTACCGCAAGCGGTGCATATCTGGATGTTAAGGCAGTGAAAAAGACCGGTAAGGGTTATTTTGTACACACCTGCGAACTGATGGAAGGTACCATTAAAGTTGGCGATAGCGTAACCACCGATGTGGCAAAGGGTCGCCGTATGGCAATTACCCGCAACCACACTGGTGCGCACTTACTGCAAAAGGCACTGCGTGAGGTACTGGGCAGCCATGTACACCAGGCAGGTTCTTATGAAGACGACGAGCGTGTACGCTTTGACTTTACCCACTTCAGCGCAGTAACTCCCGAGGAACTGGCACTGGTTGAGCATATCGTAAACCAGAAGATTTTCGAGGCTCTGGATGTAACCGTACAAAATCTGCCCATTGCCGAAGCCAAAAAGATGGGTGCAGTTGCCCTGTTTGGTGAAAAGTACGGCGATGTGGTTCGTGTTGTTGATGTAAATGGCTGGTCCACCGAGTTCTGTGGCGGTACTCATGTAAAGAACACTGCACAGCTGGGCTGCTTTAAGATTCTGAGCGAATCCAGCGTTGCAGCCGGTATCCGTCGTATCGAGGGTACCACCGGCTACGGCGTTCTGCGCTTGCTGGATGAGCGCACCGAAATGCTGGGCAATGTTGCCGAGGCTTTGAAGGTAAACAACATGAAGGATCTGCCCTTGCGTGCAGTTTCCATTGCAGCGGAAGTAAAAGCTCTGAATAAGGAACTGGATGCAGTGAAGGCAGCAGCTGCCGCAAGCCAGATTGATGGCCTGTTTGAAACTGCAGCCGATGTAAACGGCATTAAGATTCTGACCGCTTACTTCTCCGGCACTACTCCCGATGCACTGCGCAGCATGTCGGAAAAGGTGCGCGACAAGGCTCCCAACGTAGTATCTGCTTTGGTTGGCTCTAACGAGGGCAAACTGACCTTGGCAGTATCTTGCGGCAAGGGTGCACAGGATGCCGGCTTGAAAGCAGGCGTTCTGGTAAAGCAGATTGCAGCCATTGCCGGCGGTAACGGCGGCGGCAAGCCTGACTTTGCTATGGCTGGTCTGAAAGACGAAAATAAGATTGACGAGGCACTGAATGCTGTACCGTCCATTGTAAAAAGCATCTTGGAAGGCTAAGGGTTTCA
>CALWNI010000030.1 GCA_944382775.1 uncultured Allofournierella sp.
TTAAGAGGAGGTGCAGCAAATGGCAAAGTGCAATTGTTGTGGCAAGGGCGTTTCTTTTGGTATCCAGGTTTCCCACTCTCATCGTCGGTCTAACCGCACCTGGAAGCCCAATGTGAAGCGTGTTAAGGCTATTGTAGACGGTTCTCCCAAGTACATCTACGCCTGCACCCGTTGCCTGCGTTCGGGCAAGGTTACCCGCGCTGTTTAATTTACAACGCCAAAAACTGCCGGTCACTTTGTGACCGGCTTTTTTTATTGTTTAGCGGCATTTTCTTGACCCTATCGCTTCTACACTTTATAATAAAACAGTATCAATTGAGCATTCCTTCTCCATTTGCAATATAAGGAGTTTTTGCAATGAACATTACTCATATTTTTCATGACTGTTTCTTTGTGGAACTGGAGCACACCCTGCTTTTGTTCGATTACTACCAGGGCGCGTTACCTGCATTAAATCCGGAAAAACCGCTGTTTGTGTTTGTTTCTCACCGCCATTATGACCATTACACCCCTGCCATTTGGGAGCTTTGCAACCAGCATCCTTGCGTGCGTTATGTTGTTTACCACGATGTAACCGACCAACGCAATGATTCTATTTTGCCGGTAGAGTACCACCAAACTTATCATTGGAACGGCATTTCCATTGAAACCTTGCGTTCTACCGACGAAGGCTGTGCCTTTATTGTAACGGCTGAGGGAAAAACCTTTTATCATGCCGGTGATTTAAACTGGTGGCACTGGGAAGGTGAACCGCAAACGGATAACGATTGGCACAACCAGGCATTTCACGATGAATTGCTGCGCATAAAAGGACGCACCTTTGACTGTGCCTTTTTGCCCTTAGACCCACGCCAGCAAGACAATGCCTGGTGGGGATTTGTGGACTTTTTAAAAACTTGTTCCTGCCGTCATGTGTTTCCCATGCATTACTTTAACAGCAAAAGTGAAATGCTCACTTACCTTAACCTGCCGGAATTAGCACCGTTTTTGGCAAATATTCATACCGAAAGCCAGTGGCAATCTTAACCCCATTGCCCTGTTTTATAACAAATCAAAGGAGAATTTCTTATGAAGTTTAAAATGATTCACGAAAACTATAATGTATATGATTTGGATCGCTCCATCGCCTTTTACGACAAGGCTCTCGGTTTAAAGGAAGTAAGCCGTATTCCCGCAGAGGATGGTTCTTTCATTATCGTATATCTGGCAAACGAAGAAAGCGATTTTCAGCTGGAACTGACCTGGATGCGCGATATAGATCGCCCCTACAATCTGGGTGACTGCGAGTTCCATCTGGCATTCCAAGTAGATGATTTTGAGGCAGCACACAAACTGCATTCCGAAATGGGATGCATCTGCTTTGAAAACCCTGCCATGGGCATTTATT
This sequence comes from uncultured Allofournierella sp., assembly GCA_944382775.1. Lineage (GTDB taxonomy): Bacteria > Bacillota > Clostridia > Oscillospirales > Ruminococcaceae > Allofournierella. The sequence goes on from CALWNI010000030.1 coordinate 1,388, forward strand.
TCATCCAAGATCCCGACGGATACTGGCTGGAAATTCTGCCCACCCGATAAACAACTTCCCATTTGTTTGTAAAAAAACCGCTTCATGCTTTTCATGGAGCGGTTTTCGTTTTTATAATAATATTATGCTTTGCTGATAGATGATTTAATAAATTGAACTTGAAGCGAAAAGAAAAAATTTCCTGCGAAATATTGAACGCTTTGTTCGAGGAGTATTTCCCATATGATAGGATCAATAATACTTCGAGCCAAATTTCTGTTTCAGTATTGCAAGTCTCGTCAACCAAAAACAGGAGTGATGCAGCAACGCCGTATCACTCCTGTTTCTATTTGCCTTACTTCTCAACCTTTTTGGCGTTGGGGTAGATGCGGTTCATCACATCATCGCCATAGTGTTCGTCCAGATACACCTGCCAGCTTTGAGTTGCAGGTATATGATTGCTTCGCTGATTATACCGCAGCATTGCCATACCGCTTAGCAGGATATTTACGCTCATAAACACCACTAAAATCCATGTGAGAATTTTGCCAATACGCATTGGAATTTTTTCAATCCATTTTGAAAAATTCGGGTAAATGGCTTTCATCCACACAACTGCTGCAATGCCCCAGAAGAAACAATACAACAGGTTAATGCGTCCGCCCAGGTTAAAGGGAATCTTGCTGTAATCCCAAAATACAGTGCCAAAAAACACCTCGGTAAACACGCTGCAAAAATACTCGTAAGCACCGCCCAAAAAAGCCCCCATCAAAAACAAAAAGCTATCCGAACGGTCTTTGTATTTATAAAGCAATAGGGTTGCCAACGCCAAAGCGATGCCCCATACCAAACTAAAGGGCCCCCATACCACACTGCTTCGGCTCATCCATACACCGCCTACAACACGGCAAAAGATGGTTTCGGTTACATCGCCTAAAAAGGCACCGATGAAGAACAGCCAAAAAATCTTATAAAATCCGGCACCCTCGGCAAATACGGTGGATTTCGTTTTTGTTTGGGGCTGTTCTTTTACATTGATTCGCTCCAAACGCTTGCGGGTTAAATAGGTGATCCAATCCTGCAAACGGTGGGTAACGGTTGTAATCTGGCTGTCTACTGTTTCCAACCCGGGCATTGTTCCCTGCTTGCCATACAACAAAATCAACGAGCCAACGCCATCAATAATTGTAAGAATGACAAGTGTCCACAGTAAGATTCCATTGATCGGGCTGGGTATCTTTTCGTACAAGAAAAGTAAAAACGGTGTGCCCCATTGAATAACGATTGTACCTAAAATACCCCAAAGCACCGAATAGGGCAAACAGATGTAACCGTCTAGATTCCATTTGACATTGGAGTAATCCCACCAACGCCCATACCTTGAATGTTCTAAAAAGTGACCTGCCAACCACTCCAATACAGTAGCATAGGCTGCACTGAACAAAAACAAAAAGAACCAATTGCCTTTTAACTCCGGCAAGCTTACCGAAATCAGCACACCGGCAATGCCGTAAATGGCACACAGTGGGCCATCCAGCAAACCTCGGTTCATGAACTTTTTGTTTCGTATGGTTGCCACCACTGTTTCCATTACCCAGCCTAAAAAGGCATAGCAAAAAAACAGCCATATTAAATGATATAACATGGTTCTCCTTTCCGGGTTAAACGCCCTTTCCCTTGGTGTAAATTGTGAAAATTATATGTGCTACCTTAAAGTATATCGAAAAAACATAAACTTGCATAGGGTATTTTTACACCACATTAAATTTGTTACACAATATTGTATTAAATTCTCCATTTTTTTACAAAATACAGCCTTTGCTTTTTTCATAGAAAGCGTTATAATAATGACATGGGATGTATAAGTTTGTTTCAATTCATGGAGCGTACCGTTTTTCTGTTATTGAAAGGAGCTGTTTTTATGATTCCTTGTCGTGCCACCTGTCCACACTATACAGAAGGATGCCATAAAACCTGTGCAAAATGGAAGGCTTACCAAGAAAACTTTCAAGCGCAACATCGCCAAAAAATGATGTGGTTGAAAGCACAAAATGAAGCTTCTACCACGGTTTTGCGACAGTGTCTTGCGATGAATTCATCCCGCTCTTACCATTATTAATCAATCCCCCTTGCGTATCAGGATATGCAAGGGGGATTTTATTTGTGGCTGCTTTTTCGGTTTTGTGGTATACTAACATACATTGCTTACCCTTAGGAGGAACGCCATGCAGCCTTATTATTACAGCCAACTACCCAAACCCCTGCAGACCGTATACCACGCTATTTATACCGGAGTTTCTGCCTTAAAGCCTTCGTTTGCTGTACCCAAAGTCGAACGTCATACATTAAGCGAAATTTTTTTAATGCTTCGCCTTGACCATCCGGAAATTTTCTATTTAACAGGATTTTCTTATCGTTTTTATCCACAGGCATCCAATGTGGAGTTTATTCCGGAATATCTCTTTGATAAAAATAAAATTCTAGAACACCAAAAAGCATTATCTGCACGGGTAGAAAAACTGTGTCGCCCTGCACGCGATATGGATGAATGGCAAGCCGAACAATACATTCATGATTTTATCTGCCAAAATGTTCGATATGATAAACTAAAAAAGCCCTATTCCCATGAAATCATAGGCCCCTTGGCACAGGGCGTTGGTGTTTGTGAAGGCATCGCAAAATCGGTAAAAATGCTATGCGATGCACTGGGAATTTGGTGTATCATTGCATTGTCCGAAGCAAACCCCGAAAATGGAGTAAAGTATCGCCATGCGTGGAATGTTCTACGGCTTGGAAATGCTTATTACCATCTGGATGCCACCTTTGATAACTCCTTAGGCAAAGACAGCATTCTGCGATACGATTATTTTAACCTAAGCGATGAACTGATTTTTCGCGACCATGAAACCTTGGTATTTCCCGTTCCGACCTGCAATGACTCTACCCAATTGTATTATCGCGCACATAAACTATCGTTTACCAAGCAGGAAGACGTGGAAAAACGTGTAATACAGGCCATTCGCAAAAACAAACCGCTGGTATTCCATTGGCGTGGCGGTCCGCTTACCCGCAGTTCTTTGCAGATGTTGATTGAATCCATTGAAAAGGCTGCTCAGCAAAAAGAGCATTTTGTGCAAATTCGTTTTAATTTATCTCAAGCAGTATTTTATATCACCTTTTCCAAAACGTCTTCTAATCGGGAACTCATTGAACAACAGGCAAATGAGGGTGAAGAACACTCCTAAAATACTATTTTATAAAACAAACAGCCGATAAGCCTTACAAGGCCTATCGGCTGTTTTTAATCCAATAAAAAATCTTCCGGTGAAAATTTGGGCAATTTGGGTTGACGGCGCGGAATACGTTTTAATGGGTCATAACAAAATTTTCTGCAACGATCGTATGGTGCTACTACCCCTTTTTTATTGCACAGAATTTTACTTGGGTCGGTCGCTTTTCGCCCAAATTCACAATAGGTACAAGCTGGTGAAATATTCGCACCAAAGATCGGTTTTTTATGCAATACCATGGAAAGCACCACCTCGTTTCTTTTTTTATTATACCCAAATATTCCCTTTGGGTAAAGAGCGAAGCGGGTCGAGAAAACGGTTTGTTTGCCTTAATCACTTATTTCAATTCGTAATCACCAAGAAGACCCTTTGCTCACTACGCTTTTCCTTCGTAAATATCGCTGCGCATTTGCAGAGCTTGATCAGGATAGTTGGTGATAATCGCTTCCCAGTCTTGCTGGATAAAGTGTTTCATATCGTCTGGATCATTTACCGTCCAGATACGCACTTTGCAACCGCTTTGCTTATACTTTTCTGCAAAATCTGCCATCTTCACATGATAAACCGCCGGGTGAATGGAGAACACTCCCGTTTGTTTTGCGTATTGCTCCACATTCAAATAAACATCGCTATACAGGTATGCCACTTGTGCAGCGGGCTGCAATTCCAGAATTTTTTGTACGCTATAGTGATTGAACGAGGAATAAATCACCCGATTTTCCATACCGCTGTTTTGTACCACTTCAATGGTCTTTTGTTCTAACCCAGGATACCAATATTCGCCGGTTTTTAGCTCGATGTTTACCTCAATATTGTGGGGCTTTACCAACTCCAATACCTCTTGCAGGGTTGGAATTTGTACCCCTGCAAACGCTTTCATTCCATTGTCAAATGACAATGCTTTCAGCTGCTGCAACGTATAATCCTTGATGTATCCCGTCACGCCGGTTACACGCTGTAAGGTTTCATCATGTGCCACAACCACATGGCCGTCTGCTGACATTTGAACATCCAATTCAATCCCGTCTGCTCCTTGCTGGATTGCCAGACGAAACGCTTCCAATGTATTTTCCGGTGCGTATCCACTGGCACCTCGGTGGGCAAATATCTTTGTCATGGTTCATTTTCTCCTTTGATTTGCATTTATTCATGCAGATACACTTCAATATCCAGTTTGAGCCATTTGCCTTTCATCTCTTTTCCGCTAATGCGCCCAAACAGCAGTTTTCCTGCGTCCATAAGTCTTGAAAAAATCACATTGTCTGCACGGGGTACATAGCCGATTTTTACGCCTGCCGGCGTTTTGATTACAATGGCTTTGCTATCGTATAAATTTTCCGGTTCTCGAAAAAAATCAAGGACATCTCCCGGATTCAGATAAGGCTCCAATTCTTCGATGCCTTCGATATGTGTTGTACCTGCCACATAAGTATCAAACAAAAAGATATCCCGCTCAAAAGGTTTGGGAAGCTGCATCTCTCCCGATTTGCCGTGCAGTATGCTGAGCAGCCCGCCGGATGGAAGCAACGCCGGTTTTTCCTCCATGATTATCCCTCCAACAACTGTTTTATTCTTGCTTTATAGATTACAATACTTTGCTTATAATATTCGTTCAGTTCTTTTAACTGCTGTTTATAAGAATTCGCTTGTTCGCTGTCGAATAAAAGATATTTTACTGTAAACGGAAATTGGGATACTAATTGTTCAATCTGTGCATTTACTTTTGCAATCATCTGTTCTAAGTGCTCTTTTTCTCTTTGCAATGACTGCAAAGAGTTTTCTTGCTCTGGTTCTTTTTTGCTATCGAGCATTTGGGCAATCATTTGCAGGCTTTCTAAATCCCCGGTTTCATAGGCCGAAACGGCTTTATAAAACAATTCCTTTTGCGCTTCGCTCAAGTCCTCGTTGAAATCCGGATGCAGCTGTTTTACGATGATCCGATATAAGCGTTTTAGTTCTTTGGTTTCCTGCTCAGACAAAAATTCCGCTCGGTTGCGTAACATCGCCCCATTCATCTGATTGATTTTTTCATTTAATAGGGTTTGATATTCTTCAAACTCCCGCTCCAATTGGTCTTCGATTGCATCAAAATCAATTTCTTCTTGCCGATTGCGCCGCATCTGAATCAGTTCCATTTTTCGCTTTAAGCGCAACATTTTACACTGCAATTTATATGTCTGATATTCCAGCATACCAAATTCCAACATATACTGCATTTCTAAGTTTTTATATTCAATCAATTGCAGATGGTCCTTTTCCAAAATCAGCATGGAAAGCTCTACTCGCATTTTCTCAATTGCTTTTTTGAGTTTTTCTTGTTGCTCAGACAAAATCAAGGCATTGTTTTGTTCCTGCATCTCTCTTCACTCCATAACCGAATGATTATGACTATTATAAACCATTTTGCTTTATAATTGGATTTTATTTACTAAAAGCACAAAAAATTTGTAGAATTCTTCCCTTTCTTATATAATAGTAAAATATGGATTTGCCACATTGGAAAGGAGACGTTTTCATGTCGCCCATTATGACACGAACCATTTTATACACCATTGTACTTTTGATTGGATACATTGGAAAGCAATGCGGATTATTTCAAGTTTCAGACCGACGTTTTTTATCCTCTTTAATTCTTTATGTTACCCTGCCCTTTGCGGTAATCAAAGGCTTTCAAGGTGTGGTACTCTCTCCTGCTTTGTTGGCAAGTTTTGCAGTTGGTTTGGCTGCAAACTTGCTGCTGCTTTGCGTGGGGCTTATCATTTCATGGAACAAACCACCGCAAGAGCGTGCTTTTTTTGCCCTTAACACCTCTTCTTATAACATCGGCAACTTTGCCATGCCCTTTTTGGTTGGTATTTTATCCAGCGACGGATTCGCTGCCATGTGCATGTTTGATATTGCCACCGCTATGGTTACCTATGGGGTAAACGTGGCAGTTGCCGATGGAATTATGGGCAGCGGAAAAGCATTTTCTTTGACGCCTATGCTGAAAAAGATTTTTACCACACCCACTTTTCTGGTCTATCTGGCGTTGATTGCACTTTCTTTGCTGCATTTACAGCTTCCTACATTGGTTATGGATGTGGCGGATTTAGCCGGCGGCTCCAATGCCTTTTTGGCAATGTTAAGCATCGGCATTCTATTCAATGTTAAGCTACCGAAAAACGGATTGAAAAATCTGGTTTTGCTTTTGATTAGCCGTTATGCGCTTAATTTTATTATGGCTTTTTCTGTATTTTTGCTTCCTTTGCCGCAGTCCATTCAGCAAGCACTTGCGGTTGTTCTACTGGCCCCCATTGCAAGCTCTGCCCCGCTGCTTACCGATACTTCCGGCGCAGATGGGCAACTATCTGCCTTAGCTAATTCGCTAAGCATTCCCATCTCTATTCTGGGTATGAGCATTATGCTGTCTGTTGTATCTTAACGAAACATAAAAAGGGGTTACCGCATAAGGCGGTAACCCCTTTTTGGATATCTGATTTTCAACCCAAAAAGTCCATCGACATTTTTTAGAAAAACCGAAAAAACATCAGGTACAGTGCCAAGCCCAACAACGCCAGCACACCCAATACCACCGGAATGAATACCAGTAGACCTGCAATGGCCATAGCCAAACGGTCGCCTTTTTCCAGCTCTACGTCTTCCAGTTCTTCTTCAAAGCGTTTTTCGGATTCTTCCAAATGAACGACACGGTTCAGTTTTTTGTTAAAAAACATATTATCCCTTCTTGCTATTTAACGGAAAATGACAGCAGACATAATGATTATTGCCAACATCGGTCCACTTGGGTTCCTCTGTTTTACATTTATCCTGGCAATATCTGCATCGTGTATGGAACTTACATCCGGAAGGCGGATTTACCGGGCTGGGAATATCGCCTTCCAGAATAATGCGTTCACGATCCGGGTCGTCTTCGGTGGTGGGAATTGCAGACAACAATGCCTCGGTATACGGATGCAGTGTATTGGCAAACAATTCTTCCGAATCTGCCAATTCCATCATATTACCCAGATACATAACGCCAATGCGGTCGCTGATGTATTTTACAACGCTCAAGTCATGGGTAATGAACAGATAAGTCAGATTTTCTTCCTGCTTTAAATCCGAAAGCAGATTCAAAATCTGTGACTGAATGGAAACGTCCAGCGCAGAAACTGCTTCGTCGCAAACCACAAAACGGGGCTTTAATGCCAAGCTGCGTGCAATGCCGATACGCTGACGCTGACCACCGGAAAACTGGTGCGGATAACGGCCGTACATATAACGTGCCAAGCCGCATTTTTCCATAATTTCATACACATATTCCTGCAAAGCTGGGTCGTTGCGCTTAAAAACACCATGCGAAACCAAGCCCTCGCCAATAATTTGACCAACGGTCATACGGGGGTTCAAGGATGAATACGGATCCTGGAAAATCAACTGCAAATCTTTACGCAAAACACGCATTTCTTCTTGCGATTGTTTTTTCAGCTCGATTGCTTTGCCGTCCTTATGGTAAATGATTTCACCATGTGTTTGAGGATACAGCTGCAAAACGGTACGGCCAAATGTGGATTTACCACAGCCGGACTCACCTACCAAGCCAAGGGTTTCACCCTCGTAAATATCAATGGTAATGCCGTCGTTGGCTCGAACATACCGCTGTTCTTCAAAAAACTTGGTCTTTTTTACCGGAAAGTACTGCTTTACGTCCTTAATTTCCAATAAAACATTTTGTTTTTTTGCATTCTCATTCTGCATGTTCTTTTCGCACCGCCTTTTCTGCATAGAAGCAGCGGACAAAATGGCCCGGCTCTACCTCTACTAACTTAGGTTCTTCTGTTTTGCACTTTTCGGTGCAGTATTTGCAACGGGGTGCAAACTTACAGCCTTCGGGCAGGTACAGCGGGTTGGGTACCGCACCCGGAATTGCATCCAGCTTTTTGCCGCGCGGTGTGTTCAAGCGCGGAATGGAGGTCATCAGACCCTCGGTGTAAGGATGCGAATACTGCGGATCGCGGAAAATGGTTTTTGCTTCCGCCTTTTCTACAATTTGACCACAGTACATAACCGCCACTTCGTCTGCCATTTCGTGAATAACGCCCAAGTCATGGGTGATGAACAAAATGGAGGTACCGGTTTGACGCTTCAGCTCATTCATTAGTTTCAAAATCTGAGCCTGAATGGTAACGTCCAAAGCAGTGGTGGGCTCGTCGGCAATGAGCAGCTTGGGTTTGCAAGCCAGTGCCATGGCAATCATTACACGCTGACGCATACCGCCGGAAAGCTGAAAGGGGTATTGTTTGGAAACGCGTTCCGGGTTGGGAATCTTTACGTCAGACAGCAAGGAAACAACCCGTTCACGGGCCTGCTTTTTGCTCATGTTTTGGTGAATCCGCAATACCTCGGCAATCTGACGTTCAATGGTAAATACCGGGTTCAGCGATGTCATCGGCTCTTGGAAGATAACCGAAATCTCGTTGCCGCGAATATGATGCATCTCTTTTGTGGTGCATTTTAAGATATCGCGACCGTTAAATTTAATATCGCCGCTTTCAATGTAACCGTTGCCGTCCAGCAGCTTGATTACGCTCATAGCAGAAACACTTTTTCCGCTTCCGCTTTCGCCTACAATGCCTAATGTTTTGCCTTCTTCTAAGGTATAGGTTACATCGTTAACGGCTTTTACAATACCTTTTTTGGTCTTAAAAAAAGTATGTAGGTTTTTTACCTCAAGTAAACTCATACCGCTACTCACCTCTCTTTTGATTTGGGGTCAATTGCTTCACGCAGGCCATCGCCAATGCAGTTAATGCTAATTGTGCAGATACCCAATACCAAAGCGGGGAATACCCATCTCCACCAGTAGTTTTCGATAACCTGACCGTTTTGTGCACCGGTCAGCATGTTACCCCAAGTAGCGTTGGGCTCGCTAACGCCGAAGCCAATGAAAGACAGAGAGGACTCGGTAAGCATACAGGTTGCAAAATCCAAAGTGGCATTAACAATAATAACTGTAATGATGTTGGGCAGAATGTGGCGGAAAATAATACCGAATTCTTTTACACCCAGTGCCTTTGCTGCGGTTACGAACTCCTGTTCACGTTCTGCCAGCACGCTACCACGTACCAGACGGGCGATGCCGGGCCAAGACAGCAACCCTAAGATACACATAATCAGCATAATACGCTGAAGCTCGGTAATGCTGTTGCCCAAAATGCTGGACAAAATAATACAGAACGGCAGGAACGGAATGGAAGAAACAACTTCTGCCAAACGCATCAGCAGGTTGTCAATCTTTCCGCCCTTATAACCAGAGATACCACCGATGGTAATACCGATTACGGTGGAAATGATAACGGCAATTGCACCAACGGTCATGGTCATACGGCCACCAATCAACAAGCGACGGAATACATCACGACCAAAGGCATCGGTGCCCATCAGGTAACCCTTTAAGCCCCAAGCTTTTACCGTGCCCTTTTCGGTGATTGCATAGGTTGCATAGTAGCCTGCATCCAGCTGAACCGCTTTGTCGCTGCCCAGGTTCGGTGCAGATGCTTGTCCGTGGGTATCATCGCCCCAGCTTACAATGGAACCATCTTTCAAAATTACAGAGAAGTGGTAACGGCCACCGGCAATGCTTGCAACTTGACCCTGAATTTCTTCGGGAACTGTTAAGGTATTCTTGATATTGTTGCCCCAAGTGTAAACCTTACCGTCTTCGGTCAATGCTGCGGCAGACTCATCGGTCAGAGCCAAGTCCACTACTTTACCCTGAATTTCTTCGGGAATGGTAGTGTATGCAGAAGACTTATTGGTCAAGGGTACCACTTTACCGTCCTTCGTCAGCACCATAACAATGTTGGTTGCTGCTGCAAACTTTTCAATGTTACCCTGTACACCTTCGGGATACATAATGTTCAGCAGGTAATCACTACCCCAGTTGTACATGGTACCATCTTCGGTCAGTGCCAAAGAAATCTGATAGCCTGCCAAAATCTGCTTGATTTTTTCACCGCCTGTGCGCAGTTCCATGGGAACACTGGCTAAGCCCATACGGTCGTTACCCCAGGTAAATACCTGGCCCTTTTCGTTTACAGCCAGAACATGGTCCAGACCTGCAGAAATCTGAGTTAGCTTACCGGTTTCGGAAGAGCTGGGGATATTTTTCAGCTTAGCGGTGGGAAAAGTACCCCACTCGTAAACATTACCCTCTTTGTCGATACCTACCGAAAAGGTACTACCAACCGAAAGCATTTCTGCATTGCCCTGCAAAGCCTTGGGTACCGACAACATGCTGAAGCCGGGTGCAACGTTTGCCTGGGTTACATCTTGATAATATTTGTCAATTGGAAAGAAGAACGGCAGCACAATGCAGCAGATAAAGATAAACAAAAAGCATACCATACCTGTAACTGCAATTTTATCTTTAAAAAAGCTTTTTGCTACCATTTGCATGGGGCTTTGCTGCAAGTCTTCTTTTTCTTCTTGCGGCAAACCACCTATTAGCATACGCTGTGTAGCAACTGAAGCTGTAGAGCGGCGGGCCCGTTCCTTTTTGTTCTTCGCCATTGCTTTTCCCCCTTAGTTTTCTAGGCGAACGCGCGGGTCCACCAACGTATAGGCAATATCCATTAAGACATTTCCGACCAAAGAAAGAATTACATAGAACATCTGAATGGTAAGTACCAGCGAGAAGTCACGCTGCATCAAACCATCAATCAGCATCTTACCTAAGCCGGGCCATAAGAATACGGATTCAATAACAACCGAACCGCCAAACAAACCAATGATCCACCATGTGGTAATGGTAACAATAGGAATCAACGCATTGCGGAAGGCGTGAACATAGATAACCACCTTTTCACGTAAACCTTTTGCGCGAGCCGTTTTAATATAGTCCATTCGCAGTACGTCGATCATTGCGGCACGTACATAACGGGTAATACCACCAATACCGGATACCGACATAACCAAAACCGGAAGTGCCATATGCCAAGCCACATCCAGTGCAGCTTGTATACCCGTGGCGTTTAATCCCGCCGTTTTAACACCACTAATTGGGAAAATCGGGATTTTAACCGCAAACACAAAAATCATTAAGAGTGAAATAATAAAACTGGGAATGCTGTAACCAACAATGGTCAATACCTGAACCGATTTGTCGAAAATGCCATTTTTGCGAACAGCGGTAACAATGCCCAAAGGAATTGCAATGGAGAATACCACAACCATGGTAAGCATATTTAACATTACCGTGTTTTTCATGGGTGCTGCAATAATTTGCGAAACCGGTTTTTTGTATTGAATGGAGTAGCCAAAATTACCGGTTAACATGTTGCCCATCCAGGTAACATACTGCACCGGTAACGGTTTATCCAAATTCAGCATTTCTGCCGTTTGGTTGTACAAAGCCTGGTATGCCTCCGGCTTCATGCTGGTTTTGCTGTCGCCCAGCATCATTTCAACCGGATCACCGGGCATCATTTTGTAGATGACAAACATTAAAACTGAAATGATAAAGAACACAAATACTATGTAGAGTAATCGCTTTAAAAGGTATTGTCCTTTTCCCATTTAGTTTACCTCCATTTCATATTTTTTTGAAAATCCAAAAATGGCGGAACCCCCGCTATAACGTAGGGATTCCGCCGGATATGGGTTTATGCTATTACTCTACAACCCAAGCGTCTAACAGTGCGTAAGACCAATTCCAGATTGCATCGCTATTCCAACCCTGCAGTTTTGTGCTATAGAAATCATAGTACTCGTCGGAGTACAGAGGAATGTCAGGCAGCTTTTCGTTCCAAAGCTTCATGAACTCCTGCCAGTTGTTCAACCAAGCTTCCTTATCATCAAAGGGAATGGTCTTCATGGTTGCAGTAACAGCCTCCAGCTCCTTATCGGCAATCCAGTTGCTGTTGTAGCCACCCTGCATCCAAACAGGATCGGTGCTGTAGTAGTACCAAGGAGAACCTGCGGTAGCAAAACCAGTAGCCAAGTTGTACATGTTGTAAATCTTATCGCTGCTGTGCTTAATGGAGCTCAACAAAGTGGGGAAGTCCATGGTGGTAGCCTTCAGCTCCATACCTGCCTGAGCCATAGCCTCGGGCAGCATGGTTGCCAACAGCTCGGAAACGGGGTTACCTTCGGAGTTAGCCCATTCAATTACCAGGGGCTTCAGCTGGCCGTCTACTTCCTTGTAACGGGTACCGGTGCCGGAGTAGTCGCTGCCATCGGCATTCTTGTTCCAGCCGTCTGCTGCCAAGATTTCCTTAGCAGTTTCGATGTTCTTCTCGTAGGAGTTCAGGTTTTCTGCCAACCAGTTCTTGGACTCGGTGTACTCCCACTGAGCCAGACCGTAGTAGCTGTTTACAACAGAAGCGTAACCGCCGCTGTACTGACGTACGAACTCGTTACGATCCAGGCAGTAAGCAATTGCCTGACGAACGCTTGCGGAATCGGTGGGGAACTGGCTGCAGTCGAACTGAATCTTGCCGTAACCGTTACGGAAGAAGCTGTTCTTCTGTACCTTACCCTGGTCAACCAGGTCCAGACCTACGTTGATGGTGTCTGCACCGCTGGTTTCAAACAACAGGTCTACAGAACCGGCTGCCAGCTCGTTCATCATAGTGTCAGACTTAACAGTCTTGATGATCAGCTTTTCGATAACGGGCTTAACGCCACGGTAGTCGCCTGCATAGTTGGGGTTTACCACAAAAGTACCCTGACGGCTTGCAACGTCGTAGGACTCAAACAGGTAAGGACCACAGGTTACAGTGGGATTGTAACGATAGCCAGTGCTGGGATCGTTGATGGTCTTTTGCAGCAGCTCTGCAGTGAAGTCACCGGTAATGGTAGCACCGTTTTCGGTGTCTTCTACATCACAGCCGGGGGCCAGCACTGCCATGGGGCGAGGTGCCAAGCTTGCATAGGTGACGTCGTAGTGGTAGGGCAGCTCCTCTGCCTTTACGGTTACAGAGTAGGTCATGTCATCTACCAGATGTACACCGGCAAATGCCTTGGTTTCGCCTGCAAAAAACTCATCGTAACCTACATAAGAGTAACCGGTCTGGCTGGGATAGCCGTCTACCTGATTCATCTCGGGGCTGCTCTGCAGCAAAGCTGCAAATACATAGTCTTTTGCAGTAACGGGAGTACCGTCGCTCCATACCAGACCATCGTTGATGGTTACGGTATAAGTCTTGGTGCCATCTTCATTTTCAACCTCTTCGTGGCTCTTTACAACGGTGGTGTCGTAAATAAACTCACCATCCTGGTTGATTGTAACAGTAGATAAACCATGCAGCAGGTTGTACAGCTTATAGTTAGTTCCGGAGTTGTTGAAGCTGGTATCATAGAAATCTGCTTCCAAATCGGTGGTAGTACCGATAACCAGCTGACCACTTGCAGTGGTGGGACGCTCGCTTACTACGGTTTCCACGTTAGAGCTGGAAGTGCCGGTAGAAGCAGCATTGTTGTTTGTAACTGCTCCTTGACCGCAAGCGGAAGCAGAAACAGCCATCATTCCCGCCAAAAGAAGCGCGAGAACTTTTTTGATTTTCATCTTTCATACCCCTTTCTAATAATATAGCTGTGTAGAACACATGCTATAATGCTTAGCTTAAACATTATCACAATTTTATCAAATAAATTGTTGAAGTGCAATAGGAAATTCACTTTTATTTGATAAAATAGTAAATTTTTATACCAATTGTTCCAATTCTGCAACCATTTCGTCAAATAGACGCAGTGCATCTTGAATGGGTGCGGGTGTGGAAATATCAACACCCGCTTGCCGCAGCAAGGAAACCGGGTCGGCAGAGCAACCGCTGCTTAAGAATTTCAAGTAGTCCTGCACTGCCTGCTCGCCTTCTTTCAAAATGCGCTGCGACAATGCAATGGCACAAGAAAAGCCGGTTGCATATTGGTAAACGTAGAAATTGCGGTAAAAATGAGGAATTCTTGCCCATTCCAATGCAATTTCGGGATCTGCCTCAATGTCTTCGCCGTAATACAGACGATTCAGCTCGGCATACTTATCACAGATTGTCTGAGCAGTTAAAGCATTGCCCAGTCGGGTTTGCTCGCTGCACCACAGTTCAAACTCTGCAAACATGGTTTGGCGATACAACGTAGCTCGGAACTGATCCAAGAAATGATTCAGCAGATAGGCACGGCGTTTGGGATTGTCGGTATTCTTTAACAGATATTGAATCAACAGCGATTCGTTGCAGGTAGATGCTACTTCTGCCACAAAAATCACATAGTCCGCATAGGTTACCTTTTGGGTGCGGTTGGTCAAGCAAGAATGCAGTGCATGCCCCATCTCGTGTACCAAGGTAAAGGCATCGGACAAAGTATCGGTATAGTTCAGCAATACAAAGGGATGATTGCCGTAAATACCTGCCGAGTATGCACCCGAACGCTTGCCGATGTTTTCGTAAACATCAATCCAGCCGTTATCATAGCCTTCTTGCAATAGTTTGAGGTAGTCCTCACCCAAAGGAGCCAAAGCCTTTTTGGAAAGCTCTTTCGCCTGCTCGTAGGTAATTTCTTCGGTTTCGCCCTGTACAATGGGGGTGTACAAATCATAGTAATGTAATTTGTCCACACCAAGCAGTCGTTTACGCAAACGAACATAGCGATGCATTGCCGGCAGATTTTCACGAACTGTTTTAATCAGGTTATGATAAATATCCACCGAAACTTCGGTTTCATCCAACGCTGCATGCAAAGCCGAAGGATACTTTCTGCAATCGGCGTAAAATTGCAGCTGCTTCATCTGTGCGCTCAGCATTGCTGCAATGGTATTGATAAAGTTGCCGTATACGCTATACAGCGATTTAAAGGCAGATTCCCGCAAAGTGCGGTCGGAAGATTCCATCAATGCAATGTAGCTGCCGTGCGTAACAGGGTGCTTATTGCCTTGGGAATCCACTGCATCGGGGAATGTGGCATCGGCACTATCAAAAAAGCCAAAGATGTTGGCAGGTGCCTGGCTCATCTGGCCTGCCGCAGACAGTAGGCTTTCCATTTCCGGCGAAAGGGTGTGTGCCTTTTTGCGCTGAATACGGGTAATGGCAAGGCGATAATGCTCCAATTCCGGCTGCTCTTGATAGAACTGTTCCACCGTTTGCTCGGGAATGCTCAAAATCTCCGGAACTACAAAGGAAACCGTTTGGTCGTACTTTACCAAAAAATCCTGCGCTTTTGCCTTCAGCTCTTGGCAAGTGGCATCGCGGGTATCCTGGTCTGCTTTGCGGAATGGATAGGAAATCATTACATTGACCTTTTCCATAAAACGGTCTTGTAATTTCCAAAAAGCTAAAAATGTATTGGAATCCTGCCCCAACTTGCCTTGGTATTCTGCAAAAGACTGCAGCATTTGCTGCGACTGTTCAAAGTCTTCCCGCCAAGCATCATCGCTGGGGTACAAATCGGTAATTTTCCATGTAAAACGCTGGTCTACTTCGCTACGCGAGCAAATAGCTTTTTTCATCGCTGCTTTCGCCCCTTTTTATTTCATCGATTTAACACTTTACCATCATAGCATATCAGAGTTGTAAAAGTATGAACAAATTGTGAACTTTTCAAAATTTATTCATATTCTTTCCTTTGAATCTTCACATGATGTGTTTTTTATTGTACTCCTTATTTTGTTAGAATGCCATAGTTTTTATAAAATCCATTTTTACTTTTTATTTTATCAAGAAGTCAAATTACCAAACAAAGCCCTTTGTGTTGCGCTAAAATTTCATTAAACTTTTGAAAAAACGTGCTATAATATGTTTAACACTTTATATTTTACGAGGAATTGTTTCATGAATAATCAGGTATCCATGCAAATTATCGCCCGCATTCACACCGATTTTACAACCAAGTTTGGTATTCCCCGTCAAAGCGGAATTGTGGATAGTTTACAGGCTTATATTGTTTTTGAACCAGAATACCGCAACATGGACGCACTGCGTGGTTTGGAAGATTTTTCGCACATCTGGCTTATCTGGCAGTTTTCCCAGGCGGTACGGGATACCTGGTCCCCTATGGTTCGGCCGCCCCGTTTGGGTGGCAATGCAAAAATGGGTGTATTTGCTACCCGTTCCCCCTTTCGGCCCAATGCCATCGGATTGTCCTGTGTGCAGCTGGAACAAATTGAAGAACACCCAACCCTTGGGCCAATCATTCATGTGCGCGGTGCCGATTTAATGGACGGAACTCCGATTTTTGACATTAAGCCTTATCTTCCCCTTGCAGACTGCCATCCCGATGCGTTAAGCGGATTTGCTGGTTCGGTACAGCATCATCAATTGGAGGTAATATTCCCCGACTGTTGGCTGGCACAAGTGCCCACTGGAAAGCAGCAGGCATTAAAAGGGGTTCTGGCTCACGACCCACGTCCTTCTTATCACAGCGACCCCAATCGGGTTTATGCCCTGACCTTTGCCGGTTTGGAAGTTAAGTTTACGGTTTGCGATAACACGTTAACCGTTTGCGAGGTAAGTTCCCTATAAAACGTAAGGAGTGTTATTATGAAACGTGTTTGTGTATTTTTTGCCGACGGAACCGAAGAGTGCGAGGCACTGTTGGTGGTAGACATTTTACGGCGTGCCGAAGTTGAGGTGGTTACCGCTTCCATCCACGCCACCAATCAAATTTGCTCCAGCCACAATGTGGTGATTCAAACCGATACCACCGCTGACCGTGTATTAAACGAAACCTTTGATGCCGTTGTGTTACCCGGTGGAATGCCCGGAACCAAACATCTTGCTGCAAACGAAATTGTGAAGCAGGTTTGTGTTACTCATGCAAACAACAACAAATTGGTTGCTGCTATTTGCGCTGCCCCCAGTGCACTTGCCGGTTTTGGTTTGTTGGATGGTGTAAAGGCCACCGCTCACTTTGCTTTTACCGACCAGCTGGCCGGTGCCATTGTAACCAATCAGCCTGTTGTGTTGGATCAAAACATTCTTACTGCCTGCGGTCTTGGTGCCACCCTTCCCTTTGCGTTGCAGCTTGCTGAATTGCTTTGCAGCAAGGAAGTTGCAGATTCCATTGCTGCTGCCATTGGTTTTTGCCGCTAATTGAACGATACCCTATACACCGTTGCAACATTTGCGGCGGTGTATTTTTTGTATGGAAAATTTGCAAAAAACAACAAATTAGTAACATAAATGATTCTCTTTTATGATATTATTATAATAATTATCTATTTTTGAAAGGAAGTGAAGACCTTGAATAGCATCCTGCTGCTTATGGGCATCGTGATTCTGATTTGTATTGTTGCCTATCGCTTTACGGAACAGCTACCAATTCCCTCGCTGTTGGTATTTATCCTGCTTGGTATGGCTTTTGGAGAAAACGGCATCTTTCGGATTCATTTTAGTGACTATAATCTTTCCGAAACGGTTTGTTCGGTGTGTCTTGTATTTATTATGTATTACGGCGGATTTGGCACCAACATAAAAGCCGCCCGTTCCGTTGCGGTAAAATCCATTGTTTTATCCACACTGGGTGTAGTTTTGACTGCCGGATTAACCAGTGCGTTTATCCATTTTGTTTTAAAGCTTTCTTGGCTTGAAAGTGCGCTGATTGGTTCTGTCATCGCTTCAACCGATGCGGCATCGGTATTTAATATTTTAAAAACCCGAAACCTGAACCTAAAGGACAACACCGCCAGTTTGCTGGAATTGGAGTCCGGTTCCAACGACCCGATTTCCTATATGCTTACGGTGGTATTGGTTTCGCTAATGAGCGGAAGCAGCATATCCGTTCCGGCTCTTCTGTTCCAACAAATTTTCTTCGGCTTGCTGTTTGGTGTTTTAATTGGTTTAATTGCCATTTGGGTATTGCGAAACATCAATTTCACCATATCGCAGGGGCAAACCATTCTTGTATTTGCCGTTGCCATTATTGCATATGCATTGCCCACCGCCGTAAACGGCAATGGATATTTGAGTGTTTACTTATGCGGTATTTTAATGGGCAATGCGCAAATTCCGCAAAAGCGTGATTTGGTACACTTTTTTGATGTGCTGACCGGCATTGCACAGATGATGGTATTCTTTTTGCTGGGTCTTTTGGTTACCCCCACCGAACTGCCCCGTGTATTTATCCCCGCTTTGCTTATTATGGTATTTCTTACTTTTGTGGGGCGGCCTCTTTCTGTATTTGCTGTTTTGGCACCGTTCCGCTCTTCTCTGCCGCAAATCGGTATTGTTTCCTGGGCAGGCTTACGCGGCGTTGCCTCCATTGTTTTTGCCATTTATGCCGTGCTGAATCGGGTTCCTCTAACTTACAATCTTTTTGATTTGGTCTTTTGCATCGTACTGCTTTCCATGGCGTTGCAGGGCACATTACTGCCCCGCATGTCCTCCCTTTTGAATATGATTGATGAAAACGCAGACGTGCGCCGAACCTTCAATGACTATCAAGAAGAAAACGACATTAGCTTTATTAAAATTCACATGGACGAACATCACCCATGGACAAATAAAATGCTGCGGGATATCATTACCCCGCCCGACTTTTTAATTGCCTTAATCATTCGGCAAGAGGTCGGGTTTATGGTACCGGGCGGCGATACCGTAATCTTACCCGGTGATTTGCTTGTTATTGCTGCCCGTGAATTTGAAAACCGTGCAAACTTAACCTTGCGGGAGGTTCCGGTTACAGCAAAGCATAAATTCTGCAATAAAACATTGCGTGAATTGGATACCCCAACCGGTACATTGGTTGTAATGATTAAGCGGCTAGAACAAACCATTATCCCTTGTGGTGATACCTGTATTCAAGATGGTGACACTTTGGTGATTGCCCGCTTTTAATAAAAACCACTAGTGAACTAGTGGTTTTCTCAGACCCCAGAGGGGTTAATACTTGCCAACCCCTAAAAGGGGTTCTGAAAGTTTGTCATCGCATCACTATCACAGGCAGCCGCTGAAAAGCGGCTGTTTGTTTTTTGCCTTACTTTTCCCTGCTACCCGTAAACGGGTCAATGTATTC
>CALWNI010000031.1 GCA_944382775.1 uncultured Allofournierella sp.
ATGAAATTAGGTATCGTGGGTTTGCCTAACGTGGGCAAAAGCACCCTGTTTAACGCCATCACCAGCACCAAAAACGCCGCTGCTGCAAACTACCCGTTCTGCACCATCGAGCCCAACACCGGCATTGTTTCGGTTCCCGATGCTCGTTTGGACAAGCTGTCCGAGGTATACCAAACCGAAAAAAAGGTTCCCGCCATTGTGGAATTTGTTGACATTGCCGGCCTGGTAAAAGGTGCCGCTCAGGGCGAAGGTCTGGGCAATAAGTTCTTGGGCAACATTCGCGAATGTGATGCCATTGTTCATGTGGTACGCTGCTTTGGCGGTACCGACATTGTTCATGTAGACGGCAGCGTTGACCCTCTGCGTGATATCGAAACCATTGATACCGAGCTGATTCTCAGCGACCTGGAGGTTGTTTCCAACCGTGCCTCCCGCTTTGCCAAGGCTGCAAAAACCGGCGATAAAAAGGCTGCTGCCACCGCCGCTTGGCTGGAGCAGCTGGCCGAGCATCTGGGCAAGGGCAAAAATGCCCGCAGCTTTGGCTTTGACACCGAAGACGAAGACCAGATGCAGCAGCTGAAAGAAATGGGTCTGTTGACTGCAAAGCCGGTTATTTACGCCGCTAACATGAGCGAAGACGATTTGATGAGCGGTATGAACGACAATGTTCACTACCATGCAGTTCAAAAGCTGGCTGCCGAAGAAGGTGCTCAGTGCATTCCCATCTGTGCCAAAACCGAAGAGGACATTGC
The DNA here is from genome assembly GCA_944382775.1 of uncultured Allofournierella sp. GTDB lineage: Bacteria > Bacillota > Clostridia > Oscillospirales > Ruminococcaceae > Allofournierella. Next base: position 753 of record CALWNI010000031.1, read on the forward strand.
CGACTACACCCCCGAAGAGAAAAAGGCTTTCTTGCAGGAAATGGGCATTGAGGCAACCGGTCTTGACAATCTGATTAAAGCCAGCTACACCCTGCTGGGTCTGATTTCTTACCTGACCGACGGCAAAAAGGAATGCCGTGCATGGACCATCCGCCGCGGCACCAAAGCACCCCAGGCCGCAGGCAAAATCCACTCTGACTTCGAGCGTGGCTTTATCCGTGCCGTTGTTGTAAGCTACGATGATTTTGCAGCCTGTGATTTCAACATGGCAAACGTAAAAGCCAAGGGCTTGCAGCGCACCGAAGGCAAAGACTATGTGGTTCAGGACGGCGACATCATCGAGTTCCTGTTCAACGTTTAATCACAAGGAGTTTTCACATGGAAATTTTCGGCATTATGGGTGCCATGCCCGATGAGGTAGACCAGCTGTGTGCCCGTTTGCAAAACGTTCGGGTTGAAACCTACGGCGGTGTTGCCTATCATCTGGGTACACTGGGCAACAAGCAGGTTGTTGTTTGCTGTGCCGGCATGGGCAAAGCAAATGCTGCCGCCACTACACAGGTTTTGATTACCAAATACGGTGCTCAGCGCATTATTTTTTCCGGTATTGCCGGCAACATGACCAGCAAAATCGGCATTGGTGATGTGGTTGTGGGGCAAACCGTTGTTTACCATGACGCACAGGACGACATGATTGCCCAATCTGCCCCCTTCACTGCAACCTATCTGGGCGATGAGGCGTTGGTAAACGCTGCAATGGCAGCGTGCCAAACCGCAGGTGTTACTGCAATTGCCGGCAAAATCGCTACCGGCGACCAATTTGTGGGCGATAGTGCCACCAAAAACGCCATAGCCGAAAAGGTTGCTCCCGACTGTGTGGAAATGGAGGGCGCAGCCGTTGCCCAAATTGCCGCAAAAAACCAGATTCCCTGTGTTATTTTGCGCGCCATGAGCGACAATGCCGATGAAGACGGTCACGAGGTTTTGGTGGTGAAAAAGTTCAGCATCAGCGAATATGTAGCAACCGCTACCAACATTGTGGTGCAGATGTTAGAGCATCTAAACTGACCTTATTTTCAACAAAAAAGCTCCCCGGGTGTGGAAAACTCACCCGGGGAGCTTTTTTGTTATGCAAGTTCTCGAATCGCCTTCAGTGCTGCCTGTACCTGCTCTTTTGTGGTGAACCACCCGAACGAAAACCGCACTGTACCGTTCGGGAACGTCCCCAGTGTTTTATGGGCCGAGGGCGCACAGTGCAGCCCGCAGCGTGTTAAAATGCCATACCTATCTTCCAACTGCCACGCAACTTCTGCATTATCCTTTGGCGAAAAATCCAACGAAAACACACCCGTTCGCTGCTCCGTTGTGGGCATACCAACCAGCTTTACGCCCTTTATCCCTGCTAACCCCTGCAAAAAATATTCGCACAATTCTTTTTCGTGGGCCATAATTTGCTCCAATCCCACTTCTTCCAGATATTGCAGCGCACCGTTCCAGCCAAAAATCCCCGGCATGTTGGGTGTGCCGGGCTCGAAGCGGTCGGGCATGTAATTGGGGGTAACCTCTTCATGGGATGCGCTGCCTGTGCCACCATGAACCCACGGTTCCAGCGTTTTGGCAAAGTCCGGTTTCAGCAGCAAGGCACCGATTCCCTGCGGCCCCATTAACCCTTTGTGTGCCGGCACCGAAAGGGCAGACAAACCCAATTCGCTAAAATCAATGGGGATATGTCCTGCGGTTTGCGCCGCATCCAAACAAAACGGGATTTCATACCGATTGCAAATTTCCCCAATGCTCTTTGCATCCTGTACCGTTCCACATACATTGGAGCCATGCGCAACCACAACCAGCCGGGTGTTTTGTTTCATCAGCGATTCCAGATGATGCAAATCGACACGCCCATATACATCGCAGCGAATCCTGTCAAACGTGATGCCTTTTTTTGTTAAATGCTGCAACGGTCGCATTACCGCATTGTGCTCCATAGCCGACACAATGCAGTGGTCACCGGGCTTTAACGCTCCAAACAGCAGCATATTCAGCCCCCATGTACTGCCCGGGGTAAGAATCACATGGGTAGCCGATTGCACACCAAACAGCTTTGCCAGGCGTATCCGTAATTCCAAGGTTATTTCTGCCGCCTGTTGGGCACGCCCATATACCGATCGGTTAATGGTTGCCCCCACTTGGGTTATGTATTGTGCCATTTGCTCTGCCACCTGTGCAGGTTTCGGATAAGATGTTGCCGCATTATCCAGATATATTTGTTCCATCTATTTTTCCTTTCGCTAATTTTTTTGATAGAATCCATTGCTTTTTTTGTGTTTTTCTTCCATACTTATCTCGTGATTGTTTTATTACTATAACGAGGAGTTCTTATGTTGGATATTAACTTAAAACAACTTCAGGTGTTTGTTACCGCTGCACAGCTGGGCAGTTTTACCCGCGCAGCACAAACCCTTTATATAACCCAACCCACCGCCAGTGCACACATTCAAAGCCTTGAAGAACTGCTGGGTGGCAGCCTCTTCTTTCGGGATAGCCGACGCCGCATTACCTTAACCCCACTGGGCACCACCTTGCTGCCCTATGCACAGGATATTTTAGACCGCTGCCAAGCACTTCACCAGTTGGCACAGCAGCAGCCTGCCCAAGCAACACTGCAAATTGCAGCTTCTTCTGTTCCCGCACAGTATCTGGTTCCCACACTGATTTCTGCTTTTTCCGTACAGCAGCCCAACTGCCGTTATCAACTGCAAAAAAGCGATACCGCACAGGTACATCAGATGCTTGCACAGGGCGATGTGCGCATCGGTTTTGTTGGCTCGGTGTTGGATGCATCGCAGTATACCTATCACCTTCTTTTGCAGGACAAGCTTATTCTGGTTGCCGCCAACAATGCCTATTTTCAGCAAAAAAAGGCGCAAAATGCACTGGGTCATCAGTTGTTACGTCATCCCATGATTTGCCGCGAACCCGGTTCCGGCACCCGCCAGCAATTTGACAGCTATTTAAAAGAGATTCATTTTTCTGCCCAAGAACTGAACATTGTAGCGCAAATGGATCAACCCGAATCCATTTTAAATGCAGTGGAGGCAGGTTTGGGGGTTACGGTATGCTCCTCACTGGCAGCACGGGACCGCATTGCTTCGGGACGTTTGCTGGCATTTGAATTGCAGCAGCAAAGCTTCTACCGAGGGCTTTATCTAGCCGTTTGCTCGGATTGTGTCTTAACGCCTTTTGAGCAATCGTTTATTCAGTTTTGCCAGAACACCTCCTGTCCTGCTCTTTTAAACAATTAACACCATTATTGTTTTTTTCTATGATATTTTTCTTTTTCTGCTTGAAAACCAATTGGTCAAGCCGTTGTTTCTGTACTATAATAGCACTATCGTTGTGTTTTTTCTAGAATAACGAAAATTTTAGGAGGAATATCATGAAAAAACATCATCTTCTTATGATTGTTGCCGGTGTTGTGGTGGGGCTTGCGGCTCTAATTCTCACCGCCAGCGGCAACCCGGCCAACATGGGCTTTTGTATCGCCTGCTTTTTGCGTGATATTGCAGGCGGCCTGGGGCTGCACAGCGCCGGTAAAGTACAGTACATCCGCCCCGAAATTATCGGTCTGACACTGGGTGCATTTGGTATGGCATTTGCCGGAAAAGAATTCCGCGCACGGGCCGGTTCTGCTCCTGCACTCCGCTTTTTATTGGGTGCGCTGGTCATCATCGGTGCGCTGGCATTCTTGGGTTGCCCGCTGCGCATGGTATTGCGGCTTGCCGGCGGTGACCTCACTGCCATTGCCGGTTTGCTGGGCTTTGTATTCGGTATTTTAATTGGTGTTGTATGCCTGAAAAAGGGCTTCTCCTTGGGCCGTGCCTACAAAGTCAAAAAATCCGACAGTTTTGTTCTGCCCGGGTTCATGGTGGGCTTGTTGGTACTCTTGGTTGCTGCACCTGCCTTTATTCACTTCTCGCAAGAAGGCCCCGGCGCAAGCCATGCCTTCTGGATTATTTCCCTGGTTGCGGGTCTGGTTGTCGGCGCAGTTGCACAAAAAAGCCGTTTGTGCATGGCAGGCGGCATCCGCGATGCCTTTTTGCTGCGGGACTTTAACCTGCTGACCGGCTTTGTGGCTATTTTTGTAACCGTACTAATCGGAAACATCGTGCTTTCTAAATTTAACCCCACTTTGGCTGTACAGCCCATTGCACACCATGATTACATCTGGAGCTTTTTGGGTATGACCGTTGTGGGCTGGGGCTCTATCTTGCTGGGCGGTTGTCCCTTGCGTCAGCTGATTTTGGCGGGCGAAGGCAATGGTGACAGTGCCGTTACCGTATTCGGCATGATTGTGGGTGCTGCCATTGCGCACAACTTTGGCATGGCCGGCAATGCCGATGCCATGGTAGACGGAACCTTTACCGCCGGCGGCGTAAGCACTGCAGGTCAAATTGGCATTGCCATTGCACTGGTTCTGTTACTGATTATTTCGCTGTGTAATCTTTATAAGGAGGCAAACGCAAAATGATTGATGTACGCGGTTACTCTTGCCCTACTCCTGTTATTATGGTAAAAAACGAACTTGCCAAACATCCCGATTCAGTGGAAGTATTGTCAGATAGTCCCTGTGCCGTGGAAAACATCACCCGTTTTGCGCAGCAACATGGGTACAAGGTAGTCAGCCAACCGACACAAGAAGAAACGCTTTTGCTGTTAACCAAATAATATGAAGGAATATCTTGCCACATTTCACACACACCTCAGCGCACTGTTAAGCTGTACCGCTTTAAAAAAAGCAGGTGTTTCTGCCCGCATGACCCCGGTTCCCCGAACCCTTAGCTCGTCCTGCGGCACCTGTGTGCGCTATACCGCCGAACAAGACCATTTCCCCTTACTGGACCAAGACTACGAATGTGTATACATACTATCCCAACAGGAATGGGCCTTGCTTCACGCTAACGACATTTAACCATAAACAAAAAGGCAGCTGAATCAGCTGCCTTTTTGTTTACAGATAATTTCGCATTTCCAGTGCGGTGCGCTCTTCAAAATTTTGCAGTTCGTTCAACAGATTCATGGCACCGCTGCTGGCCTGAGGGTGGTCTTTACGCGCCTTTTCGCAATCCATAATGCCCTGTGTTGCGCCTTGAATAATCATATCCGCCAGGTTCCGTGTGGATCTATCAGTTAGTGTTTCGGTCCAAATGCCTACCTTGGTCATCAGCTTGGCTGCGGTTGTTTGTCCCTGCCCGTGTGCGCCGCAGGCCGCCATAGCCTGATGTGCCTTTTGATTTAATGTGCGGTACTCATTTTGCTGTTCCATCAAGCTTGCCTTGAATTGCGCGTCATCGGTAAGATCAATCAACTGGTCCAGGCTGTTCTTACCCATTTCGGTATTGCGAATTACTTCATTCAAAACCGCCTCATTGTCATTGCGGCCGTGGTTCTGTTCGTTCATCATAAAAAATCCCCCTTTGGATTTGATTGCAGATTGTAGGCTTTCGCCCCTGTTCTACAGTGTTTCCAATGGGGGAGCTATTTATTCTGTTTTGTTATCGTTTCTTTGGGAAGCTTCATTCCAGCAGCTGCAATCAGAATTCCGCTTACTCTGCACCAATCAAAGTCTTTACCTGTTCTTCCACACCCTGCCGGGTGCCTTTTTTTAATCCGGTGCTTAAATCCGGCAAGCCTTGCACGGTTTCATCTTTTACGGGCAGCAGCTCTTTTCCGCTTTCGTTGGTATATACCCAAAGCAAAAATGCTTGTGCCTCTTTTTGTGCTTTCGCCTCTGCATTGGCAGATACCGTAAACCAGCCATCGGCTACTGTTACGGGTTGGTTTAATAGCTCCTCTAAAGAATACCCATCCCCCAAATCCTCTGCGGTAAAGGGAAATTTCATGGGAATCAACACTAAATTTTGCTGCAGTGATTCTTCCATCAAATGGGTTTCACTCGCCCCTGTACGATAAAACAGTGCCTTTCCCTCGGCAAAGGTTTGGCGGGCCTGTTCTGCGGTTAAGGTTAGCGCATCTTGTTGCGACAATCTGCCTTCCGGCCCTGCCATCACTGCGGTTTCCATCTTCACAACCTGTACCAGCCGCTGCAATGCACCGCTTAATTGCTCGGTGTCCTCCTGCTCCATCTCACGCACTTGTTCCACTGTTTGGTATTGCGTTGCCATAACCGGCGTTAAAAGAGGCCCTGCATAGGCATTCGCTCCCGAAAAGGTAACAACGCCCTGCAACTGCTCGGTGCTCTCATTTTTCGCCTTGGCAAACTGATAGCTTTTGCCGTTTAAGGTTATTTTTTTCGCTGTCGGCTCAGTAATCCAATCATTTACCGCTTGAACAAACGCCTGCCACTCTTCCCAGCTGCAATTTTTCAAATTTTGTTGATCGAACGCTTCACCTAACAATGCTTTTAGCAGGCGATTGTCCACCAAATAGCCATAGCTGTTTGTTCCAAAGGGAATACCATAACAAACATCCTCGCTGCTTACGCCTGCCGCAACCGGTAACAAGCCGTTGCCTTGCGAAAGATCCATTGCCGTTGCTTCGGTGGGTAACTGATAGGTTACCGCCAACGCTGCCTGTTCTGCATCGGTATGTACAATCTGAACCTGCTGTTCTTGGGCATACAAATTCAGTGCCTCTGTTAGTAATGAATCCGGGTCGTACACCCGCAATATTCGTTGCTCTTGCTGCTGTGTTGTGGATTCTGATTGCGCTGCTTTTTCCGGGGTAATCCGCAATGACCCTATTGTGCAACCCGTAAGCAACACCAGCCCCGTCATCAGAGCCATAATTCGTTTCAATCCGGTTCCTCGCTTCCAATCCCTAAACAGGATTTTATTACTTTATTCCTTGTTATTATACACTGTTCTGCCATAACGGCGCAACAAATCTACGGCTTGCAATCGGTATTGAATGTTGCAGGGTTTTTCCCCTTACGGATTTATGCTATAATAACCAAAATATCATCTTAACTCCCTCTGTTGGAAAGGAGCATTTTTCATGGAGCAAACCGAAAAGCTCTATTATATACAGCCCCCTATTTTTCAGTTTGAAGCAACCGTTTTGCAGTGCGAACCCTTGCAAGAGCATTGGCAGGTGGTATTGAACCGTACCGCTTTCTATCCGGAGGGCGGCGGTCAGCCCTGCGACTTCGGAACACTTGGCAACGTGTCAGTTATTGATGTGCAGGAGAAGGGCGGCATAGTTCGTCATACTGTAACCGCCCCTCTTTGTGTTGGAAGCACGGTAACGGGTCAGGTTGACGCAGCACGCCGCATGGAACTAACCCAGCAACATTCGGGCGAGCATATTCTTTCCGGCACGCTGCATGCAATGTTTGGGGCAGAGAATGTGGGCTTTCACATTGGTGCCGACTATCTCACCATGGATACCAACATTCCCATTTCTGACGAACAGCTGGCAAAAGCCGAAGCATACGCCAATGAAATAGTCTGGAAAAACCTACCTATTGATGCGGTATGGTACAACAAAGAAAGTCTTTCCACGTTAACCTATCGCAGCAAAAAGGAACTGGACGGCCCGGTTCGAATTGTAACCATTCCACAGGCAGACTGCTGTGCCTGCTGCGGTACCCATGTGCAATTCACCGGTGAAATTGGCATGATTAAGATCGTTGACTGGCAAAAGTACAAAAGCGGTACCCGATTGTTTGTTGTGTGCGGCATTCGTGCCTTCCGTGCCTTTGAACAGATGCGCGGCGAAACAACCGCAATCCGCACCCTGCTTTCTGCCAAAAACGGCGCACTGCTGCAAGCGGTACAGCACCAAGCCCAGGAACTTGAAAACGCCCGATTCCGTGTTGTTCAGACAGAAAATGAGTTGTTTTCGGTTCTTGCCCAGTCCGTTGACCCCAATCAGCCGGTATTTTTACAGCAAGAACACCTTAGCACGGATGCCTTGCGGCGTTTGTGTTCTGCGGTATCGGCTAAAACCAGCCATTTGTGTGCCGTGTTTACCTCAAACGAAAACGGTACGTTATCCTATGCAATGGCGCAAACCCTACCCAATGCCGACCTTCGTCCCCTATGCACCGCATTAAATCAAGCCTTTTGTGGTCGCGGCGGCGGAAAGCCCGGTTTTGTGCAAGGCAGTATTACCACCAATTTTGATGCTGCTGTTGCTTTTTTACAAGCAAACCTTTAAAATTATTTCCAAACATATTGAGGAGAATAACACCTATGAGAATGCGATTCAAACCCTATGCCCGCCCCGAACTGTTGGCCTGTTCTTACCACGCCCATGAACCCTTGGCAAACAAAGGCGCCTGGCACCGTGTATTTGCTCGCCCCGAACAGCCGGTTCATCTGGAGCTGGGCTGCGGCAAGGGTGGATTTTTGGCACGCCTTGCAAGTGCACACCCCAACATCAACTATCTGGGCATTGATATCACCGACAAGGTACTGATTTTGGCAAAGCGCAACATCGAGCGCATCTATGCCGAAAAGAACCTGACTCCGGACAACGTAATGATTATGTCGCTGGATATTGAACGAATTCTCAATGCGTTTGACGAGCGTGACACCGTTCAGCGCATCTACATCAACTTCTGCAATCCCTGGAACAAAAAGCTGGCCCACAAAAAGCATCGCTTAACACACACCCGCCAGCTGGCCTTGTATCGCACCATTTTGGCAGACGAAGGCGAAGTATACTTCAAAACAGACGATGACAACCTGTTCCAAGACAGTTTGCAGTACTTCCCCGAAGCCGGATATGAAATCATCTGGCACACCTTCGACCTGCACGCCCAAGAACCCGAATGGAACATCCGCACCGAACACGAGCAGATGTTCACCGAGCAGGGCATTCCCACCAAGGCATTGATTGCCGTGAAAAAGCCCATGACCAGCGAAGCACTGGCAGAAGCCATTGCTGCACGCACCCAGCGCGACAAAGAAGAAAGTGCCGCCATCCGTGCCGAGCGCGGTATTCGATAAACAAAAAACTCCATACCAAACGGTATGGAGTTTTTCTTTTATAGCGGGCCTTTTACCTTTTCATCCAAATCGGCATAGGGTTCCTCTTGTTGCTCTCGAATGCTCAATTCACCCAAGCCCAAATCATTGTTGATAATCGAACCTGCACCAATGGCACCTCGTCCAAATTTCTTACGAATTGCGTCCAGGCTTTGCTCCAACTTTTCCCGTTTGGGGTCTTGCTTCGGCGCATCTTCCAAAAAACTTTGTTGCACGGCAAACGGCTCTTCGGTAATTGCCAAGGCCGTTACTGTCAACATCCGAATGGGTTTCAGCATGCTCCAATTGGCCTGTACCAGTTCCCAGCATCCTTGCGCCAAATCCCGGGCTAAATGGGTGCTCATGGGCAGCTGCTTTTGTCTTGTAATGGTTTTTAAATCCGCATCCCGTATGGTTACCTGCACCGCGCCTGCCCAAACGCCGTGCCGCCGCAGCCTACTTGCCACCTCGTCTGCCAATACATTCAGTGCCAGTTGTATTTCTTTGGGGCCTTGAATGTTGCGCCGAAAGGTTGTTCCGTTGCCAACGCTTTTTAAGGGCTCCTGCTCCCCCCACCGCCGTACCGGGGCGTTATCTTCTCCACGGGCATATCGACTCAATTCCAGACCAAGCTTCCCTAACACGTTTCCAAGCATCTCAGGTTCTGCAAGTGCCAATTGCCCAATTGTATGGATTCCCAAATTGCCTAGCTTTTGTTGTGCAGATTTTCCCACATACAGCAATTCGCTCACTGGCAGAGGCCACACCATTTCGCACATATTTTCCCGGGCAATCACCGTTGTAGCATCCGGCTTTTTATAATCACTGCCCAGTTTTGCAAATACCTTATTAAAACTTACCCCCACCGAAATGGTTAGTCCTGTTTTTTCTTTTACTTCCGCCCGCAGTTTATCGGCAAGTTCCAGCGGACTTTTTGCAAACAAATGCCAGCTTCCGGTTACATCCAACCAACTTTCATCGATTCCAAAGGGTTCCACCAAATCGGTATATTGCTGATAAATTTCATTGATGATACCGGAATACTTTCGGTACGCCTCTCGATGTGGGGGCAGCACGATTAAATCCGGGCATTTTCGTTTTGCCTGCCAGATGACCTCTGCTGTTTTTACCCCCATCTTTTTCGCTGGCTCATTCTTAGCAAGCACAATGCCGTGCCGGCCTTCGGGGTCTCCGCACACCGCAACGCATTTCTCTTTCAGTTCCGGATGGCCCAGTAGCTCCACGCTGGCATAAAAACTATTGCAATCACAATGAAAAATACATCGCTCCACCGTTACCCCTCCGTTCTTTTTTACAATGTTCTTGCATTGATTATATCACGTTGTGATATTCGATGCTATAATAGACCAAAGAGGAGGTTTTTTATGGAATTTACGTTGTATCAGCTGGCATGGTATTTTGTTGTGTATTCGTTTCTTGGCTGGTGTTTAGAGGTGGTATTTTGCACAGTAAACACCGGCAAGTGGGTCAACCGAGGGTTCTTAAACGGCCCGGTTTGTCCCATCTATGGCTTTGGTATGGTAATTGTGTTATCCGTTCTCATCCCCTTAGCCGATAACCCCTTTCTTTTGTTTGCAGGCAGCTTTTTCTTGACCAGTTTGTTGGAACTCGCCACCGGGTGGGTCTTAAAAACTATATTCCACACCACTTGGTGGGACTACTCTCGGCAGCCGTTCAATCTTGGTGGCTACATCTGTTTGAAATTCAGTTTAGCCTGGGGTCTCGGTGGTATGGCCGCGGTGCGTATTCTGCATCCGCCTGTAGAAGCCTTTATTGATTGGATTCCCAAACCCATTGGCGTATGCCTGTTGGTCTTGATTTTGCTGTTGTTTGTTGCCGACCTAATTGTTACCCTGCGGACTTTGATTGGCTTAAATCGTGACCTTGGCGAACTGGAACACATTGCTTCGGTCTTGCACAAAGGCAGCGATACCATTAGCCGAAATCTGGGCGATGCCGCACTCGCCGCCGACGAAAAATTAACCGAAAGCAAACAGGCCATTCCCCAAAAAATTGCAGAGCTGGAAGCTCGCCGTGATTTCTTAATGGCCCGTATTACCGATACTAAGATGTTTGGTCCCTCCCGTCTGATCAAAGCGTTCCCCAGCATGAACAATCTGCGCCACGCCGCAGCATTCCGCGAATTAAAAGAACGTTTTTTACAACATATCAATAAATAAAAAAGAATCACCTGCAGTACAATGCAGGTGATTCTTTTTTTATTAAGCAACTCGTCTGCGGCGGCCCAACAGCTGTTTGAGCAACCCCAAAACGCCCTGAATGTTAAACAAACAGATTACGACGGTTAATAAGGTGCACCACACCGCCCAATGGGGGGCTTCCATTAATACAATAACGGTTTCCACACCAATCAGCACACAGTTCAAAATCAACCGAAGCGGCGCAAAATGCATGCGCAGCAACTTGCGGGTATTGGTTGCACGCAAAAGAAATACAATAATATAACTTACCATGCTGGCAAAAGTGGCACCATTGGGCCCCACCAAAGGAATTATTGCAACGGTAAGAATGCAGTTTGCCACCGCACCCACCATCATGGTATACAGCGAAAGGGTGCTGCGTTTTTCCAGCATATAAATGCTGTTCAAAAACTGGTTAAAGCAGTTGAACAGGGTGCCCAAGGTCAACATGGGCACAAACCGCCATGCCTCGTAAAAGTTTTCCTTAAACATAAACATTAAGGGGCGGCACAGCAAGATGATACCGGAACAACAACAGAACAACAATGCCTGATAAATTCCGAATACACGGCTGAAAAATGCTTCTCGCCCTTTTTCTTCGGTAACGGCCGATAGCTGCCATGCCTCGTAGAAAATAGTGCCCAGCACCGTTAAAATAGTGGGCAAAAACGAACCTACACTCAACAGTCCCGTCCAGTATTCACCCGTTTCGTTTTGGTATCCGTCGCACATTGCCTGCACAATAAACAGGTTGCTTGCGTTGATAATCCAAAAGCTAATCTGTGCCGGAACCATCGGCAATGCGTAAGCCATCATTTTTTTCCACATCTTAGGCTCAAAGGATGCCCAGTGCAGATATCGCCCTAAGCTTGCCACGGTAAACACAAACAAGGCACTCAGCGCATCGCTGCAAATCAAGGCCAACACATAACCTTCGGCACCCATATGCATACCAGACAAGAAGAAGATCATAAATCCCAAGTTGGTGGCACTGCACAACACACCGTCCACTGCAACCAATCGGTTCAGCTGTTTGCTTCGCACAAACTGCGTGCATAACGTGCGCAGACAACTTACCAACACATGAATGTATAGTAAAACTGCATAGGTACTAAATAGAGGAATTAGCTGTAAAAGCGGATAGCATACAATCATAAGGGCAAAACCCATTAAAATTGTTACGAATCCGTTGGTAAACACCTGCCTTTTATCATTGGCCTTTTCCAATCCAAACCGGATAATCGCAAAGCTAACACCCATGCTTACCAATGGGATCAACAAAGAGCCAATCTGCTGCACAAGTTTGGTAATACCAACTTCGTCCACTTCGCCCATGGCAAACGTAATATACGGCTGTAATATAATGCTGAGTAGTTTGGATGAAAAATTGCTAATGGCAAATAACATGGTATTGCTCATCAGGCGTTTATACTTGCTATCCAACAAACGCAGCCCCCTTTCAATCGTTCGTGTATCTTACACTTAGTTTGGACTATTTTGCTTTTGTAAATAGCATGGTCAATTTTTAATTATACATCATTTTTTATGGAAAATCATCAAAAACCGTATGTTTCTATCCCATGAATTTAAGGTTCTTTCAACATTGCACGGCGTATTTTCCAATCCGGCATATATTGTTCTACCAATGCCCAAAATTCTTTTTGGTGATTGGCATGTACAAAATGACAATACTCATGTAAAATCACATACTCAATGGCAGGCAGCGGTTTTGTGGCCAGCTGCTGTGCCAGCGTAATGGTTCGCTTGCTGATATGGCATACACCCCATCGGGTTTTCATATCCTTTACTTTAAGCTGAGGCATATTATTTTGCAAGGTTTGCGCAAATAAAGGGTAAATCGCTTGACTGATTGGCTCAAATACCGCCATACACTGTTCCACGCTGGGCAGTGTTGTTTGCTGGCGAATTTTCTGCCGCTGCGCCATTTCCTGCTGTGCTTTTTGAATCCACTCTTTTCGGCTCAGTACAAACTGGTCAATCTGTTGTACGCTTATCCGTTTGGGTGCGCTTACCGCCACGCTGCCATCGGTTCGTACCCGTAAGTTCAAATTTTTTACTGTTTTTCTTGTCAAGGTATACTCAATTTCTGCTACTGTACGAATTTGGCTTTGCATCAAGCTTTGCGCCTCCTTCAAGAAAATTTTTTCGTTTTTATTCTATCATATCTTACAAAATTTACTTAAAATTTCTTCGCTTTCTTTGCTTGCCTCCTTATTGACACCCACAATATCTAGTGCCATAATAATAGTCGTGACTTTATAACCCCCAAAATACAGATTGTTTTTTCTACAATCTGTATTGTTTTTTGTCGTAACTTTTACGAAAAACCGCCCTTTATATGGGTCTGTGTGTCTTGTTACGGCATTTTGTTTAACAAATTCAAAAGGAGTATTTCGCCATGATTCAAAGTGTTATCAAGCGCGATGGCCGCATTGTTGCGTACGACCAAAGCAAAATCGTTGCTGCCATTATGAAATCTTTGGAAGCCGCCGGGGAGGAGGACGCCGCCGAGGCAACCCGTGTTGCCACCCGCGCCACTCGCCATTTGGAAATGAATTGCGGCGAGCATGCCCCCGAAATTGAACAAATCCAAGATGCCGTTGAAACCGCTTTGATGGATACCGGCCACGACGCTGCGGCAAAACAATACATTTTGTACCGTGCCAACCGCACCCGCATTCGCGAAGCCAACACCAGCCTGATGAAAACCATCGACGAGATTACAAACGTAGATGCACGCATCAGCGATATGAAGCGTGACAACGCAAATATTGACGGCAACACCGCCATGGGCAGCATGCTGCAAATTGGTACTGCCGGTGCAAAGGCATACAATGCAGCCTATCTGCTGCGCCCCGAACAGGCCAAAGCCCATGCCGAAGGCGATATTCATATTCATGACTTTGATTTTTATTCCCTTACTACCACCTGCTGTCAAATTGATATTATTCGTTTGTTCCACGGCGGTTTTTCCACCGGCCACGGATTTTTGCGTGAACCCAACAGCATCGGCAGCTATGCTGCACTGGCAGCCATTGCAATTCAGTCCAACCAAAACGACCAGCATGGCGGCCAAAGCATTCCAAACTTTGATTACGGCATGGCCGAAGGTGTGCGCAAAACCTTTGCACGTCATTACATCAAAAAGCTAACCGAAATCATCGAGGATACGCTTTTCACCGAAAACGAGGCCGAACTTGCAGACAGCGCTGTAAATGCAGCACGTCAGCAACTGGACCAAGAACCTCGACTGGACACCAATGCCGCAGAATTTGACCAACTGGTTGCCCAGGCACTGGTACAAAGCGGCAAGTTGGATTCGGAAACTGCCAAGCGTGTTGTGGCTACTGCACGCCGCAGAGCCTACCAGCAAACCGATCGGGATACCTATCAAGCAATGGAAGGCTTTGTGCATAACCTTAACACCATGCACAGCCGTGCCGGTGCACAAACCCCCTTTAGCAGCATTAACTACGGCACCGACACCACCCCCGAAGGCCGCATGGTCATTCGCAATATTCTGTTGGCAGAAGATGCCGGACTGGGTCATGGTGAAACCCCTATTTTCCCCATTCATATTTTCAAGGTAAAAGAGGGGATAAACTACAATGAGCAAGATCCCAACTATGATTTGTTTAAACTGAGCATGAAGGTCAGCGCAAAGCGTCTGTTCCCCAACTATGTATTCTTAGATGCACCCTTCAACCTTCAGTATTATGTTCCCGGCCGTCCTGAAACCGAGGTTGCTACCATGGGCTGCCGTACCCGTGTTATGGGTAACACCTACGACCCCACCCGTCAAATCAGCTACAGCCGCGGCAACCTGAGCTTTACCTCCATCAACCTGCCACGCATTGCCTTGCTGGCACAAAAAGACGAGGCTCTTTTCTACAAAAAGCTAGACGAAATGATGGAACTGGTTGCACAGCAATTGCTGGATCGTTTTGAAATTCAAGCTTCCAAGCGTGTATACAACTATCCGTTCTTAATGGGGCAGGGCGTATGGCTGGATTCTGACAATCTTGGTCCCGCCGATGAGGTGCGCGAGGTATTAAAACACGGTACCTTGTCCATTGGTTTTATCGGTTTGGCTGAAACCCTCACCGCCTTGTATGGTCATCACCACGGCGAAAGCGACGAAATGCAGGCAAAGGGCTTGGAAATCGTAAGCCACATGCGTGCATTCTGCGACAAAAAGAGCGAGGAGCTGAAAATGAATTTCAGCTTGCTGGCTACTCCTGCCGAAGGTCTTTCCGGTCGCTTCACCCGCATTGACCAAAAACGATTCGGCACCATTCCCGGCGTAACCGACCGTGAGTACTACACCAACAGCTTCCACATTCCCGTATGGTATCCCATTACCGCTTACGATAAAATCCAAAAAGAAGGCCCCTATCACAGCCTGACCAATGCAGGCCATATCAGCTATGTGGAGTTGGACGGCGATACCGCCAATAACCTGGAAGCCTTCGAAAGCGTTGTTCGCTGCATGCACGACAGCGGTGTGGGATACGGCAGCATCAACCACCCGGTAGACCGTGACCCTGTTTGTGGCTATGTTGGTGTTATTGGCGATGTATGCCCCCGCTGCGGCCGCCGCAGTGGCGAAGCCCTCAGCCCGGAAAAGTTAGCCGAGTTGCGCAAAAAATATCCCAGCGTTCCCACATTCTGCGGCTGCGAATAATCCTGGCATATTGCCGTTGCCAAAGCAACACGCATTTTATATGGAATCTTTTATAATAAATATGAACCATTTGCACAGGGCGGCAAGCCCTCTGCTTATTGAAAGGGAGGAATTTTTTATGGCAGCAATGCAAAAACAGTCCGTTGTAGGCAAAGACGTTCCCTTTGAGCGTATTCGTCGTATTACCGGTTACTTGGTAGGCACCATGGATAAATGGAACGATGCCAAAAAGGCCGAAGAACGCGATCGCGTAAAACATCTGTAAATTATGCTTAAGATTGCAGGTTTTGCAAACGACAGCATTGTAGACGGCCCTGGTCTTCGTTTTACGGTGTTTTTTCAAGGCTGTCCACATCACTGTCCCGGTTGCCATAATCCCGAAACATGGCCCTTTGAGGGCGGCACAGAATGCACCCCCGAACAACTCATGACTATGGTAAAGCGCAACCCGCTTTGCAAGGGAATTACCCTTTCCGGCGGAGAGCCCTTTGCACAAGCCGGCCCCGAGATGATTGAGTTTGTTCAGTTGGCCCGTGCTACGGGATACGAAGTTGCCAGCTATACCGGCTATACCTTTGAAGAACTTTTTCAAAACGGAACCGAGGCACAAAAACAACTGCTGTCGCTGTTGGATATTTTAATTGATGGCCCGTTCTTGCAGGAACAGCTTACCTTAGAATTGCGGTTTCGGGGTAGCCGAAACCAGCGCATCTTAAACATTCCCCAAAGTTTGGCACAACAAAAAGCCGTATGGGAAGAAAAAGAGCGTTGGATTGGAACACCCGAATAAACAAAAAATCTCCCTGTATTAACAGGGAGATTTTTTATTATGCATTTTCAGCATCCTCAGCCAATGCTTCTGCACCGGTTAAGCCGCTAATGGTTAGTCCACCGCTGATATAGTAGGTACCGCTTAAATAAGAAATACCCACCTTATAGCGTACCCCCGGTTCCAATCCGGAAAATGTGGCAGTATAGCATTCCCCACCGGTGGGAAACTCAATGGTTTTCCCATTCACATATTCGCGTCCACCATATCCCTCTTTCCAAAGGGTAATCAAATAACTGGTAATTCCAGTGCTTTCGGTGGTTGCATAGCTGGTTAGGGTAATCGAATCGCCTGCGGTGGTAAAATAACCGGTATAACGGTTTTGTGTGTTATTGAACACTGCATATAATGTGCCGGTGCTCTCGTCAATTTCGGTACCAAAGCGAACCGTAGTATCCATATCTTCCGGCCATGTAATGCTCCCACCCTGTGTTGCAGTAATGGTTTCGCTTTCTTTTTCTTCCACCTCTTCGCTGGTGCTTCCACATCCGGTTAGTGCCGTAAACACAAAAATCAGCACCATAGCAAGTGCAAGCAATCGTTTGTTTTGTTTCATAAAATCCTCCGTTCCTCACCCGTATCTCGGGGGCACTCGGTCTATTTTTATTGGAATGATTCCCTTTTTCGTACTTTCTCATACACATTACTTTAATAAGGTATCTCTATTATTATAATGCAAAATGCCTCTGCTTACAAGCAGAGGCATCTTATATTTTCGACAATTCAATTGCTTAAACCTATGGTTGTTGATTGGCTTGCTTTAACGCCTGCACTTCACTCTGTGTCAAATCCGCCCAGTTTGTGTTATTGAAAAGGGAATCATAGCGATACAAAACATAGCCATCTGCCCCCACCTCTCGGCCGGTGTTGACCATATCCGCTAAATTATGTCCGCTTTGCCACTGTGTAACTGCATTTTCATAGTTACCGCCATCGCCGTCGCCTATGCGATACGCCCCCAATCCAAAATACAGCGAAACACCCTCGGCACGCTCTAAGGCAGCCCATTCTTTTGTAATATTTTCAAAGGCATAGCGTGTTTGACCGCCTTTTGTGGTGTAACCATATCCCCAATATAACTGTGGGAGAATATAGTCCACATACCCATTTGTACTCATCCACAATGCCACATCACTGTATTGTCCGTTATAGTTATTATCCATATTCCCTTGCGGACTAATTCCAAACCGAACCTTTTCATTTTCCGCTTTAATTGCCGTATACACCGCTTTTACCAAGGTATTCACGTTTTCTCTGCGCCAATCATCCAGCGATAACGTAGTTCCGCTTACAGCATATTCCTGTTCGTCAAAAGACGCATCGGTTGTGGGATAAAAATAATCATCAAAGTGAATCCCGTCCACATCGTAATTTTTTACAATTTCCAGTACACCGTTTACAATCAGTTCCTGTGCCTTTGCATTAGAAGGATCAAAATACAGACCTTCTCCAACCTGTTTCACCAATTCCGGGAATGTATTTGCCGGATTGTTTTCTGCCAGTTGGCCCGGCAACGCATTTGTTAAGGCAATTCGATACGGATTTACCCATGCTTCCAATTCCAAACCATAGGTATGTGCCGTCTCAATTAAAATCTCCAATGGATTAAAACCAGGATCTTGCCCCTGTGTACCGGTGCAAAGATGACTCCAAGGAAAATATGTACTGGGGTACAATGCATCTGCAAATGGCCGAACCTGTGCAATTACGGTATTCAAGCCCAAATTGGCACAGTTTTGCATCAATGTGTCCACATCACTGCGAAAAGCACTTTCACTTGAAAAATCAAACTGCTGCCATTCCAAATAACTAACCCACATTGCTCGATATTCCTTTTCTGGGTTTTCGGCTTTTGTGGTATCGGTTTCATTGGTAATTGGGCTATCTTGGGCTTCACTGCTCACCGCATCCCCCAATGCCGCATTGCTGCTTGTTGAATCTGTTGCAGTTGTTCCGCTGCATGCCGTCATCGCAACTAAAAAAACAATGCTAAAAAGCCCCACAACAATCTTTTTTATCATTGCCTTGTTTCACTCCTTCTTCCGTTTATTCCTATCATTTTATGCAAATTATTTTACCTTTACAACTTTGTATTCCTTTATTTTTTATTATATCATTTTGCCGTTATTTGCGACAACCAATCAAATTTTACAAAATAAAAAACCGAACTGTAGTCTTTTGACAACAGTTCGGTTTTTGGTGGGCCATCCAGGACTTGAACCCGGGACCAATCGGTTATGAGCCGACAGCTCTGACCAGCTGAGCTAATGGCCCGCAATTTTGCAACGGATTTATTATATCAAACTTCTCCGTTCTTGAAAAGCCTTTTTTGTCTGATTGCGCAAAGAATATTTTCCGTTATTTTATTAATGCCAAAAAGTAATTACTGGTTTTCGTTCTCAAACCATTTATACTTGATCAGCCATTTGCTCCCCAATCTTTG
>CALWNI010000032.1 GCA_944382775.1 uncultured Allofournierella sp.
CGTGACACGTGCCGCTAGTAACATAGGGCTTTGCCCGCATATGAAATACCCCCGGCTTTGCCGGGGGATTTTTATTTCATGCTTTCTGAGTACAAATCGAGTGTCTATCTCTGGGATTTGCTATGTAGCAAAAAAGGAGCGCGCCGATTTATCGGCGCGCTCCTTTTCATTACTGCTTTTCGATGTAAATGCTGGTAGAGGGGAAGGCGAAACTGCAATCGTTTTTCTGAACAATTTCCATTAAATCCAAATTAACGGATTCTTGGATTTTTAGAAAATCAGCAGCCACGCCGGTATTGACGTAAAATTGTACCAGAATATCAATGCTGGAAGCACCAAATCCGGTCAGTTGTACGCGAATGGTATCGCTTAAAACATCCGGGCGAGCGGCCAGCATTTCACGAATATCGGAGAGAAGGTGTTCAAGCTGTTCGCGTGTGGCACTGTATGCAACGCCCAAGGTATATTTGGCAAGTCGGCGGTTGATTTTGCTGTAATTGGTGAGTGCATTGCTTACCAATACGCTGTTGGGAATGACCAAAACAGAATCGTTTAACTGACGAATACGGGTACAGCGAAAGGCGATATCTTCAACCGAGCCTTCACCGGCAGAGCAGGAAATCCAATCACCAATGGAAAAGGGCTTTTCAAAAATAACCACCAAGCCACCAAAGAAGTTGGTAGCGTAATCTTTTGCTGCCAACGAAATGGTCAAGCCGGCAAGACCAAGGCTTGCAATTAAGCTATCAACCCGAATGCCGAACTCTTGCAGCAACATGAGAACCGCAAAAACCAAGATAACACCTTTTAATAGCTTGTTTAGAAAGGCAGCAACGGTGTTATCCATGTCCAGGTCCAGTTTGCCGCGCATGTCATGGAACAAAAGCGGACCCACATCACTGCTGCCGATTAAGCCCCATGCCAGCAAACAAATCATGGTAACGCGCAGCAATTTGCCCAATGCAACGATCAAGGGAGCGGCAATATTTGCCGGCAAAGGCAAAAATAAAAAGGAAACATAAATACCTAAACTCCAAATTGCAATGGGTGCCGGCTTGGAAAAGCCTTTTGCCAAAAGATGAAGGCCATCTTGCTGCTTTTTCTCTAGTGTTTCCACAAGCCATGGCATGATTTTATACCGAACTAAACGGCTGAATAAGTAACACAGAAAAAATCCGCCAACGCATAAAAAAAGCCGAAGCCATGCGCCATCGGTATTCAGCATATAATCTTTCATTTGAGAAAACATTGTAAATAACCATCCTGTTTTAAGTGTAGTTTCGATAAAGTTCGACCAAATCCAAACGTTCATAGTATACCATGCCTCCTTAAAGTAACGCAAATACTTTATTTTGTTATCTATATGTGATTGTTGGAAAAATTTTTCTAAAATACTTGCAATTGTTTTGGTAAAAGAATATAATACTAGCAAGAAAGCAGTTTCAGGGCGGGGTGAAATTCCCCACCGGCGGTATAGCCCGCGACCATTTCAAGCAATTGGAATGTTGATCTGGTGAAATTCCAGAGCCGACGGTATAGTCCGGATGGAAGAAACAGCAGCGGGTTTTATTAAAGTGTTGTTGTGCGCCCTTTTGTTGGTATTTTACCATCAAAAGGGCGTTTTTTGTTACCCGCCTAAGTTGCTGAGGCCGACTTTCAAATTCAGTAAGGGCCTTGATGCCCAAGGAGGAACAAAACAATGACAAAATCAACACTCAACGTACGCAAAATGGTGGTAACCGCAATGCTGTCTGCCATCGCAACCATTTTAATGCTGCTTGATTTCAGTATTCCTATGCTGATTCCAAGCTTTGTAAAAATGGATATTTCAGAATTGCCCGCATTGTTGGCATCGTTTAGCATAGGGCCGGTATCGGGTATTGTGGTTTGTTTGCTGAAAAACCTATTTAACCTGCTGCTGAACGGTTCCGGCACCAACGGCGTTGGCGAACTGTGCAACTTTTTGTTGGGTGCAGCCTTTGCAGGCAGTGCAGGTTTCATTTATAAGTATAACAAAAACTTTAAAGGTGCAATTATTGCTTCTTTGGTGGCATCCATTGTTATGGCGGTATTTTCCGTTCCTTTAAACTACTTTGTAACATATCCCATTTACAGCAGTATGTTTGGCGGCATTGAGCTGATTATTCAGGCATATCAGGTGATTCGCCCCAGTGTAAACGGTTTGCTGGAGTGCCTGCTGATTTTCAATATGCCCTTTACTTTGGTAAAAGGTTTGATTGTAGCACTGATTACATTTTTTATCTATAAGCCGCTCAGCCCGGTTTTGCACGGCAAGAAATAATGGTTGACAAAGCTGTTTTTTTGTGTTAAATTGTCAAATGTAAATTGAATAGCAACTTATCAAGAGCGACGGAGGGAACAGGCCCGATGAAGTCCAGCAACCTGCACATGCAAGGTGCTAAATCCTGCGGGAAACCGAAAGATAAGCGTAATGCGCTCAAAGACTTTCGGGGTCTTTGAGCGTTTTTTGTTGTTTCCGGCAAGTTGCTTTTCGCAATCAACTTTGCGTGCCGTAACAAGCGGCGCATGTACAAAATGTAGGAGGTCAAAATCTTATGGCAAAATGCTTTTTTACATCGGAATCGGTAACCGAAGGACATCCCGACAAAATCTGCGACCAAATTAGTGACGCAGTATTGGATGCGATTTTAAAAGAAGATCCCAACGCTCGTGTTGCTTGTGAAACCACCTGCTCCACCGGTTTGGTTCATGTAATGGGCGAAATTACCACCAGCTGCTATGTGGATATTCAGTCCATTGCCCGTGAAGTAATCCGCGATATCGGCTATACCCGAGCTAAATTTGGATTTGATGCAGATACTTGTTCGGTACTTACCAATATTAACGAACAAAGCCCCGATATTGCATTGGGTACCAACGATGAAGTAGGCGGTGCCGGCGACCAAGGTATGATGTTTGGTTATGCCTGCAACGAAACACCGGAACTGATGCCGCTGCCCATCAGCTTAGCACACAAATTGGCAAAACGCTTGACCGAAGTGCGAAAGAATGGTGAAATGGCTTACCTGCGTCCGGATGGAAAAAGCCAGGTAACGGTAGAATACGATGACGGCAAGCCGGTTCGTGTGGATGCGGTTGTTATCTCTAGCCAGCATAGCCCGGATGTGGATATGGAAACCTTGCGCAAAGATGTTTTGGAACAGGTAATTTTGCCGGTAATTCCTGCCGAATTTTTGGATGAAAACACCCGATACTACATTAACCCCACCGGACGTTTTGTTGTGGGTGGCCCCCAGGGTGACTGTGGCTTGACCGGCCGAAAGATTATTGTAGATACCTATGGCGGATATGCACGCCATGGCGGCGGCGCATTCAGCGGCAAAGACCCCAGCAAGGTTGACCGCAGCGCAGCTTATGCCGCTCGTTGGGTTGCTAAGAACATTGTAGCCGCAGGTTTGGCAGACAAATGTGAGGTGCAGCTGGCATACGCCATCGGCGTGGCGGAACCGGTAAGCATTTTGGTGGATACCTTTGGCACCGGTAAGGTAGACAGCGAACAGCTGGAACAAGCAGTACGCAAGGTGTTTGATTTGTGCCCTGCTGCAATTATTGAATCTTTGCAGCTGCGCCGTCCCTGCTACCGTGGTGTAGCAGCCTATGGACATATGGGTCGTGAAGACTTGAATGTCACTTGGGAGCAGGTAAACAAAGCCCAGGAATTAAAAGACGCTTTGGTCTAATATAAAAAAGCCCTGACAATATTGTCAGGGCTTTTTTTCAATTGGGTGGTTTGCAATTTTGCAGATACAGTCAGAAAGCAGTTCCAGCAAATCAGACTTCGGATGTGTGGGTAGATAAACAAAATGAAAGGGACGCTCCAGGTGAAAATCCTGCAAATTGATCACCTGAAGTTTTTGCTGTTCAATGAACCGAGCAGCGGCAACCTCATAAGCAAAGGTGATGCCTTTGTTGCAGGCAACCAATTGAAATAGCGTAGGCATGTGTGCAATTTCATAGATACAAGAAAAATCTTGAATCGTAAGGTTGTGTGCTTGACACTCGCTTTCAAAAATATCGCGGGTACCGCTACCCGATTCACGCAAAATCAAAGGGGAAGGAAGCAGCTGTTCCAAAGAATGACAGTCAGCAAATGGGCTGTTGGGGCTGCACAGCCCCACAAATCGACTGGTGAAAAAGGGATGGTATGTATAGCGGCGGTGATCAAAATTGCCTTCAATCAGTGCAAAATCCAAGGTTCCGCGCTCCAGCTGTTCCAAGAGTGCGGCGGTATTTTGTTGCTGCATATGGAATTGAAACTCTGAAAACTGGTTCATCAGTTCAGGCAAAACAAAGGGCATAAGACCATCTGCAATGGACAAGGTGGAACCAAAGGTTAGGGTGGTTCGGTCGATTTGGTTCATCTCACGGGTGATCTGTTCGTCTAAGGTGCATAGTCTGCGGCAAAGCTGTTCAAAACGCTTTCCTTGTGCAGTAAGTACAAGCCGACGCCCCTCCTTAATAAAAAAAGAAGTGTTATATTGCCGTTCCAGCGCTTTGATATGTTGGGTTACTGCTGGCTGAGTGATATGCAGTAGTTCGGCACATTCTATGGTACTTTTACAATGCGCCAAAAGCATAAAGGTATGAAGTTTCGGGTCTAACATACAATTCAATCCTTTTATAAGAAAAATTTATAAATCAAACAAAAATACTAATTTGATTTTATAGGAATATGGGGCTATAATCAAGTGCGAACGAAAAAAGGATTGTTTGTTGGCAATCCTATTGGATAGCAATTGCTTGGTAAAACAGTTGCAGAAAGAGAGAGGAACAGCATGAAGGATTTTATTGTAAAACATGGTCCCGGTTTTTTAGTGTGTGCTATCATTGCAGTGATTGCGCAGGGCATTGCAAGAATTTTTCCCACCATTGGAGCGGCGTTGTTTGCCATTGGTTTAGGCATTGTGTGCGGCAATACCTTTTTAAATAAAGAGTGTTTTGACCAAGGTACAAAGTTTTCTGAGCGTAACTTGCTGGAATATTCCATTGTGTTGACCGGTGCAACCTTGGTCTTACATGATATTTTAGAACTTGGCTGGCGGGGCTTGTTGTTTATTGCAATTCAAATGGCTCTTACCATTGCCGTTGCCTATCTGATTGGCCGCAAATTGGGGTTTGGCAAAAAGTTTAGTTTGTTAATGGGTGCAGGCAATGCGGTATGTGGCTCATCGGCTATTGCAACGGTATCGCCTGTGGTAAAAGCCGATGCAAAAGATAAGGGTATTTCCATTACTATTGTTAATGTAACCGGTACTATTTTGATGGTTCTGTTGCCCGTGCTGACCGGTATTTTTTATCAGCATGAGGTCATGCATACTTCTGCCATGATTGGCGGTGTTTTGCAATCCATTGGTCAGGTAATCGCTTCGGCGCAGCTGGTGGGTGGTGCCGTGGTAGAAACTGCAACAATTTTTAAAATTATTCGAATTGTATTTATCGTTTTGGTGGCATTGGCATTCTCGAAAATGAATGTGGAGCAAGAAAACAAGTCGCTGTTTGCAAAACATGAAAGCAGCGAGCATCAGGTGGTAAAAGCAGGAGTGCCCTGGTTTATCATTGGATTTTTCATTATGGCAATTTTGCATAGTGTAGGGGTTATTCCTGCACCGGTTAGCCATGCCGCAAAACTGGTTAGCCAGCAATTTGAAATCATTGCGTTGGCGGCAATTGGTATGCGGGTGAAATTCCGTGATTTGGCTGCGGAAGGTCCAAAGGCACTGCTGTATGGAGTAAGCGTAGGTGCATGCCAAATTGCAATTGCATTTGTTTTGATTGCATTGATTTTAAAATAATTACAAAGCTACGTTCCGGCGGATGAAATGACCCGTGGGGCGTAGCTTTTTTATTTACAAACGAACGGTACAAAGTTATAATATTGTAATATGAGATATTATGCGCAAAAGGCAGGTGAAGCAAGCTGGAACAGGAAAAACAACTGTTGCGAATGGAAGGCACCATTGAACATATGATTTACGAAAACCGAGAAAGCGGTTATACCGTGTTTGAGGTTAATGTGGGCGGTGAGCTGCATGTGGTAACCGGAACATTGGGAGAGTTGAACGTAGGCGAAAGTGTAACACTGTACGGTCAATTTGAAAACCATCCTACCCATGGGCCGCAGTTCAAGGCGACTTCTTGCGAAGCAACCATGCCGCAGGATTTAGCGGCGACACTTGCTTATCTTTCCAGTGGTGCACTGCCGTATATCGGCCCATCCACGGCAAAAAAATTGGTGGAAACCTTTGGGGCTGATAGTTTGGAGGTCATCGCAAACGAGCCGTCAAAACTAACGGTTCTGCGAGGCATCACCGAAGAAAAAGCTAAGGCAATCAGCAACGAGTTTCGGCGTATGTTCGGTGTTCGGGAGGCGGTGGCCTATCTGGGGCGATTTGGCATTACTCCGGTACGCGCGGTAGAGGTGTACCGCCATTTGGGGCCCAATACAGTAGAAGCTATTCGCGAAAATCCCTATCTGCTTTGCGGAGAACCATTGCGCTTAAAATTTGCACAGGTAGATGCCATTGCCGCAGAATTGCAGCTTGCACAAGATGGTAGTTTGCGGATTTGGGCGGGTATTTTGTATGTGCTGCGCCATAATGGCGGCAACGGGCATACCTGCTTGCCCCGTCCGCAACTGCTCAGCACCACCGCTAAATTTCTGCAAATTGGGGAAGATGCGGTTGACCGAGAGCTGGACGATGCCGTTGCAACGGGAGAGGTTGCACGCTATGTATGCGAGGGCAAAGAGTATTTGTATCTGCCTGACCTGCTGCGTGCGGAACAGGACATTGCAGCCCGATTGTGGGAGTTAAGCCGCTATCCTGCCACACAGCCCAAGGACTTAGAGGCGAATATTCAGGTGTTGGAACGGGCACAAGGGTTTGCCTATGCACCCGAACAACGCCATGCCATTGAAACCGCTTTGCGCAATAATGTAATGGTATTGACCGGCGGCCCCGGCACCGGTAAAACCACCACAGTAAATGCGATTTTGGCACTGTTTCAAAACCAAGCAGAACGTGTGGCATTGTGCGCACCGACTGGTCGAGCAGCCAAACGACTGAGCGAATTGACCGGCCAAAAAGCACAAACCATTCACCGATTGTTAGAAGTGGACTACGACCCACAAATTCATCTGTTGCGCTTTATTCACAACGAAAAAAATCTGCTGAAATGCGATGTTGTGGTGCTGGATGAGATGAGTATGGTGGATGCCAAATTATTTCAAAGCTTGTTGGCAGCACTGCGCCATGGCTGCCGCATTATTATGGTGGGCGATGCGGACCAGCTGCCCAGTGTGGGCCCTGGTAACATTTTAAGCGAAGTGGTACGCAGTGGGGTTGTACCTACTGTGTGTTTAAAACACATTTTCCGCCAGCAGAATCAAAGCATGATTGTGGAAAATGCGCACCGCATTGTGCATGGACTGATGCCGCAAAAAGGCGATAAGAACAGCGACTTTTTCTTTTTGCAGGCGGGCGGCTTGGCATGCCAGCAGCTGGTGTGTGATTTGGTGGCAACCCGTTTGCCCAAAAGTTATGGGTTAGACCCGGTACGGGATATTCAGGTGCTTTGTCCCACAAAAATCGGGCCGGTTGGCACAGCGGCATTAAACCAGCGTTTGCAGGCAATGCTGAATCCACCAAGCCCCGAAAAACCGCAGCTGGAAATGGCAGGCCAGGTGTTCCGTTTGGGCGATAAGGTCATGCAGGTGCGCAATAACTATCTGATTCCCTTTGAACGGGACGGCGGCGAAGCCGGTGTGGGTGCATTTAACGGAGATTTGGGCATTATTCTTGGGGTAGACCCCGGTGAACGTGCCTTGCTGGTGCAGATGGACGACCGAAAACTGGTATATACCGCTGAAAACATTCCAGAATTGGAGATTGCCTATGCGGTAACGGTGCACAAAAGCCAGGGCAGCGAGTTTGCGGCCGTGGTAATCCCGGTAAGCGATTTACCGGAAAAACTATGTTACCGCAATTTGCTGTATACCGGCGTAACCCGTGCCAAGCAGCTGTGTATTTTAGCCGGCAGACCCGATACCGTAACCCGTATGGTGGAAAATATCCGCCAAAATTTACGGTACAGTTGCCTTGCTGATTTGCTGCGCCATGGGGATGAATTATGAATCGAAAAAAGCGAGGCCTTGCCATAGCGGAACAGTTGCGAGTTTTGCTGTATCCCCGCCGTTGTCCGTTCTGTGGCGATGTATTGGGTTTTTTAACCTGTTGCCAGACATGCCAACCAGAGTTGGAACGGCTAAAATTGCCCAGACCAAGACTGCCCGAAAGCGAGCATTGTTTGGAATACCTAAGCGGGGCAGCGGCGGTATACAAGTACGACGGCTGTGTGCAAAAGGGGATTTTGCGCATGAAAAATGCAGGGCAGTGCGCAGTGGCAAAAGAGGTTGGCATATGGATGGCGGCGGTGATTTTTGGATGTACTTTCCGCCAGCAGCATGGTATAATACACATAGATTCACGCCCGATTATGCGGCAGTTTGATTTGGTGATTCCTGTACCAAATAACAGCAAAAAGCGTGCGTACAATATGCCGGCATTGCTGGCAAAAGAACTGGCTTGGGCTTTAGATATCCCTATGCGAACCGATTTGCTGCAAAAAGCACGCAAGACGGAACAGCAAGAAGGAAAAAGCGCAAAGCAGCGCATGGAAAATATGAAAAATGCGTATAAAGTTTGTGGTTCGGCTGAGCTGGAAGGCAAGCGTGTGCTTTTGGTGGATGATGTTATCACCACGGGGGCAACGGTTTCCAATTGTGCAAAAGCCTTACGCAAGGCAGGTGCGCTGGATGTGTTTGCCGTGAGTATTGCCGAAACACAATTTGACGGGATATGAATTGTTTTTATAGAACAGAGAGGTAAAGAAAGATATGGCACAATACGATATTGGTATCGACCTTGGTACCACCTCCATCATTGTGGCGGTAGAGGGCAAGGGCGTTGTATTAAATCAACCCAGTGTAGTAGCGGTAGATAACCGCAAAGACCAGGTTTTGGCAGTTGGCGATGAGGCATTGGCCATGGTGGGCCGTACCCCCAACTACATTTCCGCAATTCGTCCCTTAAAAGACGGCGTTATCTCCAACCACATGTTAACCCGTGAGCTGATTTGCCGTTTTGTAAACAAGGTGTACGATTCCCGTTTGATTAAACCCCGTGTTGCAGTTTGTGTGCCTGCGGCAATCACCGGCATTGAAAGCGACGCCGTAGTAGAGGCCGTTGTGGCTTCCGGTGCACGTCAGGTGTTTTTGATTGATGAGCCCATGGCAGCCGCACTGGGTTCCGGTATCGATATTCGCGAGCCGTCCGGTCACATGGTGGTAGATATTGGCGGTGGTACAACCGATATTGCGGTAATTAGCTTGGGCGGTAAAGTGCGTGCAACCAGTGTAAATGTGGCTGGCAATACCTTTGATGATGAAATTATGAAGTGTGTTCGCGCAAAATACAATGTTGCCATTGGTTTGCGCACTGCCGAAGAGTTGAAAAAGCAGGTGGCTTGTTGCAAGCCCGGCGTATTCAGCGGCAGCATGGAGGTAAAGGGCCGCAGCCTGCTGACCGGTTTGCCCCAGAAGTTCACCGTTACCACCGAAGATTTGTATGAATGCATTGCGCCTTTGGTAGAGCAAATCACCGTTGCAGCACACCAGGTACTGGAAAAAACTCCGCCCGAGCTGTCCGGTGATATCTTTACCGACGGCATTATGCTGACTGGTGGCGGTGCAATGCTGAAAGGCTTGCCGGAGTATATGAGCCAAGCCTTAAAGGTAAACGTAACCGTTTCGCCCGATCCCATTAACTGTGTTGCCTTAGGTACTGCAAAGTGCTTGGTAATCGGCGAAGAACTGGAAACCGGTTTTAAAGATGCAACCCCCCGTTTGGGTCGCCGTTGATTGATTGAATCCAAAACAGCTTTTTGTTCGTTTTATGAGCAAAAGGCTGTTTTGTGTTTGCGATGTAAAATTGTTGCCCAGAGCATAGACAATGGGTGGAACGGTCAAAAGCAACAGCAAAAGGTAAAATAATTTTGTTGATTGTTTTTCGGGGTCATTACTTTTCGGCAAAAGCTATCTATGCTATAATGTTCACTGATACTGTATATTTTCTAAGATGTATATTTGTCCCTTGTACAAAGTGGCAAATTAATAAATGCGAGGAGTTTCCATGACAAGTTATACCACGGAATTTTTAAAACTGCGGGATTTATATATTGAAAAGCAGTTTGGCAGATTGAATCCGGTACAAAAAAGAGCGGTATTTTCGGTAGAAGGTCCGTTGTTGATTTTGGCGGGTGCAGGCAGCGGAAAAACCACCGTGTTGGTTAACCGTATCGCCAATATTATTCGGTTTGGTAAAGCCCATGGGTCCGATTGGCTGGCAGGTCAGGTAAGCGAAGAGGATTTGGCAGCCCTAAAAGCAGCGGTACAAACCGGGGCAGCACTGCCGCCCGGCACCGAACGCTTAATGCGATATGACAACGCCAGACCCTGGAACGTGCTGGCGATTACCTTTACCAATAAGGCGGCAGGCGAGTTAAAGTCCCGCTTGGTGACTATGCTGGGCGAGCAGGGGACAGATGTGAACGCATCTACCTTCCACTCGGCTTGTGTGCGGATTTTGCGTCAACATGCAGACCGCTTGGGTTTTCCCACAAGCTTTACCATCTACGATACCAGCGACCAAGAGCGTGCCATGAAAGAAACCTACAAAGAGCTGACGGTAGACGATAAGTTTCTGCCCATTAAGTCTGCTTTGGGGCAGATTGGACGCATGAAAGACCAGCTGATTAGCCCCGAAGAAGCCTTGGAAGCTCCACAAGACACCAAGGCCGGACTTTTGGCAAAGGTATATCAAAACTATGCCCGGCGGCTGAAAAAAGCAGGTGCCATGGATTTTGACGACCTGATTTATCACACGGTATGCCTGTTCCAAGATAATCCCGATGTACTGGAATACTACCAGCAAAAGTACCGCTATATTCTGGTGGACGAATACCAGGATACCAGCGTTGCACAGTTTCATCTGGTGCGCCTGTTGGCTGCCGGCTACAAAAATGTTTGCGTTGTGGGTGACGACGACCAGAGTATTTACCGATTCCGTGGTGCAACCATTGAGAATATCTTGAATTTTGAACAACATTTCCCCGGTGCACAGGTCATTCGATTGGAGCAGAACTATCGTTCCACAGCCAATATTCTGAATGCAGCAAACTGTGTTATCAAAAACAATCTGGGCCGTAAGGGCAAAACTCTTTGGACCGAAAACGGCGAAGGCAATCGGATTCAGCACTACACAGCAGAAAACGAGCAGGACGAAGCCTCTAACATTGCCAGCATCATCGGTCAAAACCTGAAAAAAGGTGCCCGTCTGCGTGACCATGCGGTGTTGTATCGTATGAACGCCCAGTCCGGTCCGGTGGAAACCTATTTTGCCCGTGCAGGTATTCCTTATAAAATCGTAGGTGGTCAACGCTTTTATGACCGTAAGGAAGTTAAGGATATTATTTCCTACATGTCCATTGTGGCAAACCCCAACGATGATTTGCGTTTGAAGCGTATCATCAACGAGCCTGCCCGTAAAATCGGCGGCACTACGCTGGATAAAATGAGCGAACTTGCAGCCCAGCAAGGGGTAAGCCTGCTGCATATTTGCGAGAACATTCGGGAATATCCCTCGGTAAGCCGTGCTGCATCTGCAGTAAGTGGGTTCTGGGGCATCTATCAAAAGCTGGTACAGGCAAGTCAAACATTGCCGCTGGATGAATTTGTGTCCGCAATTTTGGAAATCAGCGGTTACCAAAAAATGTTGGAAGAACAGGGAGACGAAGGTGCATCCCGTTTGGAAAACTTGGGCCAGTTGATTTCCAGTGTAAAAACATACGCCGTGCAAAAAGGCGAAGAAGCCACACTGGCAGGCTTTTTGGAAGAAGTTGCCCTTATTTCGGATTTGGACAGCTACGACGAGGAAACCGATGTGGTGGTTATGATGACCATGCACTCGGCAAAAGGTCTGGAGTACGACTATGTGTTTATTGTGGGCATGGAAGAAGGCGTATTCCCCAGTGACATGTGCCGTTATTCCGAGGAAGAGCTGGAAGAAGAACGTCGGTTGTGCTATGTGGGCATTACCCGCGCAAAGAAAGAGCTGTATCTATCTTCCAGCCAAAGCCGTATGATTTTTGGTCAAACACGGCGTAATCCGCCCTCTCGATTCTTAAATGAAATCGACCCCCATTTGCTGGAAATGGAAGAGAGCCCGGCCGTTTCCAGCCGTGGATTCGGTAGTTTTGGCGGCTTTGGCGGTTCTTCGGTAGGGTTTGGCTCCAATGCAGGCACAGCACAGCGCAGCTGGGGCGGTGCTGCATTTGGCGGACGAAGCACCGTTTCGACAGGCGGTGGCAGCAAGTTTGGGGCAACCACCGCAGCAAGCGGTCGGTTTGGCACTTCTACCGTAGGGGCTGCGGCGGCAAAGCCTGCGGTATCGGGCACAAAAACCTTTAAGCCCGGCGATGTGGTGGACCATAAGGTATTTGGTCGTGGTGTGGTGCTAAAGGCAACCCCGGCGGCAGGCGATACCATTGTGGAAATCCGTTTTGAAAAAGCGGGCATTAAGAAAACCATGGCAAACTATGCGCCGCTCACCTTGGTAAAATAATATTTGGAGGCATGTTATGTTAAAAGTATCCTTAATTGCCCATACACCGGAGCCGGAAAAAGTAGTGGCTGCGGCGGCAAAGTTATGCTATTCCAATGCACATATTGATGATTTACTGGCAGGTCTTACCCCAGAAAAAAGCCAAGAGTTTGTGCAGCGTTTGGCAAAAATGGGGCACGAAAGCCCCACCGAGCATGTAAGTTTTACCTTTGCCATTGAAGGGGTATCTCGTGCATTGCTGGCACAAATTACCCGCCACCGCATTGCAAGCTACAGCGTGCAAAGCCAGCGATATGTTCGGTTGGATCAGTTTGAATACGTGACCCCTCCGGAAGTGGAACAAGACCCCGAAGCGTTGAGCGCATTTCAAGAGGCAATGGCGCAGGAAAATGAAAATTACAAACGCATTGCCGCCATTTTAAAGGATGGACACATTCGTCGTTTAATGGCAGAAGGCATGGACGAAGCAACCGCCACCAAAAAAGCGGAGAAAATGGCAATCGAAGATGCCCGTTTTGTGCTGCCCAACGCTTGCGATACCAAAATGGTGGTAACCATGAATGCACGCAGCCTGCAAAACTTTTTCCGTCATCGCTGCTGCGAACGGGCACAGTGGGAAATTCGGGCTTTGGCAGATGAAATGCTGCGTTTGGTGTATCCCATTGCGCCGGCATTGTTTGCGGTATCCGGCCCAGGATGCGTAAAAGGTGCTTGTCCCGAAGGGGTTATGAGCTGCGGAAAAACCATGGCAATGCGTGAAAAGTACGCCACATTAAAAGAGGAGGCGTTGGGAAAGTGAGCGGTAAGCTTATTGTAATTGAAGGGCTGGACGGCAGCGGCAAAGCAACCCAAGCAAAAGAGCTGGCCAATGCATTAACTGCACAAGGTGTGCCGGTTCGTCAAATTACCTTTCCTGACTATGCCAGCGATTCTTCGGCGTTGGTAAAGATGTATCTGGCAGGCAAGTTTGGCAGCAATCCAAACGATGTGAACGCTTATGCCGCATCCAGTTTTTATTCGGTTGACCGCTTTGCCAGCTATAAAATGGACTGGGGTAACTTTTACCATCAAGGCGGCATTGTAATTGCAGACCGTTATACCACAAGCAATGCGGTGCACCAGTGTTCCAAACTGCCGCAAGAGCAATGGAATGCCTTTTTGGAATGGCTGTTTGATTTTGAATATACCAAAATCGGTATTCCGGTTCCGGATCGCGTTATTTATCTGGATGTGGACCCAGCGGTGAGCCAAAAGTTAATGAGCGACCGTTACCAGGGTGACGAAAGCAAAAAAGACATTCACGAAAAAGATACCGAATACTTAATGCGCAGCCAGCGTGCTGCTCGTTATTGTGCAGATGCACTGGGCTGGACCCGTGTTGCATGTTGCCAAAACGACACCATGCGCTCTATTTCGCAGATTCATGCGGATGTTTTGCGCGCGGTTAAGGAGATTTTATGTTAACGTTTAAAGAGATTGAACCAAAAGATGTAGAATGGGTACGCCCGTTACTGCATGCCAGTGGCTATATGACAAGTGCATATAGTTTTGTAACCTTATATATGTGGAGCAAAGCCTACAACACAAAAGTGGCACGCTGTGGTGACCATGTAATTGCACGCAGCGACCGAGATGGTTTGTTGCGGTATTTATACCCGGCAGGCCATGGCGATGAAAAAGAAGCGGTAGATGCAATGATTGCCGATGCAAAAGCGCAGGGCAAGCCAGCTATGTTCTATGGTGTTTCGGTGGAAGCCAAACAACGTCTGGAACAGTGGTATCCCGATTTATTTACCATTGAGGCAGTGCGGGATGATTATGAATACATCTATGACCGTCAAGAGTTGGCAGAGCTGTCGGGTAAGAAATTCCAGAAAAAGCGCAACCACGTTTCCCGTTTCATACGTGAAAACCCCGACTGGGAATTTCATCCCCTTACAGCAGAAGCGGTGCCTGCGGTACGCCGGTTTAACAAAGAATGGGCGTCTATGAGTGATAACATCAACGACGAAGGCATTCAAATGGAGCATGAAGCCATTGAAATGCTGTTTGATCATTTTGATGAACTTCCGTTAGAGGGTGGTTATATCACAGCAGGCGGACGTATCGTGGCATTTTCGTTTGGCAGTGCCATCAACGACCGGATCTTTGATACCAATGTGGAAAAAGGCCTTTACGAAGTAACTGGTTCTTATAACATAATCAACCGCGAAATGGCACGGGTGGTATGCGAAAAGTATCAGATGATTAACCGTGAAGATGATGTGGGTTCGGAAGGATTGCGAAAAGCAAAATTGTCGTATAATCCTATTATTATTGAACCAAAATATCGGGCAACCTTGAACCTGTAACCTTTGACAACGTTGCCGAAGGAGTGAAAACAGCATGTTTCGTACTGCACAAAAAAACGATGAGACCGCTTTGGCCAACCTGTTTGTACAGGTATTTGGCGGTACCGAGCAAATTGCACGGGATATTTTAGGCAAGTTTGCCGGGTTGGATAATGTGTTTTTGGCAGAGCAAGACGGGCAAATGGTAGCCAGTTTATGCGCAGTGCCGGTAACCTTACAGGGGCGCAAAGGCAGCTATTATTACGGCGTTTGCACCCGTGCAGACCAGCGTGGCAAAGGCATCATGCGCGACCTTTTAGCGCATACCCGCAGCCAGCTTATGCAGCGTGGGCAAAGCTTTGCAGTGTTGATTCCGGCAAGCGAAAGCCTGTTTCAGTTTTACCAGGACCGTGGCTTTGAAAAAGCCTTTGCATTGCGTAAGTTCAGCCGAGAAATTCGCCGAAATCTGTGGGCGCAAGCAGAGTTTGATGTGGTTACGGCAAAAGGGTTGGAACAATTGCGCCGTCGGTTTGCACCGGATGCAGTATTTTTAAATCCGCAAGGGTACATTTTGGTGTTAACCGATTTGTATAGCATGGGTGCCACCATTGTTTCAAACGAAGATGGTTACGGCATTTATTTTAAAAAGAACGATGTTCTGGAATTTGTTGAACTATTTGCAGAAGGCGACCGAGCAGCGGAAAAACTAATGGAAGCCGCCCGCGACAAAACCGGTGTAGAACGGGCTGTGATTACCTTGGGCGCACAGCAGAACCTGTTTTTGGGCGATGGGGTACAGCAAGATTACGGAATGATTCAATTCTTTTCAGAACCCTTTGATGTGCAGGAAAGTTATATGCGTCTTATGTTGGACATGGAATAAAAAAGAGCAGAGGAATGTGTTATGGAAAATTATCAACGTGCGCCCCAGCCAGAAATGCCCAAACGCAAAAAACGGCGTAAGGCAAACGGATGCCTGATTGCAGTAATTGTACTTGCATTATTATTGCTTGCGGCAGGCAGTGCTGTTTTCTCGGTTCTGGGTGATATCAACGGCAAAAAAACACCGGGCAATGAGGTTACGGTAACAGTGCAGCAGGGCCAAGGCAGTGCCGCCATTGCTCAAAGCCTAAAAGAAGCAGGCGTAATTAAATATCCCATGGTGTTCCGCTACTATCTGAAACAAACCGGCCAAGCAGCAAACTTGCAGTACGGTACCTTTACCTTGCAGCAAGGACAAAGCTATGAAGCCATTGTGGAAACCATGAGCCAGTATGTAAAGCGTGATACCGTGCGGGTTACCTTCCCCGAAGGTATTACCGCACAGCGGTTTGCACAGCTTATGGAAGAAGCAGGCCTGTGCACAGCCGAAGAGTTTTTGCAGGTTGCAAACGAGGGTGATTTCAGCCAGTATGATTTTTGGAATGAAATTCCCGATGACCCCAATCGGTTTATGAAGTGCGAAGGCTACTTATTCCCCAATACCTATGAGTTCTATGCCGATGATACGGTATACAATTATGTAGATAAGCTGTATGCCGAGTTTGACGCAAAGGTTACACCAGAAATGCGCCAGCGTGCCACCGAACTGGGCATGAGCTTGGAAGAAGTGGTTACCTTGGCAAGTTTTGTACAGGAAGAAGCCGGCAATGCCGAGGATGCAAAGGTATCGGCTGTGTTCCATAACCGTTTGGCGGCAGATTCTCCCTATCCTCGTTTGGAAAGCAACGCCAGCAGCTATGTGCAAAATCCCAACGATAATAACTACATCTACAACTGGATTGCACCTTATTATGGCGGTTGGGATAATATTCCCGAAAATATTTACAAAGCTTACAATACCTATGAGTTGAACGGCCTGCCTGCTGGCCCCATCTCCAACCCGGGCATTGATGCAATTCAAGCGGCGTTGTATCCCGATGAAAGCTATCTGGCAGAGAAATATTATTTCTTTGTAACCGATAAAAACGGAAAATACTACTACGCAAAAACCAAAAGCGAACACGATAAAAACGTAAGCATTGCGTTTAGCGTAAAATAACCGAATGTTAATTGCAGTTGCAGCGCTGCCTGATTGGGTGGTGCTGCCATTGTTTTGAAAAGCAAGAAAGGAAATCAATTTATTATGTTACCCATTCCAGAATTATTGGCACCGGCAGGCGATTTAGAGCGTTTGCAATATGCCATTCGTTACGGTGCCGATGCGGTATACTGCGGTATGACCGAATTTGGTATGCGAACTGCTTCCAATAACTTTAACCCCGAGCAACTGGCCGAAGGTGCAGCCTTTGCCCATGCCCGTGGCAAAAAAATCTATCTTACCATGAATACACTGCCCACCAACGAAGAGCTGCAGCGTTTGCCCCAAGCCATTCAAGATGCGCAGGCAGCCGGTGTAGACGCCTTTATTGTGGCAGATTTGGGCGTGTTAGCAATGGTAAAACAGTACGCACCGGATGCAGAGATTCATCTTTCCACCCAGGCCGGTATTACCAACTGGGCAGCAGCAAAGGCAGCCTATGATATGGGTGCAAAGCGTGTGGTATTGGCCCGTGAATTGGATTTGCAGGCCATTGCAGAAATTCGTGCCAATGTGCCGGAAGATTTGGAACTGGAAGCCTTTGTGCACGGTGCAATGTGCATGAGTTTTTCCGGCCGTTGCCTGTTAAGCCAGTACATGACCGGTCGTGATGCCAACCGTGGCGAATGTGCGCAGCCCTGCCGTTGGAAGTATCATCTGGTGGAAGAATCTCGCCCCGGCCATTTTATGGAGATTGGTGAAACCGAAGAGGGAAGCTATATCTTAAATGCGAATGATTTGTGCACTGCACCCTTCATCGACCTGATTTGTAAAGCTGGCATTGACAGCTTAAAGATTGAGGGCCGTGCAAAAACCGCTTATTATGTGGCTAGCGTAACCAGCGCATATCGCAAAGCACTGGATGCATTCTTGGCAAATCCGCAGGCAGAAGAGTTTATCTGCCCTGACCAGGTATTTGAAGAGCTGGACCGCACCAGTCACCGTCCTTATTCTCCCGGTTTCTATTTTGGCCGTCAGCAGGCAAAGCAAGATACCAAGAGTGGTGGCTATGTGCGCCATTGGGAGTTTATCGGTGTTGTAGATGGCTGGGAAGACGGCATTGCACAATGCACTCAGCGCGGTAAATTTAATCTGGGCGATACCATAGAGGCGTTAACTCCGTTGGGCGAGTGTGTAACACTGACCCCCGAATGGATTAAAAACGAGCGTGGCGAAAACGTGGAAAGTACACCTCACGCCACGATGAAATATACCATTCCAAGCGAAACTGCATTGCCCCAGCACAGCATTTTACGCCGTAAATTGAAATAACAAAAAGACCATTCCGCAATTGCAATTTGCTTGCGGAATGGTCTTTTTTGTTAAAGGTCTGAGGGTGTATTCCAAAAATTCGCTAACTGCTGCGCCAGTTGCTGCGGAGAAAAAAGACAGCGGCAATGGTTCCAATGGCTGGGGAATAATGCCTGATATTGGGGCTGTGTGAATCGTTCGTCAATTAGCAGAACAATGCCGCGGTCGGTGGCGGTTCGAATGACTCGCCCGGCGGCTTGCAGTACCTTGTTAAATCCGGGATATTGATAGGCATATGCAAACCCGTCTTTGTGCTGTTGCTGAAAGTAATCCCGCAGAATTTCCTGCCGCATATTAACCTGCGGTAAGCCTACGCCAACAATGGCGGTACCAATGAGCCGCTCGCCTGCAAGGTCGATGCCTTCGCCGAATATGCCGCCCAGCACACCAAAGCCCAGCAGTGTTTCGGTGGGGGAATCCACAAATTTTGCTAAAAATTCATCCCTTTGTGCAGTATCCATACCGGTGGTTTGAATACAGGTGGTAATCTGGGGGAAAAAAAAAAAAAAATAGTCGTATACCTGTTGCAGATAAC
>CALWNI010000033.1 GCA_944382775.1 uncultured Allofournierella sp.
TCCGGCGCAAATGGCAGGGAAGAAAAAGGTGCTTTCTTCCTTTCGATCTGCCACGCTTACGGGGATTCCTGCGGCGGCTGCCTCTTTGCCCACCTGTTCGTTTACGGTTCGGTCATTGGTGGCAGCAACCGCCAAACATGCACCGGTAAGGTCGCCTTGTTGATAGCACCGTGGCAAAAAAGTTACCCCGGCGGGTACGGCGCTGCATTCAGGGGCGATGATGGTAACATTTGCCCCAAAGGAAAGAAGAACTTCGGCACGGCGAAGCGCAATGGGGCCACCGCCGATAATCACGGCTTTTTTGTTGTTTAAATCAATGAATAGGGGAAAACGAAAGGATGTTAAATCCATATGAAATTCTCCTTTAAGAAATCACCGGGCGGTCGGTGGTGTGCAGGCGAATTTTATTTTCACATTTCACCAAGTGTTCCGAGTTGATTCGCTCTGCCAAACCGGTTACCAGCAAATCAACGGTTTTGTTTACCGCCAATTCAATCAGCTCTGCCTCGGTTAGCTCTTGGTTCAATTCCTTGGCGGTGAGCAGGCGGTTTACAATGGCTTGTTTTAAGCTGTCCACCGAGGTCATACAATCTTTATAATTAAGCCAGCGATAAAAGTTTTCCATATGGCTTTGTAGAATATCTCGCACTTGGGGTGAGATGGTGCGGTTTTTCAAAAAGCTGCCCAGGTCATCTACATTATAAAGACAAACGCCGTGCAGTTGGTTTGCCTCGGGTTGAATATCCCGTGGAATTGCCAAATCCACAAGGGTGGCAGGGCAGTGGGAAAGTGCCGCCAGTCGCTCCACGGTTACGGTATAGTGGGGGCTGGTGGTGGCAGAAATTAAAATATCCCGTCCATCCATATGCGAAAACCGCTCATCATAGGGAACCACACCGCAGCCTGCCGGCACAATGGTTTCGCCGTGGCGATAGGTGCGCAGGGTAATGGAAACATCACAGCCGGTTTGTAGCAACAGAGTAGCAGAAAGACGTGCCATTTCGCCGTTGCCGATGATAAGAGCTTTTTTGCCCTGCAACGAACCCAGTTTTTGTTGCAAAAGAGCTACGGCCATGCTGGCGGCTGAGGTGGGAACCGCCGTTAAGCGAACCTTAGAGCGAATCTCTTTTCCGGCAGATACCGCAGAGCGGAACAGGGTTTCCAAAACGGAATTGGTGGTTTGTTCCTTACGGGCAAGGGCAATGGCGTCTTTTACTTGGGTCAAAATCTGGTCTTCGCCCCAAATGCGGGAACGAAGTCCTGCTGCAACTTCCATCAGATGCTCCACCGCTTGCTTGCCGGAACGGGTAACAAAAAAATCTTGGTAGGCATTGTATTCTGCACCGGCTGCCTGGCAAAGCAAAGCTCCGGGGTTTAGTTCTTCACTACAGCAAAGATAAAGCTCGGTACGGTTGCAGGTAGAGATTAGTACACATCCGTTTACATGAGGAACTGCAAAAATTTTGCGCAGCATTTCTGCGGTTTGCAGCTTTGTAAAGGAAAGTTGTTCTCGCAAATCAATGGGAGCTAGGGTATGTTCTAGCCCTGACATAAGAATATTCAAAGAGGATTCACGCTCCTAACCAAGTATACTTACAGCCGCATAGCCGCTGCCCCATTCATAACAAACCCAGAGTTTTATAAGCCCATAAACACGGAAAAAAGCTGCGGCAGTGTAACTACTGCCGCAGCCGTTTTTCGCGTACATAACAACATTGTGTGTAGAATATTCGCCGCAAGCAGCGAAACAATAACCATTGAGCAGGTCTCCTGACTTGTGCCTCTTCGGATGTTCACACAGCCTTCTCAGGAACTGGTTCCCAATGACTGGCTTTCGCCATGTGTGAAACCTACGCACATACAGTGGCGGTACCGTTCCGGACTCTAACCGGATTTCCTATTCTCTGCTGAGTCTAAACGAGTTCAGCAGCACTCAGGTGCATAATGAATTTGCTTTGATTATAGCAACCGTAAAAATATTTGTCAACACAGATTGGCTTGTAAATTGGTGTAGAAACAAGCGGTTTACAGCAGCGTTTTTGGCGCAATACGGTTGACAAAGCAGAACGCTGCCGATACAATAAAATCAAACTAGAGTGTTTTAGTGTTTATTGCTTACAAAATGGCCCAAGAAAAACGGCTGTAACAACATGGGTTGTTGCAGCTTTTTTATTGAAACAGCAGCCGAAAGGATTTTTTTATGATTGAACAGATTAAACCCATGGAAATTGAAAAGCGCAGCTTTGAAATTATAACCGAACTGTTGGGCGAGCGAACCCTTGACCCGGAAAATGAACTGGTCATCAAACGGGTGATTCATACTTCGGCCGATTTTGATTATGTGGATAACCTGGTGTTTTCGGACCACGCAGTGCAAAAAGCACTGGAGGCATTGCGGGGCGGTTGTGATATTGTAACCGATACCCAAATGGCAAAGGCAGGCATCAACAAGGGGATTTTGGAAAAGCTGGGCGGTCAGGTTCATTGTTTTATGTCAGACCCCGATGTGGCACAAGAAGCCAAAGAACGAGGCATTACCCGTGCCATTGTATCCATGGAGCGTGCCGCAAAACTGGAAAAGCCCTGTATTTTTGCCATTGGCAATGCGCCCACAGCCTTGATTTCTCTGCATGAACAAATTCAGGCAGGGCTATTAAATCCGGCATTGATTATCGGTGTGCCGGTGGGCTTTGTAAATGTGGTGGAGAGCAAAGAGCTGATTATGGGCTTACAGGTTCCCCACATTGTGGCACGGGGCCGCAAGGGTGGCAGCAACGTGGCTGCTGCAATTTGCAACGCACTTTTGTATCAGATTATGCGGTAAGTACAGGTAAATCTGCATTGAAATTTCAAGCAAAATGTGATATTCTCACAAAAGAAATGAATCAAAGGTGACCGGTGGCTGTTCGGCTGGCCGGTATAATAGGGAAACGGGTGAAAATCCCGTGCGGGACCGCCGCCGTAATGGCAGAGTTTTGGTTGCGGAATATCACTGTGGAATACCATGGGAAGATAAACCAAAGCGATGATGCCTGAGCCGGAAGACCTGCCTTGGATTCCATACTGCAAAGCGCAGGCATTGCACGGTGGACGGACCAAACGCTGGTGTAAATCGAAATCGGGGAGCGGTGTTTTCCTGATGTATTTGGTCTTTCTCAAATTCTTTTGGGAAAGACCATTTTCTTTTTCAGCAGGCCCGTTGTTTTGTGGGTTTTACAATACAACTCAAACCAAAAGAATGAGAGGAAACAACAATGAAAACCGCATTGATTTGCGTTAGTTTTGGTACCAGTGTACCGTCGGCAAGAAAAAGCATCGAATTGGTAGAAAACGCTTTGCGAAAAGAACTGCCCCAGGCAGATTTTTTTCGGGTGTTTACCAGCTCGATTATTCGCCGTAAATTAGCAGCCCAAAGGGAAGTGATTTGGAGCATGCAGGAAGCACTGCAAGTGTTGACCGGTGGCGAATATGACCGCATACTGGTGCAGCCCACACACTTTTTGTATGGCTATGAGTATGAAAACATTCGGGATTGTGTGCAGGAAGCAAAAAAACAGTTTCCCGCAATTACATTGGGGGTTCCGCTGCTTTCCAATACAGCCGATGTGCAGCAGCTGGCAGAGATTTTAAATCGAGCATTTCCGCAAAAGCAAAACGGTGCAGTGGTATTTATGGGCCACGGCAGCGAGCATTTTGCCAACGTGGTATACCTTGCATT
This sequence comes from uncultured Allofournierella sp., assembly GCA_944382775.1. Taxonomy (GTDB): domain Bacteria; phylum Bacillota; class Clostridia; order Oscillospirales; family Ruminococcaceae; genus Allofournierella. Next base: position 3,719 of record CALWNI010000033.1, read on the forward strand.
GCAGGCGGCATTTCATATGATTGGCCGCAAGGATATGTTTGTGGGTACAGTGGAAGGCTGGCCGGAAGTTGAGGATGTATTGAAGCAAATTCAACAGGGCGGTTATGCAAACGTGCAGTTAGCACCGCTTATGTTGGTAGCAGGTGATCACGCCCTGAATGATATGGCCGGAGAAGAAGAGGACAGCTGGAAAAGCGTTCTTGCCATGCAGGGGCTTTCGGTGGAATGCTTCTTGCAGGGAATGGGCATGAATCCGGAAATCCAGCAGATGTACTGCCGCCATTTGAACGAGTTGTTGTAACAGAGAGAAGGGATTGTATGGCGCTGGATTACTATATTCGCAGCGGTAACAAAGAGCTGCGCTGCGGATATACCACAGGTACCTGTGCAGCACTGGCGGCGGCAGGGGCGGCAAGACTATTGTTGCTGAATGAAACACCGCAAAGCCTCTCGCTTATGTCACCCAAAGGAATTCCCGTGGAGGTTGCTCCTGCCTTGCTTTACAAACAGGGCGATACGGCGGTTTGCGGTGTGGTAAAGGACGGTGGTGATGATGCCGATGTAACCCATGGGCTAACCATTGAAGCACATGTAAAAAAACGTAGCCATCCCGGTATTGTAATTGATGGTGGCGAGGGCGTGGGCCGTGTAACCAAACCCGGATTGGATCAGCCGGTGGGCAATGCTGCAATTAACCGTGTTCCCAGACAGATGATAGAAGAACAGGTGCAGCGCATTTGCGACAGTGCAGGCTATGAAGGCGGTTTGGAAGTAATTGTTTGCATTCCCAATGGCAAACAAGTGGCACAAAATACCTTTAATCCCATACTGGGGGTAGAAGGTGGCTTGTCCATTTTGGGTACTTCCGGCATTGTGGAACCCATGAGCGAACAAGCGTTGGTGGATACCATTGCAGTAGAACTGCGGCAAGCCGCAGCATTGGGGGCGAAAAACATTATTTTGACCCCCGGCAATTATGGAGAGGATTTTCTCAAACAGCATACCGTTGCAGGGCAGCCGGTACCCATTGTAAAATGTTCCAATTTTATTGGCGAAGTGCTGGATATGGCGTGCTTGTATCCCTTTGAGCAGGTGTTGTTCGTGGGTCATATTGGAAAATTGGTCAAATTAGCCGGCGGCATTATGAATACCCATTCCCGATATGCAGACTGCCGCACGGAGTTGATTTGCGCCCATGCAGCTGTTTGCGGTGCATCGCAGCAGGTGTGCGTTGCTTTAATGCATGCCGCCACCACCGATGCCTGCATTGAAATACTGGAACAGGCACAGTTAAAAGAAACCGTCTTAAGCAGTTTGCTGCAAGCGATTCAACGGCATTTGGAGCACCGTGTTCGCAGCAAATATCGCATAGGTGCAGTGATGTTTTCCAACCAGTACGGTTTGTTGGGGCAAACAGAGAAGGCAAAGGAGATTATAGAATCATGGAAATAAAAAAAGGTGTGTTTTATGGCGTAGGTGTGGGCCCGGGTGATCCCGAGCTGCTCACCGTAAAGGCGTTGCGTGTTATGCAGCATTGCCCGGTGCTTGCCTGCCCGCAAACCAAAAGCGGTGAAATGCTGGCACTGAATATTGTGCAGCAAGCCATGGATGTTTCAGATAAAACAATTTTACCGCTGTATTTTACCATGTCGCGGGATGCCGAAGCACAGCGACAAGCCCACCGCAAAGCCGTAGAGGAAATTTGCGGCTATCTGGAAAAGGGGCAGGATGTGGCAATGCCCAACTTAGGGGATGTATCCATCTATTCTACCTACTGCTATTTAATGGAACTGGTAAAAGAGCGGGGATTTGAAACCCAAATGGTGGCAGGCGTACCCAGCTTTTGTGCCATTGCGGCGCGGTTGGGCATTAGCTTAACCGAAATGAACAGTCCGCTGCACATTGTGCCCGGCAGCATGGATTTGGACGGGGTATTCCAATGGCCCGGCAATAAGGTATTGATGAAATCGGGCAAGCAGATGCCCGAAGTTTTAAAAACCATTGCAGAACGTGCCGACCTTAGCAAAAGTGCGATGGTGCAAAACTGTGGTTTACCCACCGAACAGGTATTTGCAAACTTGGCAGAAGAGTTGCCCCAAGAACCCACCGGTTATTTTGCAACAGTGATTGTAAAGGAGTGAACAAGCGATGATTCATTTTGTAGGAGCAGGCCCGGGAGCCCCCGACTTAATTACCCTGCGGGGTGCCAATTTGCTGCGTCAAGCGGATTGTATCATCTACGCAGGCAGCTTGGTCAATCCGGCTTTGCTGGAAATGGCAAAAGAAGGGTGCGAAATTCATAATAGCGCAACCATGACGCTGGAAGAAGTGCTGGATGTAATGCGCCGCATGGAGGCAGCAGGCAAGGATACCGTACGCCTGCATACCGGTGATGCCAGTTTGTTCGGCGCCATTCGTGAGCAGATGGACGAACTGGACAAGATGGGCATTGCATACGACGACACCCCCGGTGTTTCCAGCTTTTGCGGTGCCGCAGCAGCACTAAATGCAGAATACACCCTGCCGGGCGTAAGCCAAAGTGTAATCATTACCCGTATGGCAGGCCGTACCCCTGTACCGGAAAAAGAAAGCCTTGCGCTGATGGCACAGCACCAAACTTCCATGGTGTTGTTTTTGTCCTCCGGTTTGCTGGAACAGGTGCAGGCCGAGCTGTTAAAGGGTGGTTATTCAACCGATACCCCGGCGGCAATTGTGTACAAAGCAACCTGGGAAGACGAAAAAGTCATTCGCTGCACTGTGGGTACTTTGGCACAGCGTGGCAAAGAAGAAGGCATTTGCAAAACGGCCCTGCTTTTGATTGGCAATTTCTTGGATTCTGCCTATGAGCGCAGCCGATTGTATGACCCCACCTTTACCACCGAATTTCGGCAGGCACAGAGTGCAGGAAAAGAATAAAAAGGGCGGATAGAACCATGAAATTGGCGTTTCTTGCCTTTACCGAAAAAGGGTTTGCCCTTGCAAGCAGTTTAGCGCAAACATTGGGCGGCAGCGTGATGCGCTGCGGTCAGCCCGATTCCTTGCAGGAATGGACACAAAAGCAGTTTGCCCAAGCCGACGGCTTGGTGTTTGTGGGTGCGTTGGGCATTGCAGTGCGCGCCATTGCACCCCATATTCAGAAAAAGTGGAAAGACCCTGCCGTGGTGGTTGTGGACGAAGGTGCGAATTTTTCCATTCCGTTGTTGTCGGGGCACTTAGGCGGCGCAAATCAGCTTGCCCGCACAGTTAGCCAAATTTGCGGCGCGGTGCCGGTTGTTACCACTGCAACCGATGTGAATGGTGTGTTTGCTGTGGATGAATGGGCAAGGCATCAAAAAATGCAGGTACAAAATCCGCAAAACATTCGGATCATTTCCGGCAAGCTGCTGGCAGGCGGAACCATCCAAGTATACAGCCATTGGCCAATTGCAGGGCAATGCCCCAAAGGGGTAGAACTGACCCAAAACCCCACTGCCGATGTGGCGGTAAGCACTCATAAACAAGAGGCAACGCTGCTGCTTGTTCCTCGTCAAGTAGTTTTGGGAATTGGCTGCCGCAGAGGTACGCCCAAAGAAACCATTGAACGGGTTTTGCAGTGTTTTTTACAGCAAACGGGCTTGCAGATGCAGGCGGTTTGCGGGGTTGCAAGCATTGACTTGAAAGAAGATGAAGCAGGCTTGCTCGCTTTTTGCCAAGAACACGGCTGGACCTTTGAAACCCGAACAGCCGAGCAGCTGCAACAGGTTGCAGGGGAGTTTACCCCCTCGCAATTTGTAAGTCATATCACAGGGGTAGACAATGTCTGTGAACGCAGCGCAGTGGCAGTCAGCCAGGGCATCTTGCAAGAGCGAAAGTTTGCTATGGATGGCGTTACCATGGCAGCAGCAATCAAGCCTTTTTCCATGAATTGGAACTGGACAGAAGAAAACAAAGAAAGAGAGAATAAACAATGAATACACTGTATGTGGTTGGCCTTGGCCCGGGAGGTGAGCAGTTTCTCACCCAGCAAGCCAAACAGGCACTGAGCAACGCAGAGGTTTTATGCGGTTATACCGTTTATGTGGATTTGATCGCCCCCCTGTTCCCAGGCAAAGAAATTTATACCTCGCCTATGAAAAAAGAACTGGACCGTTGCCGTTGGGCAATGCAGGCAGCGCAAGACGGCAAAAAAGTTGCCATGGTTTGCAGCGGTGATGCAGGTGTATATGGCATGGCGGGTCTATTATTGCAGCTGTGCTCCCAGTATCCCAATGTGGATATTGAGGTGGTGGCAGGTGTAACGGCAGCCCTTTCCGGCGGTGCGGTATTGGGCGCACCCTTGGGGCATGATTTTTGCGTGATTTCACTTTCCGACCTACTCACCCCGTGGGAGGTTATTGAAAAACGCTTGCAGTGTGCCGCATGGGGTGATTTTAACCTGTGCCTGTATAATCCCAGCTCCCACAAGCGGGCGGATTATCTGGCAAAAGCTTGCGACATCCTTTTAGCTGAGGGCAAATCGCCTGATACCGTTTGCGGCTGGGTACGCAACATCGGCCGAGAAGGGCAGTCCTCTTGCATTCTTTCTTTAAAAGAACTTCGGGATGCAAGTTTGGATATGTTTACTACCGTATTTATTGGTTGCTCCAATACACAGGAAATTGGCGGCCGTATGGTAACACCGCGGGGGTATGAGAAAAAATGCGAGTGGTGATTTTCAGCGGCACGACCGAGGGCAGAGAGCTTTCGGCACAAACCGCAGCCATGGGGGCAGAAACCATTGTTTGCGTTGCCACTGAATATGGCCGCACCATTCAGCAGCATGTACCGGGTACAAAGACCCATTCCGGCCGCTTAAATGCGGATGAAATGGTAGAGATCCTGCAAGGGGCTGATTTGTGCATTGATGCCACACACCCTTATGCAAAAGTGGTTAGCCAAAACATTCGGCAGGCGGCACAAAGGGCGAATGTTCCGCACCATCGATTGCTTCGACAGGAAAGTGCGCTTCCGCAAAACTGCATTCTGGTGGATTCGGCAGAACAGGCAGCAGCCTTTTTGCAAACAACACAGGGCAACGTGCTGTTAACCACCGGGGCAAAAGAACTGCAAGCCTATGCAGAATTAGACCGGGAACGGATTTATCCCCGTGTATTGCCCATGCAAGATAGTTTAACTGCTTGTGAAAATCTGCAAATTCCACGGGGCAACATCATTGCAATGCAGGGCCCCTTTTCGTACGAATTGAATTGTGCCTTACTGCGCCAGTTTTCCATTCGGTGGATGGTAACCAAGGACGGCGGTGCAGCAGGCGGATTTGATGAAAAGGTACAGGCTGCACAAGAAAATGGGGTGCAGCTGGTTGTGATTCGTCGTCCTCAAGAAGAGGGAGAATCCTACCAAACCATTTTAGCATTATGTAAGGAGATGATAGGATGCAGGTAACACTGGCAGCATCGGGCGGCGGCAGCTGGACTACCATGACGGAGAATTGCCGCAGCGCATTGATGGGTGCTACATGCATCATCGGGGCACGCCGTTTGCTGGAAGGCTTACCCGCTGAATGTACCGCAAATCGAGTGCAGGCGACCAGACCGCAGCAGATTATCGAAGCCATTCAGCAGTTACAACCACAAAATTGTGTGGTTCTGTATAGCGGCGATACTGGCTTTCATTCGGGGGTGCGTTCTCTGGTTCCCTTGCTGGAACAAGAGGAAATTGAGTTTCAGGTGCTTCCCGGAATCTCCAGCGTTCAATTGCTTGCTGCCATTTTGAATCGTCCTTGGCAAGACTGGCTGTTGCTCTCAGCCCATGGGGTGAACTGCAACCCGGTAGGAGCGGTAATGCAGGGCAAGCCTGTGTTTTTTCTCACCGGCGGTACCCTTACGCCCACCGATTTATGTAAGCAGCTAACCCAAGCGGGTTTGGGGCAATTGTCGGTTGTGGTAGGAGAAAACTTGTCTTATCCCGAACAGCGCATTTGTCAAGGAACAGCAGAAACACTGGCACAGCAAACCTTTGCGGATTTAAGCGTAATGCTGGTAGAGCCTGCCCCGGCGGTGGTACGGCGCGGATACGGATTCCCGGATTCCATGTTTGAACGGGCACAAGTGCCTATGACCAAACAGGAAGTACGGGCCGCAATTTTGGCAAACCTTACCCCAAAGCCAACCGATATACTATGGGATGTGGGCGCAGGTACCGGAAGCGTGAGCATTGAACTGGCGTTGGCAGCCCCATGGGGACGCACCTATGCAATTGAATGCAACGAAAAAGCAGTGGAATTGATTCAGACCAATCGGGAAAAGCTAGGCGCATGGAATTTAAAGGTGATTGAAGGCTATGCGCCGCAAGCATTGGAAGAGTTGGAAACACCAAACGCTGTTTTTATCGGTGGTACCAAGGGTTCTATGGAAGATGTGGTCAATCTGGTATTGCAGCGCAACCCAAAGGCCAGAATCTGCATTTCGGCTATCTGTATTGAAACGTTATATCAGGCCGTACAGGCATTGCAAAATCATGGCATACAGCCAGAGGTAACACAGATTGCAGTAAGCCGCAGTAAGCTTGTGGGCTCGTTGCATATGATGATGGCAAACAACCCGATTTTTTTAGTTATGGGGAATTGTGATGATTGAGTTTTTAATAGCGGCCCTATCTTCTGGCAGCGGAAAAACAGCGGTAACCTGTGCCATGCTAGCAGCGTTAAAAAAGCGAGGGATTTCTCCCTGTGCATTTAAGTGTGGGCCGGATTATATCGACCCCATGTTTCATCGCTCGATTTTGGGAATCCAGAGCCATAATCTGGACTTGTTCCTTTGTGAAGAGCAAAAACTGAAACGCCTTTATCAAAGGGCTGTTTGTGGGCAAGATGCCGCAATATGCGAAGGCGTTATGGGCTTTTTTGATGGCGTGGGCGGCACAACCGACCGTGCTAGCTCTTGGCATGTGGCAGATACTTTGGATTTGCCTGTTTTGTTGGTGTTACGCCCCAAGGGGTCTAGCTTAACCTTGAGCGCACAGGTAAAGGGAATGTGCGGTTTTCGGCAGAACAGCCACATTGCAGGGCTTTTTCTAAACGACTGTTCTCCCATGTTGTTCCGCAGCCTTGCGCCCATGTTGGAACGGGAAACAGGTTTACCGGTGCTTGGCTATCTTCCGCACATGCCCGAAGCGGCGTTTGAAAGTCGCCATTTGGGGCTATATACAGCAGGTGAAATTGAAGATTTGCAGCAGCGGATTGACGTGTTGGCACAAACCTTGGAAGAAACAACCGACTTTGACCGCCTTTTAACGCTGTTTGCAACAGACAAACCAAGCGAGTGCGGCTCGGTTACCGAAACGCCTGCAAAAACAAAAATCGCAGTAGCGCAAGACGAAGCATTTTGTTTTGTGTATGCCGAAACCTTGGCAGCATTGCGACAAGCAGGTGCCGAGATTGTACCCTTTAGCCCAATGCGAGATACTGCGCTGCCCAAGGATATTGGCGGGTTATATCTGCCCGGCGGCTATCCGGAATTGTATGCGCAAACTCTTGCAGAGAATGCTCCTATGCGCCAGGCAATCAAAGAAGCCATTCAAGCAGGCTTGCCTACTGTGGCAGAGTGCGGCGGATTTTTGTATCTGGGGCAAAGTTTGCAGAACGAGAACGGCACCGCTTACCCAATGGTAGGGGCATTGCCCGGTCATGGTGTAAAAAAAGACAAGCTGGTGCGGTTTGGCTATGCAACGATGACCGCCCAAACCGATAGCCTTTTGTTTGCAAAAGGGCAGCAGATTCCGGTGCATGAATTTCATTATTGGGATTCCACCGAAAACGGCGACGCATTCTTTGCAGAAAAACCGATTTCAGCCAGAAGTTGGGCTTGTGGATTTGCAAATCCGTCGCTTTATGCAGGGTTTCCGCACCTGTATTTTTGGTCAAATCCCAAGTGTGCTGCACGCTTTGTACAAGCGGCAATGCAGTACCAGGCAAACCCATAAATCGCAATAAAACGGAGAAAGAGAGAAGCAAGATGCAATACCATGAAAACGAATTGCAGCGGCTGCTGCAAACCATTACCCCACCCGATGAAAAGGCGCGCGAGTTGGCCCACAAAAAATGGAACGATTGCGCAAAGCCTTTGGGCAGCCTTGGTCTTTTAGAAACCGCACTGGAAGGCATTGCAGCGTTAACACACAGCGAAACGATTTCTCTTTTTCCCCGTGCGGTTCTGGTGCTATGTGCAGACAATGGGGTGGTGGCACAGGGGGTTACCCAAACACAAAGCGATATCACGGCCCTGGTAACCAACAATCTGGCTATGAAACGAACCCCCGTCTGCCGTATGGCAAAGGTGGCTAACTGCCAAGTGGTGCCCGTGGATATGGGGGTTTTTGATTTTCCGCCAACCGAAGGGGTGCTGAATCGTCGGGTAGGTAACGGCACGGCGGATATTTCCCAAGGCCCTGCCATGACCCGTGAACAAGCAGTACAAGCAGTTCTAAACGGCATTGATTTGGTGCAAGAGCAAAAAGAACAGGGTGTGCGGCTTTTGGCAACCGGTGAAATGGGCATTGGAAATACCACAACCACCAGTGCGGTGGCAAGTGTATTGCTTGGAAAAGAGGTGTGTGAGATGACCGGACGTGGGGCAGGGCTTTCCCGCGAAGGTTTGCACAAGAAAATTCAAGTGATTGAACAGGCCATCCGTGTGAATCAGCCAAATGCCAACGACCCCTTGGATGTGTTGAGCAAAGTGGGCGGATTTGACATTGCCGGGCTTTGCGGTGTGTTTTTGGGCGGTGCCATTTACGAAGTGCCCATTTTAGCCGACGGCTTAATTAGTACCGTGGCGGCACTTTGTGCTGTTCGTCTGTGTCCTTATGCCGAAAAGGCGGTATTTGCCAGCCATGTTTCGGCTGAACCGGCAGGCGCAATGATACTACAGGCATTGAATCGCTCGCCCTTGATTACTGCAGGAATGCGGCTGGGCGAAGGAACCGGAGCGGTGGCAGCCATTCCGCTTTTGGATATGGCCTGTGCTGTATACCAAGAAAGCGATACCTTTGATGAAATCGGTATGGATAGCTATGTACCGCAGGGGGATTAAGAATGATAACCTTGGTAATCGGGGGAGCGGCGTCTGGCAAAAGTGAGTTTGCAGAATCGCTGGTACTGAATGCAGGGGAGTTGCCCCGCTATTATATTGCCACCATGCAGCCCTTTGATGGGGAATGTAAAACACGAATCCAGCGACATCGGGCGATGCGAAAAGAAAAAAAGTTCACCACCATAGAATGCTTTGTGGATTTAAAGCGGGTGCTGCTCCCATTGAAAGGGGTAGTCTTGCTGGAATGTATGAGCAATTTGGTGGCCAACGAATTGTATAGCCCCCAGGGTGCAGGCACCGATGCAGCGGATGCCATAAAAGAAGGCATAGAGCAGCTGCATCGGCAATGTGAACATCTGATTGTGGTTTCCAACGAAGTGTTCACGGGCGGTTGCAGTTACGAAGGTGATACCCTGCACTATCTAAAGGTATTGGCACAGGTCAATCGAATGGTGGCACAGCAAGCGAATAACGTGTATGAAGTGGTATATGGAATGCCCATTTGCCACAAAGGAGAGGAGAACACCCTGTGATTTTTTTGCAAACAATTGCGGTAGCCTTTGCCATGTTTTCTGCCATTCCTTGCCCGCAGCCGGTTTGGACAGAAAAAAACATGCGCTATTCCATGTGTGCGTTTCCGTTGGTGGGGCTGGCATGCGGTCTTTTTTGGTGGATATGGGTTGCGCTTATGAATGGATTGGGTGGTACAAATCTTTTGCAAGCGGCTGGTTTGTGCATTATTCCCGTTTTGGTAACGGGAGGCATTCATCTGGACGGCTATGCCGATACCAGCGATGCATTGGCAAGCGGAGCTTCTCCCGAACGGAAAAAGGAAATTTTAAAAGATCCCCAATGTGGGGCATTTGCAGTAATTCGGCTTTGTGTTTGGTTTATTGCTTATTTTGCACTGTGCGCCTCCATTCACTGGAACACACAGGCGTTGTGGTGCATGACCTTTGTCTTTGTGCTGGAACGCTGCCTTTCGGGGTTTGCGGTTACGGCATTTCCCATGGCAAAAAATACGGGGCTTGCCCATATGTTTGCCCAAACGGCAGATAAAATCCGTGTGCGTAATTTATTGATTGCGGCATCGGCTGTGGTTGTTTTGTTGTTGGTGGTGGTAGGTGGGCTTGCAGGAGGCGTTATGGCATTGGCAGCCGGATGGATTTTATGGCGTTACCATCGTATAGCAATGAGAGAGTTTGGCGGCATTACCGGCGATTTGGCAGGCTGGTTTTTGCAAAGGGCAGAATTGTGGATGCTGGCAGCATTAGCCACGGTACAGATGTTGGAGAAGATGCAATGATTTTGATTATTGGGCCGCTTTACAGCGGAAAAAAGACCTATGCAAAGGAATTGATGAACTGGACAGATGACCAGCTTGCCCAGTATGCCGTTTGGGATGTACAAGACCTTGCTGCAGCCCATACCAATTTGGAACAGCTTGCGGAAAAACTCAGCGAAAACAAAGTGGTAATTGCCACAGAAATTGGCGGTGGTATTGTGCCCATTGACCCACAGCAACGCCATGCACGGGAAGCAGCAGGGCGGCTTACCTGTCTATTGGCACAAAAAGCAACTACAGTTATTCGGGTATTCTGCGGAATTCCCACCGTTTTAAAAGGGGAGGTAACATTGTGAAAATTTATCTTTTGCGGCATGGGCTTACCTCGTATAATGCCGAAAAACGCTATCAAGGAACCCGTGATATTCCGCTTTGCGAAGAAGGGCGCGCGCAGCTGATTCAAGCGGATATTTTCCCAAGTAAGGTATATGTTTCCCCCTTGGTTCGGGCGCGCAGCACAGCGGAACTGGTGTTTCCGAACGCTGAACCTGTGATCGTAGATGATTTTCGGGAAATGTGTTTTGGCATTTTTGAAGGTCGTAACTACATTGAAATGGAGCGAGATCCGGACTATCTGGCTTGGGTAGGAAACAATTGTGAGGGTAGCTGCCCCGGTGGGGAACGAAAGGCGGATTTCTCCGAGCGTACCTGCAATGCCTTTGTGCCCTTGGTGGAACAGGCGCTGAACAACGGCGAAGAACTGTTGGTTATTATGGCGCACGGCGGCACACAAATGGCGATTATGGAGCGATACGCAATCCCACGCAAAGAGTATTATCACTGGTGTGGCCCCAACGCAGGCGGCTATGTTTTAGAAACCGATGCCGATACCTGGCGTAAAGAACAGCAGCTAATGTTGGTGGATACGGTGCAGTACATCAAAAAAGAGGGCGAACAAACAGTATGATAGGCGTAGCAGTTTTGGGCGGCTTTTTGTTGGATTGCTTGCTGGGCGATCCCGAATGGATGCCGCATCCGGTTGTATTTATGGGCAAAGCCATTGTAAAACTGGAAAAATGGCTGCGTGGTATCTTTGGGCAAAGTCCCGAGGGCGAGCGCAGAGCAGGTATGATTTTGGCTGTGGTGTTGCCGCTGGCAACATTTGCGGTTAGCGGTGGCCTTTGCTGGCTTTTTTATTGGATTCACCCACTGTTAGGGTTGGCACTACAGATTTTTTGGTGCTGGCAAGCATTGGCGTTAAGATGTCTTGTAAAAGAAAGCAAGAATGTATACCGTTGTTTGACCACACAAGACCTTTCGGTTGCAAGAAAAGCAGTGGCACGGATTGTGGGGCGCGATACCGCCGAGCTTTCGCAGCAGGGGGTCATCAAAGCCGCAGTGGAAACGGTGGCAGAAAATTTTTCCGATGGAATTTTAGCCCCCATGTTCTACATGTTGCTGGGTGGCGCACCACTGGCTCTGGCATACAAGGCCATTAACACCATGGACAGCATGGTAGGCTATAAAAACGAACGATATCTGCATTTTGGCAGAGCGGCGGCAAAGCTAGACGATGTGGCAAACTATCTGCCTTCCAGAATTGCCGCATTGCTGTGTATTGCCGTTTGTCCACTGGTAGGGGCAGATGCAAAAAATGCCTGGAAGATTTGGCGCAGAGATCGGCGCAACCACGCCAGCCCTAACTCGGCACAAACCGAATCGGCCTGTTCGGGTGCACTGGGTGTGCAGCTTGCAGGGCCGGCTTGCTATTTTGGCAAGCGAGTCGAAAAACCTTATATCGGCGATAGCGTACGAGAAATTGAGCCACAGGATATTCTGCGCACCAATCGGCTAATTACGGTTGCCAGTGTATTGGCTTTGCTGCTGGGGCTTGCCGTTCGCGCAGCGGTAACTTGTTTGTGAATAAGATGCACGGAGGTAACAGCATGAATCAAAATCACAACAGCGCAACAGCCGCGCCATTGGTACATGGTGGCGACTGGGCAGGCTATGCGGAGGAGTATGGCAGCCAACCGCTGGATTTTTCTGCAAATGTAAGCCCCCTAGGTGTACCCGATGGGATAAAGCAGGCAATTGCTGCCGCAGCAGAAACCGCAGATCGATACCCCGACCCCCTGTGCCGTGCACTGTGCCGTGAAATTGCAGCACATGAACAGGTACTGCCAAGCAATGTGCTGTGCGGCAATGGTGCGGCAGATTTGATTTTTCGGGCTGTTTGGGCGAAAAAGCCGAAAAATGCGCTGATTACCGCCCCCACGTTTGCAGAATATGAGGCGGCTTTGGTGTCTTGCGGTTGTCAGGTGGAGTATCATATCCTTACCGAAGAAAAGGGATTTTGTTTGGATGAAACCTTTTTAAAGGCCATTACCCCCAATGTTGACATGGTGTTTTTATGTGAGCCGAATAACCCCACCGGCATTGCCAGTCCACGGGAGTTGCTGCTGCGAATTGCTCAAAAATGTGCCGACTGTGGAGCGTTGCTGATGCTGGACGAATGTTTTGGCGATTTTTTGGAGAATGGCGCAGAGCATACCTTGAAGAATGCAATGGAGCAATTTCCGAATCTGGTTATCTTAAAAGCATTTACAAAACTTTATGCAATGGCAGGGGTGCGGTTGGGCTATGCGTTAAGTTCCAACCAAGCATTGTTGGATGAAATGCAGCAAACCGGGCAGCCTTGGGCCGTTTCTTCGTTGGCGCAAGCGGCGGGAATGGCAGCGTTGCAGGAAACCGCCTATGTAAAAAAGGTTCGTCAAATGATTTCGCAGGAACGCCCTTGGCTGAAACAGCAGTTGGAACAATTGGGCCTTAAGGTTTTACCGGGGCAAGCGAATTACCTGTTGTTTTACTGCACCACTCCGCTGATTCAACCTTTACGGCAAAAAGGGGTGTTGTTACGCAGTTGTTCCAACTATCATGGCCTAAGCGAACACTGGTATCGAACCGCAGTACGCACCCATGAAGAAAACGTTCGGCTGATTCAGGCATTAAATGAGGTGATTGGATGAAGCGAGCAAAATGCATTATGATACAGGGAACCATGTCCGGGGCAGGAAAAAGCCTTTTGTGTGCGGGTCTCTGCCGAATTTTCACACAGGACGGCTTTCGGGTAGCACCCTTTAAAAGCCAGAACATGGCGTTAAATAGCTATGTAACCCGTGATTTGCTGGAAATGGGCCGCGCACAGGTGGTACAGGCGCAGGCTTGTGGCAAAGAGCCGGATGTGCGGATGAATCCCATTCTGCTAAAGCCCTCCAGCGATATTGGAAGTCAGGTCATTGTAAACGGAGAAGTGCGGGGTCAGATGAGTGCTGCCGAGTACTTCCGCATGAAACGGAAGCTGATTCCCGATATCTTAAAGGCCTACGATAGCTTAGCGCAGGAAAATGACATTATCGTAATTGAAGGTGCAGGCAGTCCGGCAGAAATCAATCTGCGTTCCGATGATATTGTTAACATGGGCATGGCGGAGTTGGTGGATGCACCGGTATTGCTGGCAGGAGATATTGACCGCGGCGGCGTATTTGCCCAACTATACGGTACGGTAGCTTTATTAGAAGAACAGGAACGAAAGCGAATTGGTGGCTTAATCGTCAATAAGTTTCGGGGCGATGAAAGCATCTTGCGGCCGGGTCTTACCATGTTGGAAGAAAAAACCGGTATTCCGGTTCTTGGGGTTGTACCCTATCTTTCTGTGGATGTGGACGATGAGGACTCGTTGGCACCTCGGCTAAACAATGGCGGCATTCAAAAACCGCTGGACATTGCGGTCATTCGTTTGCCTCGTATCTCAAACTTTACCGACTTTTCGCCCTTGGAGGAGCATCCCGCTTTGGGGGTTCGCTATGTGCAAAGCAGCCGAGAACTGGGAAATCCAGACATGGTGATTCTTCCCGGTACTAAAAGCACCATGGCAGACCTTTTATGGATGCGTCAAAACGGATTGGAAGCATCCGTGTGCAAACTGGCACATGCAGGGGTACCGATTTTGGGAATCTGCGGCGGCTATCAGATGTTGGGGAATACCTTATCCGACCCCTTTGGCAGCGAGGGTGGGGGCGAACTATGCGGAATGGGTCTTTTGCCCATTGATACCGTGTTTGCGGCTCAAAAAAGCCGTACCCGTGTACAAGCGACGGTAAGCGCAGAAGAGTTTGCCGGCGCACAGCTGGACGGTTATGAAATTCATACCGGGAAAACCACCGTACACGGCAAAGAATTTTGCAAGCTGGAAAATGGGCAATCGGATGGTTGTGTTCATAAAAATGTGTTTGGCACATATCTTCACGGTTTGTTTGATACAGGCCATTTAACCCAAAAGGTGGCAGAATACCTGTGTCAACGCAAAGGGATTTCTTGCGAGCAAATGCGCCCCATTTCTCATAAGGAATACCAAGAGCAGCAATTTGACTTACTGGCACAAGGGATGCGCAACGCACTGGATATGCAGGCGATTTATGCACTGCTGAACAAAACAAATTGATAAAAAACAGCGGTTTTGGTCAT
>CALWNI010000034.1 GCA_944382775.1 uncultured Allofournierella sp.
ATTGTTTATGCCAAGAGTTTTGCAGATGTATATGTGGGTGAACCGCTTTTGTATGTAAACAGCTTGGACAATATGGCAGTAGCAATTAACCAGGGCAGCTTTGCTCGTGCATATAACATTGGAACAGGTACGGCATGGCGCATTGAACTGCGAAAAGCCCCCAAGGTAATTTACGAATAATTGGCAAAGAGAACTGCCGAATTTGCGGTATTAGTAGAATGATAAAAAGTGAGGAGAAGATTATGAAAAAGATGTCGGTAAAAACCGTAGTAGCCATCGGTATCGGTGCAGCACTGTTCTTTGTTTTGGGTCGTTTTGTGGCAATTCCGGTGCCCTTTGTACCCAATACCACCTTTAACCTGCAGTATGGTGTTTTGGGCCTGTTTGCGGCAATGTTTGGCCCTATTGCAGGTTTGCTGATTGGTTTTGTTGGTCATACTCTGATTGATCTGAGCTGGGGCAGTCCCTGGTGGAGCTGGATTCTTGCCAGTGCTTGCTTTGGTTTGCTCACCGGTTTGTTTGCAAGCAAATTGGACTTGGAAAGCGGTGTATTTGGCAAAAAAGAAATCTTGACCTTTAACATTGCACAGGTGGTGGCACATGCAATCTCTTGGATTGTTGTTGCTCCCGGTCTGGACATTTTGGTTTATGCAGAGTCCGTTGAAAAAGTATTTGCCCAGGGTGCGGTTGCAGGTATTCTGAATGCAATTACCACAGGCATTGTAGGTACTGTTTTGATGTTGGCATACTCCAAAACCCGTACAAAAAAGGGTTCTTTAAACAAAGAGTAAAACTTTTAGTCGATTGGTACGGATTCCAGTCGATTTGAGAGGCGGGGAAATGGGTCGAATCACATGGTGAGTGGCTTCCCAACGACCTGCCTCTTTTTTCATTGATATCACGATTGCAAAACGAAAGGGGGAGACACGATGTCGCAGCCCATTATTGAATTTAAAGATTTTGGATTTCAGTACAATGCACAGGCTGAACCTACATTACATCATATCAATCTTTCCATCTACCCGGGCGAGAAGGTGCTAATTGCAGGCCCTTCCGGAAGCGGAAAAAGCACCTTGGCAAGCTGCATCAACGGGTTGGTTCCCTTTAGTTATCCCGGCACAACCACTGGCAGCTTGACGGTGGCAGGAATCGATGCACCCCATTCCAGTTTGTTTGAGCTGTCCAAGCATGTAGGCACCGTTTTACAAGACCCCGACGGTCAATTTATCGGATTAACGGTAGCCGAGGATATTGCCTTTGCGCTGGAAAATGATCAGGTTCCGCAAGCCGAGATGAAAAAGATTGTGGATGAAGTGGCAGGCCTGGTGGATATTCAGGATCGGTTGACCCATGCACCCCATGAACTTTCGGGCGGACAAAAACAGCGGGTAAGTTTGGCAGGCGTTATGGTAGATGACGTAGAGATTTTACTGTTTGATGAGCCTTTGGCCAACTTAGACCCTGCCACCGGAAAGCAGACCATTGAATTGATTGAAGCAATTCAAAAGCGTACCGGTGCCGCAGTGTTGATTATTGAGCATCGCTTGGAAGATGTGCTGTGGCGTAGTGTTGACCGCATTATTTTGGTGGAAGAAGGCAAAATCATTGCAGATACCACACCGGATGAATTACTGGCAAGCAATTTGCTGATCGAAAACGGAATTCGGGAACCGCTGTATCTAACTGCATTGAAGTATGCAGGGGTTTCCGTTACACCGGAAAAGAAGCCGGCACACATTGATTCCATTTGTTTAGATGAAGCAGACCGTCAAATGGTTTGTGATTGGTTTGCCAATACTGCACCGGCTGTACAGCAAGAGCAAGCAGAGGTATTGCTGGAGGTGCAAGATGTAACCTTTGGTTATAACGATGGTCAAACCAACTTGGAGCATGTGAGTTTTTCGGTTCGCAAAGGAGAAATGCTAAGTATTGTGGGCCGAAATGGTGCAGGCAAAAGCACCTTGTCCAAATTGATTTGTGGGTTTGAAACACCGAACAGCGGTAGAATTTTATTAAATGGTCGTGATTTGGTGGGGGATACCATCAAGGAACGGGCAAGCCGCATTGGATACGTTATGCAAAACCCCAATCAGATGATTTCAAAACCAATGATTTGGGACGAGGTAGAATTGGGACTTTTGCAAACCGATTTAACCCCGGAAGAACGGGCAAGGCGCGTGGAAGAAACCTTGAAAATCTGTGGTTTGTATCCGTTTCGGAAATGGCCGGTTTCGGCACTGTCTTTTGGACAGAAAAAGCGTGTTACCATTGCCAGCGTACTGGTGATGAATCCGGAAATTATTATTTTGGATGAACCCACTGCCGGCCAGGACTTTCGTCATTATACCGATATTATGGAATTTTTACGCAGCTTAAACCGACGCGGGGTAACTGTAATGATGATTACCCATGATATGCACTTGATGCAGGAGTATACCAACCGAGCATTGGTGTTTAGCATCAAACGGTTGCTGCATGACGGCACAGCGGTGGAAGCCATTACAATGCCGGAACTGGTAAAAGCAGCGAGCTTAAAAGAAACCAGCTTGTTCGCATTGGCCCAACGCTGTGGCATTGAACCGCCCCAAGCATTTGTACAGCGGTTTATTGATTATGATAGGCAGGTAAGAGAACATGAGTAAAAACGCAGCATTAAGCTATTTGCCGCGGCAGTCGGTGGTGCATCGGCTAACCGGTACGGCAAAGTTGGCATTTTTCCTGTTATGGAGTACCGCTGCCATGTTAACTTACGATACCCGTCTGTTGGCAGCAATGACAATAACAGGCCTGGTTTTGTTTTCGGTAAGTCGCATTCGATTGCGTGAAGTTAAGGGTGCTTTGATTTTTATGATGATTTTGGTGCTGCTTAACCTTTTTGCAATCTTTTTATTTTCACCAGACCAGGGAACCCATGTATATGGGACAAAGCATGTCATTCTACCATTGTTTTGGCGGTATGAAATTACCCAAGAAACATTATTCTATTTGTTGAATTTCTTTTTAAAATACAGTGCGGTGATTCCGGTAGCGTTGTTGTTCATCTTGGCAACCAATCCAAGTGAGTTTGCTGCAAGCTTGGCAGGAATTGGCGTGAGCTATAAAATCGGGTATGCGGTGGCTTTGGCATTGCGGTATATTCCTGATGTACAGCGTGATTTTCACAATATCAGCCAAGCGCAACAGGCCCGCGGCATTGACTTAAGCGGAAAAGACAAAGCCTTTACCCGCTTGAAAAATTCGGCTGCTATTTTGTTGCCGTTGGTGCTTTCCAGCTTGGCACGCATTGAAACTATCTCCAATGCAATGGAGCTGCGTGGTTTTGGCAAGCATAAAAAGCGAAGTTGGTATGTGCAGCGTCCCTTTGAACGGCGAGACTGGGTTGCATTGGCCATTGCGTTGGGTGTGTTGGCTCTTAGCTTAGGGCTGACTTTGGCAAAAGGAAGCCGTTATTTCAATCCGTTTCAATAAGATGCAAACACCAAACACGGTGCAAACGTGTTTGGTGTTTTTATAAAAACAACATTGTTTCGGGAAAGATTCCATATAATTGGTATTACTTATTATACAAAACGACCAATTTTTATTGGTTATTATTCACTTTGACAGGCAAGCCGCAGAAAATGAAGAAAACCGTCATTTTATCTGTTATAACTGTAAAATTTGTGTTAATATCTAATTGTTGAATAGTAACCCGATATGGGGAAATTACTAACTTACAGAGAGAATGAAGGAGCGTTTCAACGATGTATCAGTCTAATGATGCGGAAATTTTAACCGGTAGTGATGGTGTAGCACAACTGGGCCTGATTGCAACCCCCGGTGCACAAGAGCTGACTGCTTTAATCGATCGTCATTTGGTTGAGTGGGCAAAGAATCACGGCATTGAGCGTGATACTTTCATCATTCCCAGCGAGTGTCCTCGTTTTTCTTCCGGCGACGGTAAGGGCGTAATTCGTCAGACCGTTCGTGGCGATGATTTGTACTTTGTAGTAGACGTAGGCAACTACAACTGCAAGTACAAGATGTTTGGCTACGAAAACTGCATGAGCCCCGACGACCATTACCAGGATTTGAAGCGTCTGATTCAGGCAGCTTCCGGTAAGGCTCGCCGCATCACCGTAATTATGCCGCTGTTGTACGGCAGCCGTCAGCATCGCCGTACCTATCGCGAAAGCTTGGACTGCGCTTACGCATTGCAGGAACTGCAGAGCATGGGTGTAGAAAACGTTATCACCTTTGATGCACACGATCCTCGTGTTTGCAATGCAGTACCTCTGATGAGCATGGACAACGTAATGCCCACCTATCAGGTATTGAAGGCAATGTTCCGTGATTTGGAAGGCTTTAAGCCCGATCGTGATAACTTTATGGTTATCAGCCCGGATGAAGGTGCAATTAACCGTAACATGTACTACGCAAGTGTTCTGGGTGTAAACCTGGGCATGTTCTACAAGCGTCGTGACTACTCTCGCATTGTAAATGGCCGTAACCCCATTGTTGCACATGAGTACCTGGGCGAAAGCGTAGAAGGCAAGGATGTATTCATTGCGGATGATATCATTTCTTCCGGCGAAAGCATGCTGGACATCGGCTATGAGCTGAAAAAGCGTGGCGCAAATCGTATTTTCTGCTATGCTACCTATACAATTTTCACCAACGGTCTGGCACAGTTTGATAAGGCTTATCAAGAGGGCATTATCTCCGGTGTATTCGGCACCAACCTGACCTACCGCACTCCTGAGCTGTTGAGCCGTGAGTGGTTCCACGAAGTTGATGTTTCCAAGTACATTGCATACTTTGTGGATGCAATCAACCATGACATCAGCGTAAGTGATATCATTGATCCCCATAGCAAAATTGATGCACTGTTGAAAAAGAACGGTGTTAAGTAAGGCTTATTGATGAAATCGAACAAAAGCCTCGGCATTGTCCGGGGCTTTTGTTTTTTTGTGAGGATAGGAATATAAAATATGGAAATTAGTATTTTGCTGATTCAGCAAATTTTACAGCTGTTTTTAATGATTTTAGCAGGCTGGGCCTTGGGCCGTGCAGGCATTGTAAACAAGGCAGGCAGCAAGGTGATTTCGCAGGTAATACTGTATTTGGTTATGCCCTGTGTTACATTAAATGCCTTTCAAAAAGAAGTAAATGAGCAAGCTGTGCAAGGCTTGATGTTTGCGGCGGGCGCAGCGGTTGTGGCGCATATTGTAATGGCAATTGTTATGGTGGTTAGCACAAAGCTGTTTTCTTTAAGCGGAATGGAGCGGTGCTCGGTATTTTATCCCAATGCGGGCAACTTGATTATTCCCATTGTAGGGTATGTACTGGGCGATGAGTGGCTGCTGTATGCCTTTGCCTTTATTGTTGTGCAGCAAATCTTGATTTGGACCCATGGCAAAACCGTAATGAGCCAGCAGCGCAGTTTTTGCTGGAAAGACTTGACCAATAACATCAACCTAATTGTTACAGCTGTAAGCTTGTTGCTGTTTGTGCTGGATATCCGCTTGCCCAAGTTGATTTCGGAAACAGCATCGTCAATTGGCAGCACCTTTGCCCCCATGAGCATGGTGGTTACCGGTATTTTGCTGTCTACAATGAATTTGCGGCAGGTATTTGCAGTAAAGCGTGTGTATCTGGTTGGTGTACTGCGGTTGCTGGTTTGCCCTGTGCTGGTCATTTTTGCAATGAAAGCATTGGGTATGGGCCAGTGGGTACAAAACGGAAGCACATTGTTGCTGGTGGTTCTGTTTGCCACCATGACACCGTCTGCCTCTACCATTGTACAGATGGCACAGGTGTATGAAAACGACCCGGATAACGCAAGCAAAATTAATGTAATGACAACCATTCTGTGCATTTTTACAATGCCGTTGATGGTATTGCTGTATCAGATGCTATAAGAAAAAGCCCTGCCGTAGTTAATCGGCAGGGCTTTTGTTGTTAATCAAGTTATTTTAGTTTTGCAAACTGATCAATGGCAGTTTGTAGCTCACCGAGCAAAGCTTCTTTTTCACAACCAGAAAGCACACAGTGCTCCAGATGTTCGGTTAAAATGAGCTTTGCCACCTGTGTGATTGCACTGTTTACGCTAGAAAGTTGCGTTAGAAGGTCGCCGCAGGGACGACCTTCTTCAACCATTTCACGAATACCGTTTAGCTGACCGGTAATGCGGGCAAGGCGATTGGTAATGTTGGTGGAGTGTTTACAATCCATAAAATATTCCTATCTGTAAA
Organism: uncultured Allofournierella sp.; assembly: GCA_944382775.1. GTDB lineage: Bacteria > Bacillota > Clostridia > Oscillospirales > Ruminococcaceae > Allofournierella. Next base: position 6,234 of record CALWNI010000034.1, read on the forward strand.
TTACTTGGTGTAGGTTGCCCATGTTAAATCCAGAATGGGGCCAAAAGGCTGGAAGACTACATGGTCCACCCCTTGTGCCAAAATCAAGGCTTCTTGCTGATACCATAAAGGATAAACGCTGGCTTGTTTTAAAAGTAGGTTTTCTAATGCAGCCACATCCGTTGCCGAAAGCTCCAAGGAAGAAGCGGCTTTTGCCAGGGCGGTGTCGTAATCAGGGATAGCATCAAAGGTGATGCCGCCATTGGAGAATTGATTTAATAGCTCCAAGGGATTGTTGCTGGTAATGGTAAAGGGGATAAGTGCAATTTGATAGTTTCCGCTTTCTACAGTGGAAAGCAATTCGTCCAGCGGTAGTTCTTTAATGGAAAAATAGGCAGAAAAAGAACCAAGGTCCTGTTGCCATGTTTGGTTGATTTGATCCATCAATTCGCGGTAGTTACTTCCTTGCGGAATCAAAATCTGAATGTTGTCAAATCGCTTTAGACCTGCCGACTCCAAGCCGGTTCGGCACAAGTCTTTGCTGTTTCCGCTTATCGCGGGCAGCTGATTGCCTACCTGGGAACGATAGCTCTCACCGTTTAAGGTGATGGCGGGCGGAAGCAGACCTTCCGCAGCGGAAAAATCAGCAGGCAACGCAAAGGATACCGAAACTGCACTGGAAATTAAGGCTTTGCGCACATCAATGGGGGCAAGCTGAGGATTTTCACAGTTAAACACCAATGCCCACGTTGTGGCAGTATACGGAATGCTGGGAAGGTTGCCCGCAACACTGGCGTTGTCGATAGCAGCGGTTGCAATTCCGTCTAGTATCTTTTGTACGCCGCTTTGGGAAGAGGAAGAAACGGTAGAGCCAGAGGAAGAAGAGGAGTCAGAAGCGGTATCGGTATCAATAACTAAACGCAAACTTCCAATTTGATTTCCGGTAGTGCTGCGGCGTAAGAATAGGCCGTTTTCATTCCAGTTATATAGATAAAAAGAGCCATTTGCTAAGGTGTATTGTGCAGTTAAACCATAAGCACCGCCACTGCTTTCAAAAAATTCCTGGTTGCATGGCATGGCACCGGCTTGGCTTAATTTAGCCAAAAATTCAGAGTCGGGCTGTTCCAACTGAAATACCACGGTATGGTCATCCGGGGCACTTACACCCAGTTGCTCGGGTGACATGGTACCGTTTAATACCTCTTTGGCATTTTTTATGTTGAGAAAGGTACTGCTGTAGGGGCTGTTGGTTTCGGGCATAAATACCCGTTGCATTCCAAATACAAAATCCTGTGCGGTTAGGGGATATTCTTTCTCATGGCGTTTTAGTTTAGTATAAGAAAGTCCATCCTTTAATGTGAACGTATAAGTGCAACCATCAGAGCTTACAGTGTATGACTCTGCACAGTCCAATATGGGTTCGCCGGATTCGTCAATACGGGTCAGCCCTCGGTAAAGATTGGTAACTGCAATCAGCTCCGGGCTTTCCGAGGCGATTTGAGGGTCCAGATTGGAGGGAACACGGGAAAGTTTCCAGGTAAAACTGGCAGAACTTCCGCAGCCCACAAAAAGAAAGCACAACAATGTGCAAAATACTGCAAGAGAAATATGCCGGATATTCATATTGTAAATCCTTTCAAGAAGCAAGCAAAATAAAATCGGTCGGGCTTTTGAAACAATAAAAGCCGCAGACGTCAGATATATTTATCCTATCAAAAAATTATGAAAAACTCAAACAATACCATAAATTTTAACAAAATAAGAGGAAAATGCAAAAACCTTGTTTATGTATCCCGTGTTTGGTTGCGAACTGTATGAAAAGTGACTATAATAGCAAAAGAACTGATTTTAAAAAGGGGCGTGTTTTGTATGCAGCAAGACCGTGCGCGTTTAGCAGCATTTATTAACGGCAAAAAGGTAGCTTTTATCGGTGCCGGTGTAAGTCATAAAACATTGATTGGCCAATTTTGCGAAATGGGTGCAAAGGTAACCCTGTGCGACCAAAAACAGTTGGACCAGTTTGGTGAGTATGCAGATATATTACAGCAATTGAATGTAACATTAAGTTTGGGCGAGCATTATCTGGATGGCTTGCAGGGGCAAGACATCATTATGCGAACCCCGGGATTTGAATATTTTACCCCTGCGCTGCAAAAAGCAAAACAGGCCGGCAGCCTAATCACCAGCGAGATGGAACTGTTTTTTGAGTATTGCCCCTGTGAGATTACGGCGGTAACCGGTTCCGACGGAAAAACCACCACCACCAGCTTGATTGCTGCCATGTTTGAAGCCGCAGGCCGCACCGTGCATCTGGGCGGTAACATTGGCCGTGCATTGCTGCCCATTCTGGACCAGATTGACCCGGCGGATGAAGCCGTTGTAGAACTGTCCAGCTTTCAGCTCATCAGCATGCGCCGCAGCCCCAAGGTTGCCGTGGTTACCAATGTAACCCCCAACCATCTGGACCATCACAAAGACATGCAGGAATATGTGGATGCAAAGCGCAACATTTTGCTGTGGCAAGACGAAACCTGTAGAGCGGTTTTGGGCTATGAAAACGACATTACCCGAAGCATGCAAAGTGATTGCAAGGGCCAGCAGTGCTGGTTTACCCGTTTGCAAGAAACCGACAATGGTGCATTTTTGCGGCAGGACGGCATGTTGTGCATGGCGGAAAACGGCGTCGTAACCCCCATTTTGCACAAAGACGAAATAAAGCTGCGGGGTGTGCATAACATTGAGAACCTGTTGGCAGCCTGTGCCGCCGTATGGGGACGTGTTTCGGTTGAGGCAATGCGTCAGGTAGGTGCCAGCTTTACCGGCGTAGAACACCGCATTGAGCCGGTACGTTTGCTGAATGGCGTACAGTGGTATAACGATTCCATTGCTTCCAGCCCAACCCGAACCATTGCAGGTTTGCGCAGTTTTGGGCAAAAAATTATTGTTATTGCAGGCGGTTACGATAAAAAGATTCCCTATGAACCGTTAGCACCGGAGATTTTGGCTCATGTGAAAGTGCTGGTGTTAATGGGTCAAACAGGACCCAAAATTGAAAAAGCGGTACGGGAATGTGCCGGCTTTGCAGAAAGTGGTTTGACCATTGTTCATGCAAAGGATATGCAAGATGCCGTCGCGCTTGCCCAGCAACACGCAGTACCCGGCGATATTGTAAGCCTGTCGCCCGCATCGGCCAGCTTTGATTTGTACCCAAACTTTGAGGTTCGAGGCAAGCATTTTAAAGAACTGGTGAATGCGCTGTGATTTGTGCGGTAAAGGATACCCAAACAAAAGAACGATTTTGGGCGGCACTTTCTTTCAAGGATACAACGGCAACCCATTGCGATTTAGCAGCCCATTTTGCAGCATTTCATGCCTTACCCGGTTCGGGGTGGAGCTTTTACACAAACGGGGAACAAGAATCCCCCTTTGCATTGGCTGTGCAGGGCAGCCATGCGTTGCTGGTTGGCTTGGCTGATACCGAAGAGCTGGATAGCTTTCTTACGTTTTTAGGGGTGCAACGACTAAAGACGGATGGAATTGTTCCGCAGGGGTGGAATGTGCAAGAACGCCCCCGGCGGTTTGTGTTTACCCCGGATATGCCGCAGTTTCATAGAGAGCGGTCAGCTTCGGTCATCTTGGATATGATGCCTTCCATGGCAGAGGTTGCCGCATTTTTTCAGCAGGGAGAAACCTTTGCGCAGGCATCACAAGATGTTTTGGATGCGTTTTACAGCGAGGCCTGTACCCTTCGCAATCATGGATTAGCGCAAATTTGGGCATTGCGAAAGCAAGGTAAACTGGTTGCCACGGCAGGAGCCTATGCAATTTGGAACAATACCGCCTACTTGGCAGGTGTGGAAACCTGTGCCGAAGAACGCAAACAAGGCTATGCAGGCAGCTTGGTTGCTGCGTTAACGGAACATTTTATCAAACAGGGAATTGGTGTGGAATTGCTCTGCAAGCCGGGCAGTGAGGGATTTTACCGCGCACTGGGATTTACAGAGCAGGGAACAGGCGCATATTGTGCACCGCCGCCCCGTTAATACTATATAAAACAAAGGAAGAGAATATACATGGTTGAACAGTTTTTTGATATTAGCCCACGCTTTCAAGAGTTGGACCGCAAAGCGATGGAGCTGTGCCGTCCGGAATTTGAAAAAATTGATGCAATTCGCGATTACAATCAGATGAAAATGCTGAAGGCATTTACCGAAAATCGTGTGGCAGCAACCCATATGATGGGCAGCACCGGTTATGGTTACGATGACGCAGGCCGTGACAAGCTGGATCGGGTATTTGCACAGGTGGTAGGGGCAGAAGATGCACTGTGCCGCAGTCATTTTTTATCGGGCACCCATGCACTTACCGTGGCACTGTTTGGCCTGCTGCGTGCAGGTGACACTTTGCTGGCGGCAACCGGTCGCCCTTATGATACCCTAGAAGGTGTAATCGGCATTGGCGATGCAGGCAAAGGATATGGTACACTGGCAGAATATGGGGTGCATTACGATGAAGCACCTTTAAAAGATGGTCAGCCGGATTATGCCTTAATTGAAGAAAAGGCAAAGAATGCAACGGTATGTCATGTACAGCGCAGCCGTGGCTATTCCAGCCGTTCTGCCTTTGATTTGGAAACCATCGGCAAGGTGATTCGTGCCGCAAAACAGGGCAATCCTGACATTGTGGTTATGGTGGATAACTGTTACGGTGAGTTTACCCAAACCTGCGAACCCACCCAGGTAGGCGCAGATTTGATTGTGGGCAGCCTGATTAAAAATGCCGGCGGCGGAATTGCACCCACCGGCGGTTATGTGGCAGGCCGTACCGATTTGGTGGAAAAATGCGCACATCGTCTTACTGCACCGGGCACAGGCCGTGAATTGGGCTGCACCCTGGATTCCTTGCGTCAGCTGTACTTAGGTTTGTACTATGCGCCGGGCGTTACCGCCGAAGCAATCAAAACCAGCATTTACGCAAGTTGTTTGCTGGATTTGCTGGGCAAAAATCCCCTGCCGCATTACACCGAGCCCCGCAATGATATCATTACCAGTTTTGAAACCGGCGACCCGGATGCAATGGTGGCATTTTGTCAGGGAATCCAAGCAGGAAGCCCGGTGGATAGCTATGTAACACCCGAGCCTTATGCAATGCCTGGCTATACCAGCGAGGTTATTATGGCAGCAGGTGCATTTACCAACGGCAGCAGCATTGAGCTAAGCTGTGATGGCCCGATGCGTCCGCCCTATACTGTATACCTGCAAGGTGGTTTGAATTTTGCTGCAAGCAGAGCAGGTATTTTAATGGCTGCACAAAAAGCCTTTGGAAAAGAAGAATAACAGGGTTAAAAAACCGCTTTGCAAATTTTGCAAAGCGGTTTTTTGTAACAATGGTATAGTTGTTGTTGATGTTTTGGTTTTAAATGTATATACTTTGGTTATAGTCTGAAAAATGGAGGGGACAATAATGTCATATGATTTTCTTTGGCACATAGCACTTATTTTGTTAAGCACAAAAGTTTTTGGGCTTGTAACCCGACGGTTTCAGATGCCACAGGTTGTAGGGGCACTTTTGGCGGGTTTGTTACTGGGGCCTGCTTTTGGGTTAAACCTGTTGCCCAGCGACAGCGAAATGATTGAACAGCTTGCGGAATTAGGTGTTATTGTAATTATGTTTTCCGCAGGCATGGAAACCGATGTTCGCGACTTGAAAAAAGCAGGGAAATCCGGCTTTATCATTGCATTGCTGGGGGTTTTGCTGCCGCTGTTTGGTGGTGCGGCAGTATCGGCATGGTTGTCGCCTACCGATGATATGCTGCAAAACTTTTTTATTGGCACTGTTTTAACCGCAACGTCGGTAAGTATTACCGTAGAAACCTTGCGCGAGCTGGGCAAGCTGCAAAGCAGGGTAGGAAATGCGATTTTGGCCGCTGCGATTATTGATGATATTTTAGGTATTATTGCACTTACCATGATTACCAGCTTAAGTGGTGACGGCGAAAGTATGGGAATGGTGCTTGTCAAAATCCTGTTGTTTTTGCTGTTTTGTGCAGTGGCTTATGTTGTGGGGGTTCGTGCGCTGGATTGGTATATCCACCGTGCAAAAGACCGCAATTTGCGCCGTTATCCCATCGCTGCATTTGTGGTCTGTTTGCTTATGGCATTTGCGGCAGAAGAATATTTTGGGGTTGCGGATATTACCGGAGCCTTTGCAGCAGGCTTAATGATTGGTGCCACGAAAAAAGCAGGATACATTGCATCCAAGTTTGAGCCGGTGCAGTATTTGTTTTTAGCACCTGTGTTTTTCGCCAGCATTGGCATGAGTGTTGTTTTGCCCAAAATGACAACAGAGCTAATTGTATTTTGTGTTTTGCTGGTGGTTGTGGCGGTGTTGTCAAAATGGATTGGCTGTGGATTGGGTGCAAAGCTCTGTGGATTTTCCACCCGAGAATGCAACCAAATCGGTCTTGGCATGGTTTGCCGCGGCGAAGTTGCATTGATTGTTGCCAACAAAGGGGTTGATATTGGACTAATGCCCCAAGAATTGTTTGGGCCTGTGATTATTATGGTGGTACTAACCACCATTCTTACCCCCATATTACTTAAAATGGCATACAAAGGTGAAACCGAAACTCATTTGCAGGAGCGTTCGTTTGGAATGCGAAGAGAAGATTTGGAAAACTTGGATATTGTTACTGACCGTTTGTTGAAACAGGAAAAGGAAATGAAACATCAGTAAAAGATAAATGCCCGTTCTGACCAGAACGGGCATTTGGTTATATATCATAAAAAAGTTCGCGAATGTTGGCTTCATCAATTTCCATAATTCGCTTTAGCGGAATGCCGGCAGCAGCAAAGGCTTTGTTCTTAAAATGGTCCCGCCGTTGGGCATCTGGGGTAAAATGGGTGCTGTCGTCCAGCTCCAGTGCAAATAAAACATTTAGCTTTTGGTCGCAAATTACAAAATCCACATGCTTTTGCGAGATTTTACAAAAATACTTCATGTAGTTTTGGCGGTCGGTTACCGATAAAATATCCTTTAGCCCAACTTTTGGGCAAATCAAACAGTTGTGTTCCGCGGCAACTTTTCGCAAAATCATATAAAATTTATATTCTCGGCGCGTGAGAAGATGTTTTGCTGCATAGGGATATCGCTCGCGGTTTTGGTACAGCCGAACCAAAAATAAAAGCAGAATAAAACAAACGGCAATGATCACATAGGGATAAACAGAGGAAAACGACAAAGGGGAAAAGCTCCTTTCAAGGTTAAAACTAGTGCAAAGGATTCACCATAAAGGCAGAATCTTATCCATTATAGCAGATTTGTATGAATATGATGCAACAAAATCGATAAAACCAAAGAAATTTGCTTGCAATGCAAGCAGTAAATGGAAATAGCAAAAATTTACAAATAATTTTTTAAATTTAGTCCTCAATCCATTTCTTTTGCAAAAGCTTTGTGTTATAATCAAACAAATAACACTTTAGCAAATAAAAGTGATACGTTGTTTATATTATGCATCTGCAAAGGAGGGTGTATTATGATAACATGCAGTAAAACCGGTATGTATTATGCAAAAGGGCAGTGGGTCGCCGCAAATGAGAAGGCAGATGCTGCACTGGCAGCAATGGGATTTGTAGAAAGTGAGATACAGCAGGCTCAAACGGGAACCATTTCTTGGCGTATTTTGCAAGCGCATAACCAAAGCAAAGACCCGCAAACCTTAAAGTTGAAATTTGATGCAATGGCCAGCCATGATATTACTTTTGTGGGAATTGTGCAAACAGCCCGCGCATCTGGTTTAGAGCAGTTTCCTATGCCCTATATTCTTACCAACTGCCACAACAGCTTGTGTGCAGTGGGTGGAACAATTAACGAAGACGACCACCTGTTTGGTCTTTCGGCTGCCAAAAAGTACGGCGGTATCTTTGTACCGCCCCACATTGCAGTAATTCATCAATACATGCGCGAAATGTATGCAGGGTGCGGTAAGATGATTTTGGGTTCAGACAGTCATACCCGATATGGTGCTTTGGGTACCATGGCAATTGGCGAAGGCGGTGGTGAGCTGGCAAAACAGCTGCTGGGCCGTACCTATGATGCCGCATATCCGCAGGTGGTTGCGGTGCATTTAACAGGGGCACCGGTGCCCGGTGTTGGCCCGCAGGACGTGGCATTGGCGATCATTGGGGCGGTATTTCAAAATGGATACGTTAAAAACAAGGTTATGGAATTTGTGGGCCCCGGCATTGCAAATTTACCGCTGGAATACCGCAGCGGCATTGATGTTATGACCACCGAAACCACCTGCTTGTCCAGCATTTGGTGTACCGATGAAACCACCCGTCAGTATCTGGCATTGCATGGGCGTGCGGCGGACTATCAGCCCCTTGCCCCGGCGGATCTTGCTTATTATGACGGTGTGGTGGAGGTTGACCTTAGCAAGGTGCGCCCCATGATTGCGTTGCCAATGCACCCGTCTAATGTGTACAGCATTGAGGAATTGAACGCAAATCTTGCTGATATCTTACATAAAACCGAGCAAGACTGCAAAGATTTACTTGGCGGCAAAGTAACCCTGAATTTAACCAGCAAGATTGAAAACGGAAAATTGCGTGTTGACCAGGGCGTTATTGCAGGCTGTGCCGGTGGTATGTACTCCAACATCTGCGAAGCGGCACAAATTTTGGACGGTTACACCTGCGGCAACGGAGAATATGCGTTAAGCGTATATCCCAGCAGCCAGCCAACCATGATGGCATTGACCAAAAACGGTACCATCACAAAGCTTATGGCAGCGGGGGCAACCATTCGTACCGCCTTTTGTGGCCCTTGCTTTGGTGCAGGTGATGTGCCTGCTAACGGTTCGCTGAGCATTCGCCATACAACCCGCAACTTCCCCAGCCGAGAAGGTTCCAAGCCCGGCAACGGTCAAATTGCAGGGGTGGCATTGATGGATGCCCGTTCTGTGGCAGCAACCACACGCAACGGCGGAATTTTAACCCCGGCAACCGAGATTGACTATACGCCGGTTATTCCCGCGTACGAGTTTGATGATTCCAGCTATCGCAGTCGGGTTTATGTGGGATATGGAAAGCCAAATCCGGAAGAAACATTGCGCCTGGGTCCCAACATTAAGGACTGGCCGACCATGCAGCCGCTGCCGGAGCATCTGCTTCTCAAGGTAACCAGCTATATTACTGACCCGGTTACCACCACCGATGAGCTGATTCCCAGTGGCGAAACCAGCTCTTATCGTTCCAACCCATTGGGGTTGGCAGAGTTTACCCTAAGCCGCAAAGACCCGGAGTATGTAAGCCGTGCAAAAGCAGTACAGGCGCAGGAAGAAGCTCGCACTGAGGGCAATGGAGATATGGCATTGCTAAAGCAGATTCACTGCGTTCCGGGCTGTGAAACACTGCAATGGAACCAAGTGGGAATTGCCTCTACGATTTATGCGGTAAAACCCGGTGACGGCTCTGCCCGAGAACAGGCGGCAAGCTGCCAGCGTGTGCTTGGTGCAGGTGCGAACATTGCACAAGAATACGCTACAAAACGATACCGCTCAAATTTGATTAACTGGGGTATGTTGCCGCTGCAAATAGAGGGGCAGCCTTCCTTTGCCTTGGGTGATTATATCTTGATACCGCATGTGCGTCAGGCAGTGCAGGGAGATTTATCTCAGATTACTGCCTATATTTTAAAAGATGAAAAACCCCAGAAGTTTGCTTTGTCTATGGCACAATTAACAGACAATGAACGTCAGATTTTGTTGGATGGCTGTTTAATCAATTATTACAAAAATCACTAATCTGCACAAAAGAAAAGCAGTTGTTTTACAGGGTGTGTAACAAGCAAAGGCTTTCGTTGAATGTTTTTGGTAGTATGTTCCCCCCTCCGGTATGAGAAAATCAGCAAATACATTGCTGTGTAAGAACAATGAACAAAACAGGATTCGGTAACCGAAGAATAAAAATATAGGTAAATGCTGGAACCAATTTCCAGTTAGTTGGTAAATCGCGGCACAAAACAACAAAATTCGACAAAATAATTCGCTACAATAAAGTAGTAAGGATTATGGCGGCAATAAAATGCAGCAAGGGTTGAACAGCCGTGATATGAACAGCCGTGATATTTAAGGGGGAAGTATTGAATGACATTTGAAGTCATAACAACAACAGTAACGGACGAAACAGGCCGAGGATGGGAGATGTATGGGCTGCAAACCCATTGCGGTGAACGGTTTGAAAGCATCTGTGAACAAAAAGATTATGTGCAGAAAATGAAAGAAATATTAAATAGTACCGATTTAGCCCCACAGCATCAACGAGAGTTGTTGGAAGATATGGTGCAACAGTTGTATCTTGTTTAATGCAATGGGGAGTATAGCATGTAAAAACCTTCTGGATTGTGTGCAACACAGCCCAGGAGGTTTTTTGTTGCGATGGAACAAATAAAACAGGATTCTTTACCAAAAATAAAAAGTGTGATATAATAAAATCGACAAATAATACAATAAATCGAGGTGAGCACCTATGGCAGGTGATTTACACACCCATACAACCTTTTCCGATGGTTCGCTGCAAGTGCAGTGGCTTCCCAAATTGGCAGCACGGGCAGGCCTTACCCATTTGGCAATTTCCGACCATGATTCCATGCAATCGGTACGGTACGGGTATGCCAATTCGCTGCGTGATGGGGTTCGGCTGATTCCGGCAACGGAATTAACCGCATTTGATTTTGAGCGTGGCAGACGGGTGCACATTTTATGTTATTGGCCGGACGAAACCTGCCCTGACCTGATTGCACACTGTGAGCTTATGGCACAACGACGCAATGCCGTATGCACCCAAAGCGCAAAAGAGCTGGAGCAGTTGTATCCGCAGTTTAAGCTGGAAGATACAAAACCATTGGTTCAAGACGGCGGAGTGCTGTATAAATCCACCTTGATGCAGGTTTTAGTGAATTACGGTTTGGCAGACGGTATTTATAAGCAGACTTATAAAGAGTTGTTTGGAGAATCGGGTGGCAAGGTTCTGCATGACCCGCAGTATCAAACGGTGGACCAGGTACTGGATGTGATTCAAAAGGCACGGGGTGTGGCGGTTTTTGCACATCCCAGCGTATACCAAAGCATGGAACTGGTACAACAGTTGGCACAACAAGGGCGCATTGACGGGGTGGAAATTGAACATCCCCGCAATACAGAGCAGGACAAACAGGCGTTATATGAGTTAGCAAACAAATATGGCTTGATTGTAACCGGCGGCAGTGATTTTCATGGTCAGAATACCGGTACACCCAGAGCATTGGGCATGTGCCGCACCAGTGACCAAGCCATTGCACAAATAGAGCAGTTGGCACAGCGCCGAAAAGGTTAAGGGTATGAACCGGCTCGTTTTGAGCTGTTCAGAGAAGGCGGCACAACCCAAAGGAAGTGCGGTCGTCAATATAGGATTATCATAAGTTTTAAGGAGAATATGTATGATTTATACCTACCACAATAAGGGCGTGTGCTCTCGCAGCACAACCGTTACCCTGAGCGAAAGTGGCATTATTCAGGAAATCAGTGTAGAAGGTGGCTGCAACGGCAACCTGAAGGGCATCTGCCAACTGTTGCAGGGTATGCCCGCAGAAGAAGCCATTCGCCGTATGGAGGGTGGCACCTGTGGCCCTCGTCCCACTTCTTGCCCTGACCAGATTGCACAGGCATTGAAGAATGCACTGGCTGAGATGAACAAGTAAGAACCATGAAAGTAAAACCGCTTGCAATGTGTTGGAACAACGCATATTGCAGGCGGTTTTTT
>CALWNI010000035.1 GCA_944382775.1 uncultured Allofournierella sp.
CTGCTGCGCTATCTGTGCAGTTTCCTTTCAGGCTATATCGTTTGGAAAGACTATGACTATGCTTTTTCCTGGATGACCGAATTCGGTTGGGGTCAGCAAATTGCTAATATGGGTGAAAATGCCCTGTGTTGGCTATACAGTGCGGTTTACAACGGCACTTACATGTTGCCGGAAGCCATTATTACAACCATTGCGGCTGTTGTAATTTATAAACTCATGCCAAAGGTGTTTAAGTCTCAGATGTAAGATAAAAGCGGTACAGCTTTGCTGTACCGCTTTTCTTACGGTTCGGTATCTTACTGCGCTTATACGGGCCACAGGTGACATCGGCTTATTCCTTTTCCTCTTCGGTATAAAATTTCAGTGTGCTATATTCCACATCGGTTATCGTACCCATTTCCAAAACATTACACTTTACGAAACCTTGCGCCTTTGTTATACTTAACCCATTGAGTTGAGGGAGGTTTGTATTTTATGAATCGCTTTTTAAAGGTATGTTGTGTAATGGCTCTTTGTATGCTTTCTCTGCTTGCCACCGGTTGCAAAAAAGAAGAAGTTGCCCCACAGCCTACCGCTACGCCGGCACCTACTGCCGCTCCCACTCCTACACCGGAACCCACCCCCGAACCTACCGTAAACATCAACGCTTACGGCGGATATCCAAAAACAGGCGATGTTTTGGGCCAGCTGACCATTCCCGGCACCAATGTGGATTGCACCATGTATTGGGGTGACAGCACCACCCAACTGAACAAAGGCGCAGGCACTTATACCGGTGCTTGTATGCCGGGCCAAGGCGGAACCATCATTGCCGGTGCCCATACCAACACCTACTTCCGTGATTTTGAGTATGTGGAGCTGGGGGATGAAATTGTAATCACCACCTATTACGGCGAATATCATTATGAAGTTGTGGATATGAAAGTAGCAAAAGCCACCGATACCACAACCTACGACTTAGACGCCACCGAAGAGAACCTGGTGCTCTATACTTGCTATCCCTTCGGTACGCTGCAACCCACCAACCAACGATACTTTATCTACGGCAAATACATCAGCGGCCCGGAGATTGTGGAGGGCGAAATCCCTGCTGATTCTTCTGCTTCTCAGCCCACTGCATAACAAAACGCCATTTTGCAAGGCAATCGCCTGCCTGCAAAATGGCGTTTTTTGTTATGTCTTTTCCATAGTAAGCAGCAACATATTTTGTCTGCGAGCAGCATCCTGCAATGCTACCACACAGTCCCGTGCCACCGGCCCTAATCCATGCTTTGCCTGCCACAAAATAACATCTCGATTTGTGCCGCTTTCGTTGCATCTTCGCTGGATTAACCCTTGCCGTTTCAGCTCTGCTTCCGGCAACGGATTCGACCACGCATAACTACCCGGTACACCACGAAGCAATTCGTACATGCTGGCACGGTCGTTTACATGAATATGGCTGGGACTAATTGCCATACTGCCCGTTATCACCTTGCCTTCCGCATTGACCGGAATTTGTGCATCCCCTCGTATAATATGGGTATACTCCATTAGCTGCTGCGGCTCCAAATGGGAATATTGTTCCAGCGGATGCCGCTCTCCCATTAGTACACAGGGCTGAAACTGCATTAAGGTTCGGCTTGCAAGCCCTGCCTTTGCAAATAGCTCTTTAAAATAATCATCATAAATAATTTGATGCCGCACCACCGCAATCTGTACCTGCCCGCGGCTAACATAATCCAATGCCTGCGCTGTGGGCATTTCGTGGTATTGCACCTTCAGCTGTTTTTGCTGCCTTTTTGACAAAAAGGCAGCTAATCCACGGGTAATATAGCCACTTCTTGGGCCTGCTAAGGTTAAACTCATGCTCTCTTCGTGGGTTTGATAAATGCTTTCCAGCTCATCCATCTGCTGCACAATGTTTTCGGCATATCGCAGCAATTGCGCCGCTTCTACCGTTGGTTCCATGCCTTGTGCACCACGCCGAAACAGCGTAACCCCCAGTTCTTTTTCCAAATCCTTAATGGTTCGGCTTAAATTTGGCTGACTGATATATAAATTTTGTGCTGCTTTGGTAACACTGCCAACCCGTGATATCTCCAATACACACCGCATTTGATGCAAATTCATCCGACTCTTCCTTTCTTATTCAAAAAATACCGAAAGTTTTTATAATTTGAATTTATTTTAGGTAAAATATCGGTAAAATCCATGGCATTTGATAGAATTATATCTTTTTTGATATATATATATTTAAATAATACATTACCCACCGACAAAAAACAATGCTAAAATACAAGTGTCAAGAAAATAACAAACACGTTCTACCGCTTTTGCGGTTTCTTTTTTCAATATTTATGTTAACGTTTTAACATTTGTTATTTTCGCTTTTCGATTGATGTACTTTTATATTGGAGGTAATTTGGAATGGCACGTTTTACTCTTCCCCGCGATTTATATCATGGAAAAGGCTCTCTTGAAGAATTAAAGAATCTGGGCGGCAAAAAGGCATTTGTTGTTGTTGGCGGCGGCAGCATGAAGCGTTTCGGCTTTTTGGACCGTGCGGTAAATGCCCTGAAAGAAGGCGGCATGGAGGTTCAGCTGTTTGAAAATGTTGAGCCCGACCCCTCGGTAGAAACCGTAATGAAAGGCGCAGCTGCTATGACCGAGTTCCAGCCCGACTGGATCGTTGCAATGGGCGGCGGTTCTCCCATTGACGCAGCAAAAGCTATGTGGGCTTTTTACGAGTACCCCAACGTAACCTTTGAAGAGCTGTGCACCCCCTTCAATTTCCCCAAACTGCGCCAGAAAGCACACTTCTGCGCAATTCCTTCCACCTCCGGTACTGCAACCGAGGTTACCGCTTTCAGCGTAATTACCGATTACGCTAAGGGCATTAAGTATCCTTTGGCTGACTTTAACATTACTCCGGACGTGGCAATTGTTGACCCCGAGCTGGCTGAAAAAATGCCCGCTAAGTTGACCGCTCATACCGGTATGGACGCTATGACTCACGCAGTTGAAGCTTATGTTTCTACCTGCAACTGCGACTACACCGATCCTCTGGCTTTGCATGCCATTAAGATGATTCACAACGATTTGGTTGCCAGCTACAACGGCGATATGGACGCCCGCGACCGTATGCACAATGCACAGTGCTTGGCCGGCATGGCATTCTCCAATGCACTGCTAGGCATTGTTCACAGCATGGCTCACAAAACCGGCGCTGCTTACACCGGCGGCCACATTGTACACGGCTGTGCAAACGCTATGTACCTGCCCAAAGTAATTAAGTACAACAGCAAGGTTGAAAGTGCTGCTGAGCGTTACGCTGAAATTGCACGCTTTATCAATCTGCCCGGCAACACCACCGAAGAACTGGTGGATGCTTTGATTGCTGAAATCAAGAAGATGAACGCTGCACTGAACATCCCCACCTGCATTAAGGAATATGAGGGTGGCATCATCGATGAAAAAGAATTCATGGAGAAGCTGCCTCATGTTGCTGAGTTGGCAATTGGCGATGCTTGCACCGGCTCTAATCCCCGTCAGCCCAGCCAGGAAGATATGGAAAAGCTGCTGAAAGCTTGCTACTACGACCTGCCCATTGATTTCTAATTAAATTCACGATGAAATGCCCTCGGTGTATCTTTACACCGGGGGCATTTATAAGCTACAATAATACAGTACCGTGTTAAAACGGTATCAATGAGTTCTGTTTACAGGCTCTATCTTTAAATAACACAAAGGAAGCGATACACCATGTTTAAAATTGTTGAGCGAAAAGAGTTGAATCCCACCGTTACCAAGCTGGTGATTGAAGCCCCTCTGGTGGCTAAAAAGGCTCAGGCCGGTCAGTTTATCATTGTGCGCGCTAACGAGGATTCCGAGCGTATTCCCCTAACCGTAGCGGATTATGACCGGGAAAACGGTACCGTAACCATCATTTTTCAGGTGGTTGGCGAAAGTACCATGGAATTAAACGAATTGAATGCCGGCGAGTGCGTTCATGACTTTGTAGGCCCCTTGGGTGTTGCCAGCCATCTGGATGGCCTGAAAAAGGTTGCCGTAGTAGGTGGCGGCGTGGGCTGTGCCATTGCATACCCCATTGCAAAGCGCCTGCACGAACTAGGCTGCGAAGTACATAGCATTGTTGGTTTCCGCAATAAAGATTTGGTTATTTTGGAAGACGAGTTCAAGGCTTGCTCCGATAAGCTGGTTATCATGACCGATGACGGCAGCTACGGCGAAAAGGGCGTTGTTACCGCACCCCTGGAAGCTTTGATTCAAAGCGGCGAGCAATACGATGAAGTAATTGCAATTGGTCCGCTGATCATGATGAAGTTTGTTAGCTTGACCACCAAGAAATACGATGTAAAAACCATTGTATCCATGAACCCCATTATGATTGACGGTACCGGCATGTGCGGCGGCTGTCGTTTAACCGTAGGCGGCGAAACCAAGTTCGCTTGTGTAGACGGCCCCGACTTTGACGGTCATCTGGTAGACTTTGACGAGGCAATGCAGCGCGGCAACATGTACAAAGAGTTTGAAACCCATGCCCGCGAAGAGCACTGCAACCTGATGAAGAAAACCGTAGAATAACCTGTTTTGCATTACAACCAAAATACTGAATGAAATAATATGGGAGGAACCCTACCATGGCATTGCATAATATGGACCCCAAACGCTGCCCCATGCCCAGCCAAGACCCCAACGTTCGCAACAAGAACTTTGAAGAGGTAGCTTTGGGCTACACCCCCGAAATGGCAATTAACGAGGCAAAACGCTGCTTAGACTGCAAAAACAAGCCCTGCCAAAGCGGCTGCCCTGTTGGTATTGATATCCCTGCATTTATCGGCAAAGTTGCCGAAGAGGACTTTGAAGGTGCGTACCAGGTACTGAGTGCTTCCAGCGCTCTGCCCGCCGTATGCGGTCGTGTTTGCCCGCAGGAAACCCAGTGCGAAGGCAAGTGCGTTCGTGGCATTAAGGGCGAAAGCGTTGGCATTGGCCGTTTGGAGCGTTTTGTTGCTGACTGGCACCGCGAGCACAATAACACCGCTCCCACCGTACCCGAACCCAACGGCCACAAGGTTGCCATTATTGGTGCCGGTCCCAGTGGTTTGACCGCTGCCGGCGATTTGGCAAAACTGGGCTACAAGGTAACCGTATACGAAGCTTTGCATCTGGCTGGCGGCGTATTGGTATATGGTATCCCCGAGTTCCGTCTGCCCAAGGCAATTGTTCAGCAGGAAATCGACGGCCTGAAGGCTATGGGTGTAGACATCGAAACCAACATGGTTATTGGCAAGGTGCTGACCATTGACGAGCTGATGGAAGATTACGGCTACGAAGCTGTATACATTGCATCCGGTGCAGGTCTGCCCCGCTTTATGGGCATTCCTGGCGAAAGCCTGAAGGGCGTATACTCTGCCAACGAGTACCTGACCCGTGTAAACCTGATGAAGGCCTACCAGCCCGGCAGCAAAACTCCCATTCAAAAAAGCCATAGCGTAGCCGTTGTTGGCGGCGGCAACGTTGCAATGGACGCTGCTCGCAGCGCAAAGCGTATGGGTGCCGAAAACGTATACATTGTATACCGCCGTGGCATGGATGAACTGCCCGCCCGTAAAGAAGAAGTTGAGCATGCCGAGGAAGAAGGCATCATCTTTAAGCTGTTGACCAACCCTGTGCAGATTTTGGGCGACGAAAACGGCTGTGTAAAGGGCATGGAATGTGTAGAAATGGAACTGGGCGAACCAGACGAAAGCGGCCGTCGCCGTCCTGTGGAAAAAGCAAACAGCAACTTTGTGCTGGATGTTGACACCATGATTATGTCCATTGGCACAAGCCCCAACCCGCTGATTCGCAGCACTACCCCCGGTTTGGAAACCAACCGCCATGGCTGCATTGTAACCAACGGTGACGATGGCTTGACCAGCCGTGAGGGCGTATACGCCGGCGGCGATGCTGTTACCGGTGCTGCTACCGTTATTTTGGCAATGGGTGCCGGCAAACATGCTGCTAAGGCCATTGATAACTACATTCGCAATAAATAATTAATTGCAAAAACGCTGCAAGAATTGCTTCTTGCAGCATTTTTTATGCAAATTTTGCTCATCCTTTTTGAATTTATTGCCTTTGGTTGCCCCTTTATTGCTATTGTGCTATACTTAAAAGTATGATTTTATCAACACTACACAGGAGGGCTATTTACTATGGCAAACAGCAAAACCGGTGAACAAAACCCTTTGGGCGGCGCAGTAATCAGCCAACAAATTGCATCGCAGTTATTAAACGAGATGCGTTGCGGCCCATATGCCAACAGCGAGCGACTGCCTGCCGAGGTGGAACTTGCTGCACGCCTTGGCGTAAGCCGTACTGTGATTCGTGATGCACTGGCAGAACTGGAACGAGAAGGCTATGTGGAGCGTGTACGTGGTTTGGGTACGGTGGTAAATCGGCGCATTGTTGCACTTAACAATCGTTTGGACCAAAAATTTGAGTATAGTACCATGATTCGCAGTGCAGGCTTTACCCCCATTACCGACCAAATTTCCGTACAAAAAGTTATTGCAGATAGTCATTTGGCACAGCTTCTGGATTTGGAAATCGGCGACTCGGTTTTGGTGGTTCGCAAGCGAATTTTAGCAGATACCACCCCAGTGATTTATTCGGTTGACTATTTTTCTGCTGCGTTATTCCCTGCCGATGTTTTGGAACAATTAGACTTTTCTCAGCCGATTTTTGACATTTTGCAAGAAACCTGCAACATCACCGTTACCAGTACCATTGCACACCTGAACGCGGTAAACGGCGATGCTGCCATTCGGCAAACGCTGGCTGTTCCAAGCCACGAAGCACTGCTATTGATGGACGAGGTAAGCTTTTCCAAGCTGGCAAAGCCGGTGATGTATTCCCTTTCTTATTACACCAACTTCTTCCACTTTTCTATTTTGCGCAAAAAGCTATAAAAAAGATGGGTTTCCCAAATGGGAAACCCATCTTTTTTAATATTCTACCCCTTTTCGGGCAGCAATGCCCTGTTGATACGGGTGTTTGTGGCAAACCATTTCGGTGCAATAATCGGCGGCTTCTATCATCCAATCTATGGGCTGATGTGCCGTTAATACCAGTTCCAGATTCGCTGGTTTTTGCTGCACAAAGGCTTTTAAAACCGCTTCGTCAATCATGCCCAATTTACACGCCGAACCGGCTTCGTCCAAAACCAACAAGTCATACTCGCCGCTTTGCGCCATACGAATTGCCTGCTGTAAATGTTCGTTTTCAATCTGCCGTGTTTGTTCTTTTTCCTCTTCGGTCATTTGAAACACAAACTTAATGCCACATTGTTTTTTTACTATGGTTGCGCCCAGTTGCCGCAACATCTCTACTTCGCCACTGGAAGAGCCCTTTAGAAATTGCACAACCCCAACACGCCATTGATTGCCCACAGCTCGTAATGCCAAGCCCATGGCCGCCGTGGTTTTTCCTTTTCCGTTTCCAAAATACAAATGTGTTAATCGTGGTTGCATCTTTCTTCTCCCTTTGTGGTTTTGTTTTAGATGCTTTCAACAAAACGCAAAAACGCTGCTCTGCCTGCATCATCCCGTTTGAATACACCGGAATGCTCCAAAACCTTGGCAAAGGTGATGCCGGTTTCTTGCAATACCAAATCCATTGCTTGACCTGCTGCCAGCTTACCATGCTTTTGCAGAATCTGCTCTGCCCATTCTGCGTGCTTTGCTGTGCGCTCGTCTTGCAGCAGCGACTCGCCTTTTTCCAGCTTTTCTGCCACAAGTGCCAATTCTTCCTTTAAACGTGCCGGCAACACGGCGCGGCCCATTACCTCGATTAAGCCGATGTTCTCTTTTTTAATGTTGTGCAGCTCGGGATGGGGATGAAATACACCCATGGGGTATTCTTCGGTGGTAATGTTGTTACGCAATACCAAGTCCATCTCGTACAACTCGCCACGTCGGCGTGCAATGGGGGTAATGGTGTTATGAGGTTCCCCGTTTGTTTCGGCAAAAATAAAGGCGGATTCATCGGTATAGCTGCGCCATGCATCCAGTACCTTTTCTGCCAGCTCTGCAACACGCTGTGCATCGGCGGCGGTTACACGCAGCACCGACATGGGCCAGCGCACAATACCAACCTGAACATCTTCAAAGCCTTTGATTTGTACTGGCTGTTCCACCGGTGCTTTTTCCATTGCAAAGGTGCAGCGGCCGCCCTGAAAATGCTCATGTGCCAAAATGGAACCGCCAACAATGGGCAAATCCGCATTGGAGCCCACAAAGTAATGGGGGAACTGACGCACAATATCCAGCAGTTTATCAAAGCAGGAGCGGTCAATTTTCATGGGAATGTGTTGGGTATTCAAACAAATACAGTGTTCATTATAGTACACATAGGGGGAATACTGCAACATCCATGCTTCACCGCACACTTCAAAGGGAATTACCCGATGATTTTGGCGGGCGGGATGGTCTAACCGACCTGCATAGCCTTCGTTTTCGGCACAAAGCTGGCATTTGGGATATCCGCTTTGTGGCTTGCTTTTTGCCAAGGCAATGGCCTTGGGGTCTTTTTCGGGTTTGGAAAGGTTGATGGTAATATCCAAATCGCCGTATTCGGTTGCCGTTACCCACTGCATATCCTTTGCAATGCGGTCACGGCGAATGTAGTTGGTGTTGCGGGAAAAATCGTAATACCAGTCGGTGGCTTGCTGAGGCGATTGCTGATATCGCTGCCAAAATTCCTGTACCACTTGGGAAGGTCTTGGCGTGATGCAGCCCATCAATGCGGTATCGAACAAATCCCGACCTGTAACGGAATCTGCCTGTAACAAACCTCGTTTTTGTGCATCGTCCACCAAGGTTTGCAGAATTTCCGGCAAATCCGCATCTGCCACCGGCTCGGTTGCGGTGTAGCCGTCCATCTGCATTACTGCCAAAATTGCATTTGCTGCCCAAACGCGTTCCAGCTCTTGAATCAAACCGGTGCGCACTGCATATTCTACCAAACTGCTAATTGCCTGATCGACCGTCATTTCTGATTTCCCCTTTCTTATTTTACGGATTGATTACAACACAGCCACCCTCGGAGCGAATGGACATAACATGGCATTTTCCTGCCCCAAGCAGTGTTTCCATACGCTGCACAAATTCATTCAGCTTTGCTTCCGGCACAAAGGCTTGAATGGTTCCGGCAAAGCCGCCGCCGTGTACACGGGCTGCACCGCTACCCTGCAATACCTGCTCTGCCACAGCTAAGGTCAGCGGAATGGCCTGTTGCGCAGGCTCAGCCACAGACCAGGTGTTTTGCAGCAGCAACGCAGAGGAACGGCCGGACTCCCGTACCAACTGCAAGAAAGCCTCCATATCGCCGTTTTTCAGCGCTTCTGCCTGCTGTGCGGCGCGCTCATTTTCTGCAAAGAAGTGCATGGAACGCAGAACCGCACGGTCGCCAAATTGCTGGCGCAACTGAGGAATGGCCTGTTCAAAGGCTTGGGGGTCTACTTCGCGCAATACTTGTTTGCCAAACCAGTTGGCAACCTGCCCCATCTCTTGAGTAATGCCTGCGTAATCGTCGGTTAAATCGGCATGGCAGGAACCGGTGTCCACAATGCACAGCACATATCCCGACTGTGCCAGATTATACTCAACCTTTTCTACAATGGGCTGTTTGGGGTCTGCGAAGTCAATGGCAACCACACCGCCCACCGAACAGGCTGCCTGGTCCATCAAGCCGCAGGGCTTGCCAAAATAAACATTTTCGGCATACTGGCCAATTTGTGCCAGCTCCATTGCGGTTAATTTGCCGCCACAGTACAGGTCGTTTAAAATATTGCCCACCAAAATCTCATAGGCTGCCGAGGAGGACAAGCCCGAACCTGCGGGTACTGCGCTTGTAATATAGGCATCAAAGCCATTTAAGGAATAGCCTTTTTGCGCAATGCCTGCCACAACACCACGCACCAGCGCATTCGAGGTGTTGACCTCTGCGGCTTGCTTTTCGGTGTCTGCCACACGGATGCTCAACTGAGGGTATCCCTCGGAAACAATGCGAATCACGCCGTCTTGACGGGGGCTAACGCATGCCAGCATATCCATGGCTACGCTGCCGCACAATACCCGACCGTGCTGGTGGTCGGTATGGTTGCCGCCGATTTCGGTACGGCCGGGGCCACTGTACAGGGCACATTCTGCATCTGCCCGATCGGGAAATGCATTGCAAAAGCCTTCGATGGTATGTACTGCCCGATTTTTGGCTTGGTTCAGCTCTTTTTCCTGCTCACGAAACACATACAACTGTTTCAATCTGTCATCAAAGCAGCCTTGTTGAATTTTTTCAATGAATTGTTTTGTGTTTATCATAATGAAACTCCCCCATAGTATGGATTGTTTTTTCGCATGTAAATTGATATGCAATGGTATGCTGCCAATGCTCCCCTTTTTGTACCACTACACCGGGAAACTGCGGATGATGCACCGCATCGGGTATAAATTGCGCTTCTAACGCAACGGCACAGCGTGGCGTTGGCTGCAAAAAGTTGCCTGTGTACAGATGAATCCCGGGCAATGTGCTGTTTACCTGCATGGTTATCCCACTTTTTGGGTGATACAAACGGCACATGGTACGCAGCCCGCTGCCCGGTACCAGCAAGGTATGGTCATAGCCGCTGCCTGCCTGAATTTGTGCATCTGCTGTATTCCAGTGCTGCTGCAACATTTTCGGCTGCCGAAAATCAAAGGGCGTACCTTGTGTTTGCAGCAGCTCCCCTGTGGGAATGCCGTCTGGCTGTATGGCAGCGTATTGGGTTGCAGGGCTGGAAAACCAGTGGTCCCCCACATTGGCGCAGCCTGCCAAATTCCAATAGCCGTGATGGGTAAGCGAAAGCACGGTTTGCTGCAAGGGTAAGGCATCAAACTGAATACACAAAGTATTTTGCCCGCTAAAGGTATAGGTAACGGTAAGTTCCACCGCCCCCGGATAGCCTTCTTCGCCATCGGCAGCAATGCGATATAACTGCACACCGTTTTGCAGCGGCGTCATCTGCCACAGCTTGCGGTCAAAGCCTTGTTTTCCGCCATGCAGGTGGTGATTGTTCTGGTTGGCATACAGGGTATAGGTTTTGCCGTTTAGGTCAAATATTGCATTGGCAATGCGCCCTGCACAGCGGCCAACCACTGCGCCACGGTAATCCTGCCCGTTTTCATAGCCTTGCAAGGTATCGTACCCATAACAAACCGACTGAAGTTCTCCGCTTTGGTTTGGTACAGCCAAGGCGCGCAGCGTTGCCCCGTAGCTTAAAACCTCTGCCCATGCCCCGTTGCTTTGCTGCATGCGGCAACAAAAAACCATTTTTCCGTCGCTGGTAGTCCCAAAGGGATAGATTGCAACATCCATGCAACAAAACTCCTTGTGTCTTTTAATTTATATTTCCTCTAAATTTTAACACAGTTCTAAATTCTCTCCAATATCTTTTTTTGTTTTTTCTGTAACAGGGTTGAAAAATCCATATTTTGCAAGGTTCTTTCATGCCGATTGCACAAATTTTTTTGGCACAATCGTATGGTTGCAACAATTTATTTTGCTGCGCAGGTATGCAAAAAGCCCTGCAAACCAATTGGTTTACAGGGCTTTGCTTGGTGCGGATGAAGGGACTTGAACCCCCACGGTATCGCTACCACTAGAACCTGAATCTAGCGCGTCTGCCAATTCCGCCACATCCGCATCTGATATTGTTTGTCTGCCTCAACAGAACGATATTTATTTTATCATTGGTTTGCCAAAATGTCAATTGTATTTTTCATTTTTTATCACACAAACAATATCAACATTTCCATTCTATTTTTAAGCTCAATGTACAACCGTGTTTTGTTCTGCATCCTTTCGCTTGTGGTGCAGCATACTTTGCAGGGCATCGCCCAAGCCGCAACGCAGCATAAACAAACAATACAGCAAGGTGCTAATGGTTCCGCCCAACAGCAGCCGCTGCCAATCGCCTGTAATATGCAGCATCCGCAATGTACCCTCGCCCAAGACTGCTGCCACCCCAAACAGCAACATGGGTTGAATAATCCAGCGATACCATTGGGTTTTAATGTTTGCCACCTTTTCAATGCGAAAAATATTCAAAAATGCCGAAATCACATTGGAACACAGCATTACAAACAAAAAGCCTTTCATGCCCATACGGGGCATGAGCAACAACACCAACACAATGCGCAGGGTGGAATCCCATATACTATAGCGAAATGTGGCAACCTCTTCGCCCAAGCCCTTTAACACCGCATCGCCCATGGCGTCCAGATACATGCCCGGCAATACAGGTGCCAAAACCGCCAGATAAAACCCAATGCTTTCGTCATGGTAAATCAACCGCCCCAGCGGATAGGCATATATGGCAATCAGTCCGCCCGCCAACACCGAAAAGGTATTGGTAAACAGCATAATTCTGCCCACCAGTTTTTCCAAGCTTTTTTGACGGCCCAAAATATGGGCTTCGGTAACTTCGGGCAGCAGCAAGGTTGCCAACGGATTCAAAAAAGAAAACGGAAACAGCAAAATCGGCATTGCCATGCCTTTTAAGGCACCAAACTGCGCCAGCGATTCCTCTCGGCTGCCCAAAAAGGTAAGCAGACAGGCAGGCACCAGGGTATTTTCCACGGTATGCAAGGCACTATCCAAACAGCGGCCGCCCTCTACGGGTGCAACAATTTTAAACAACCGAGCCGTTGTATTTTGCGGCACGGTTGCCGTAACCGATGCAAACAGCTTTTTGGTATCTCTTTTATAATAATGTAACATAAACAAAGCCGACACAATTTCGCTGATGGTATCACCCAACAACACCGCTGCACAGGTGTACTCCACCCCCCAGTCCAGCACCTTAGGCACAATCCACATGACAAATCCGATTCTTAGAATTTGTTCATAAATTTGCGAGCGGGTGTTCGGCCCCACCTGTCGTCGGGCAAAAAAGTAGCCTCTGGTTGCTGCCGCCAGTGCCATAAAGGGCAAACAGGGGGCTAAAATTTGCAGCGAAATGGCTGCTCGTGCATCCCCTAGCCAATACCTTGCCGCAGGATACGCAAACACAAACTGTACCACTGCCGCCACAGAGCCAAAGGCAAACGCAAGCTGCATTACACGCCGCATCACTCCTTTTGCGCGCCCCATATCGGGCTGGGTCAGCTCTTCGGCGGCAAGCCGTGTTGCTGCCACCGATACGCCCGATGTGGCAAAGGTAATGCACAGGCTGTAAATGGTAAAAATCAACTGATACAGGCCCATGCCCTCGGCACCGATGCGCCCCGCAATGTATACCCGAAAAAACATGCCTGCTGCACGCAGTGCAAGACCTGTTACGGTAAGAATCACTGCATTTTTAAAATAGGTATGCACTCGTCCCATTTGTTTTGGCCTCCCATTTCCTTTTCTGCAAAGTCTTATCTATGAATATGCCGCAAATGAATGGGGTATGCATTTTCAAGCTGTACGGTACTTTTATTTTTTTATCGCTTATGGTAAGATAGATACGAATTTTAACATTACCTGCCCTGCACCCATTGGATGCACGGCGGGATTTGGAGGAATTTATTATGAACAACTTTATCGAACAGGCTGTATCTATTTTAAAAGAACGCCTGCCCGAACTGCCCACTGTGGGCATTGTACTGGGCAGCGGCTTGGGCGGTTTGGCTGACAAAATCGAATCTCCGGTTTATGTTCCTTACGGCGAGCTGCCGGGGTTTGTAACTTCCACTGCACCGGGTCATGCCGGCCGCTTTGTTGCAGGCCGCTTGGCAGGTAAGCCTGTGCTGTGCATGCAGGGCCGACTGCATTTTTACGAAGGTCATTCCATGCAGGACATTGCATTTCCCATTCGTGTGATGAAAGCTTTGGGTGTGCAAACCCTGATTTTGACCAATGCTGCCGGCGGCGTAAACACCAGTTTTTCGATTGGTGATTTAATGGTTCTGGAAGACCACATCAACTTTATGGGTGCCAACCCCTTAACCGGCCCCAACGATGACAGCATTGGCCCGCGTTTTTGCGATATGACCTTTGCTTATACCCCTGCTTTGCGTGAACTGGCGTTCTCGGTTGCTGAAAAGCAAGGTGTAAAACTGCAAAAAGGTGTATATCTGGGTTACATGGGCCCCAACTATGAGACCCCTGCCGAGATTCGCGCCTTTCGCACCTTGGGTGCAGATGCCGTAGGTATGAGCACTGTGCCCGAAGTAATTGCCGCCAGTCATTGCGGTTTGAATGTACTTGCCATTAGCCTGATTACAAACATGGCTGCCGGCATCGAAAAGAAGAAGCTTTCCGGTGATGAAGTCATCGAAATTGCAAATCAACGTGCGCAGGTGCTGCAAACCTTGGTAAGCGGCATCATTGAAGCGCTGTAAAAAAGGAGAGAATAACCATGAGCGAATGTTCGCATGATTGCGGCAGTTGCAGCCAAAGCTGCTCTAGCCGTAAAAACCCCGCCGATTTTCACGAAGCCCCCCATGCCATGAGCAACATTAAAAAAGTAATTGGCATTGTAAGCGGCAAAGGCGGCGTTGGCAAAAGCATGACCAGTGCTTTAATGGCAGTGGAAATGCGCCGCCGCGGTTACCAAGTTGGTGTACTGGACGGCGATATTACCGGCCCTTCCATCCCCAAACTGTTCGGCATTCACGGCCGTGCTATGGGCGATGAAAACGGCTTGTGGCCCATTAAGAGCCGCACCGGTATTGACGTAATGAGCGTAAACCTGCTGCTGCCCAACGAGGAAGACCCCGTTGTATGGCGCGGCCCTGTGATTGCAGGTGCGGTAAAGCAGTTCTGGCAGGAAGTTATCTGGAAAGATGTTGACTTTATGTTTGTGGACATGCCTCCCGGCACCGGTGATGTACCGCTGACTGTATTCCAGACCTTACCTGTGGACGGAATTATTGTGGTTGCAAGCCCGCAAGAACTGGTAAGCATGATTGTTGCAAAAGCGGTTAAGATGGCTCAGATGATGAACATTCCCATTTTGGGCATTGTGGAAAACATGAGCTACATTGAATGCCCCGATTGCGGCAAACAAATCAAGGTATTTGGCGAAAGCCATGTGGAAGAGGTTGCCGAAAAGTACCACATTCCCGTACTGGCAAAATGCCCCATTGATCCCAAACTGGCAGAATGTGCCGACAACGGCATGATTGAAAGCTATCCCGGTCAATATCTGAATGCCGCTGCCGATGCAGTGCAGGCATTGCTGAAATAAGAACGAGAAAGGTTTTGAACCATGAAAAAGTTTTTTAACGAGTTTAAAGAGTTTGCCATGCGCGGCAACGTCATCGACATGGCTGTCGGTGTTGTAGTGGGTGGTGCATTCAGTAAAATTGTTACCAGCCTGGTAAACGACGTGATTATGCCGTTGATCAGCTTGGCAATCGGTCAGGTAAACTTTACAAACCTTTCTTACGTATTCCATTTTGGCGGCAAGGACGTTGTGCTGGCATACGGCAACTTCATTCAAACTGTAGTTGAGTTTATCATTCTGGCATTCTGCGTATTCTGCGCTGTAAAGCTAATGAGCAAACTGCGCTTTGAAAAGAAGGTAGAGGAAGAAATTGCCGAAGCTGCCGAGCCCGAAAAGCCCACCACCGAAGATTTGCTGGCAGAAATTCGTGATTTGCTGAAACAGCAAAACGAGGCACCTCGTTCATGAGCCGCCGACCAAAACCACCCATTGCTTGGAAAGAGCTGTTTCGGCAGCACATGACCCGTGGGTACTTAATTGGTTTTTTGCTGATTGTTGCAATCATATTCATTGCCGGTGGATTGTTCTGGTCTACCCTTTTATAATTGCTTACAAAAACATCCCGCTATGATTTTCATAGCGGGATGTTTTATCTTTATAACAGAAATGTTTATATAATTAAGTCAAAATGCCGCTGCATGGCCTGATATCCTTTTTGCATATCCCGTACCTGCAACGCCTGCACAATATCTTGGTGTACCTGCAGCAAAAGCCGCTTCCTCTCGTCTTCCAGTAAGGAAAGCGTTTCGTGTCGGTAGGTATCTTCCAAGGTGGACAGGGCTTGCATAATCATAACAAACAGCTTGTTCTGCCCAGCAATCATTAATGTATGATGAAAGATTTTTTCTGCTTCTTCTATCTGGTTTTGGTTGGTGGCTTGATTCATCTTCTCCACCGCCTGCTGCAATGTTTGCAAGTCTTGTTCGCTGCGGTTTATCATTGCTTGTTTGAATGCCTCAGTTTCCAAGCTGCGGCGTAAAATCAAAAACTCGCTTCGATCGGTTTGATGCATTAGCAACAGCATGGAAAATATTTCAGAAAAACCCCGTCCTGCTTGGTTTATCAAAAAATTTCCCTGCCCATGGTTACTTTTTATAAAGCCCATGTTTTCCAACTGCCGCAATGCTTCGCGTACCGAGTTGCGGCTCAAGTCCAGCTCTTCCATAATGGTACGTTCCGACGGCAGTTTGTTGCCCAGCGTCAGTTCATTGTTTTGAATTTTATCTTTGATGTACTGCAATACCAAATCGTATGCACGCATCTCTGTTTTAATCATACTTCCTCCTTAGCCTATCTGGGCAAAAAACGATGCCCCAAGCACGGTAAGCAACCCTGCCACCGCAATTGCCAAACTGCTCATGGCACCTTCAATTTCTCCCAGCTCCATTGCTCGTGCCGTTCCAATGGCGTGGGCCGAATTTCCCAGTGCCAGCCCCCGTGCCACAGGGTCATGGATTCCAAACACACGAAACACCACATCGGCGATTACGTTGCCCAAAATACCGGTAATCACAATTGCAGCAACCGTAATGGTAACAATGCCACCCAGTTCTTCCGAAACACCCATGCCAATTGCAGTGGTAATTGACTTTGGCAACAGGGTTACATATTCTTGATGGTTCAACCCAAAAATCTTGGCGCATACCCACACGCCGCCCATACTGGCAATCACACCAGCCAATAAACCGGAAATTACCGCTTTTACGTTTTTTCGCAGCAAATGCAACTGCTCATACAAGGGAACCGCCAAACAAACCGTTGCAGGTGTGAGTAAGTACGATATATATTTTGCGCTTTCGTTATACGTTTTGTAGTCAATATGCAGCACCTGTGTCACACCAATTACACAAATAACTGCAATCAAAAGCGGATTTAAAACCGCCAGTTTAAACTTCTTTTTTAAAATCAAACCAAATTCATAAGCCAGCAAGCTAATCACTGCACCAAAAAACAGCGATATTTGCAAAAAATCATTCATTGGTCTTTCCCCCGCTTTTTTTCATTATAAACTGTGTGGTTTTTCCTGTAACCACCATTACCAGTACAGTGGTCACAA
>CALWNI010000036.1 GCA_944382775.1 uncultured Allofournierella sp.
TTTTCTTTCTACATTATCGGCACAAGCCTTCTTTTGAACCACGCGACTATCGCGTGGTTTTCTTTATACAACAAAAAACACGCCGATACAATCGGCGTGTTTTTTTATTATTTGCAGGTTGCTTCTTCTTTGCTTGTTTGTTTTGGCTGAAAACCCGTTTTAATGGGTACCGATACCACCACCGCAATGCCCATTGCCAAGGCTACCGCAATTTTCAATGTTTCGGCTCCTTTTGCGGCACATTGTGCGGTATCTCCCATAATAAACGCATAGGCAGTATAGTAAATGCCTGCACCGGGTACCAAAGGAAAGATACCGGGAATCAAAAATAAAGTAACGGGGGCTTTATGTACAATGGAAAAAATACGGGTTGCAATGGTAAGCGGAATAACCGCCACTAAACTTGCCAGTACCGCACTTTGCTGCACCTGCATCATGCCCCAATACACCAGCCAACCGGTTGCCCCGGCAATGCCACAGGCAACGAAATGTCTGGGTGGAACGTGAAACAGCAGACCAAAGCAAACGGTGCCCAGAAACGCAACCACTAATTGTTGCGCCAGTTCCAACAGTACCATTATAAAATCACCCCCGGAATCATGTTTGCCAAGCCCAATACCAAGCCCACACCGCATGCAATACAAGCAGCGGTCAGCAGGGCATCCAGCATGCGAATGGTACCAGAAAGAAAATCTGCCATGATTAAATCCCGAATGCCCAAGGTCAACGCCATACCGGGAACCAGTGGCATCAGGGCACCGATGATGGATTTATCCATGTGGATTCCCACCCCTGTGGCAAACAAAAGTAGGGTTGCCAACGCCACAAAAGCCGCCCCTAAAAATTTGGTAATAAGCTTGTTCAGCCCTAAGCGACCCATGCGAAGCAACAGCCATTGCAGACCCAGCCCCACACCCAAAGCAATCAGACCGTCTTGCCAGGTGCCGCCAAACAACAGCGCAAAGCAAGCACTGCCCACGCCACAGCAAAGAATCTGCTGTTTGTTGGGAGCATAGGGCATGGTGCGAATCCGTTCCAGCTCTTGATAGGCTTGGTCCAGCGTAACCTTGCCCGATGCAATGCGGCGCGAAAGTGCGTTAATGGCCTCTACTCTGCCTAGATGCACTTCGCTGACCGGTACACTGCGAATCTGTGCCGGCTGGCCGTAGTCGGTACCCATGCTGGCAAACAGTCCATTGGTTAATACATAGCCATGAAAGGTATCTACCCCAAAGCTTTTCGCCATAATTTCCATGGTTTGCTGGGTACGGCTTACCTCGGCACCGTTTTTCAGCAATAATTCTCCTGCTGCAATTACAAAATCCAGCACCCGCTGCTGGTCATTCATGCTCGTGTTCCTCCGTTGTTTGCTTTCTGCCGTTGTTCCCAAAGATACCATGCCGCAACCAGCAAGGCACTTACCCCACTGATTGCAATACCGGTAAAACTTCCGGGATGATGATAAACCATTTCAATGGTATTTTTGCCATCGGTAAGCGCAACCCCTAGCATGCCGTCAAAGATACACTCCACTTTCACCGGCTCTCCGTTTCGGGTTGCGGTCCAATGCGCTGTATCTTCGTAAGCAAAGGGCAATACCAACAAATCATTTTGTGCTGTACCCTCTACGGTTACCGAAATTTTTCCGCCTTCTTGAATGGTTAGGTCGGTGGGTGCATTCTGCTTTATGGTATCCACTGCATTTTGCAATGCGGTTTCATCCAAGCTGTAAATTTGAATTTGCCGGCGATATTCTGCTTTGTCTTCAAAGCCCAATTCCAGATAGACACGCTGGCCTTTTGTAAAACTACCCAGCGGAAAGACGCCGCCCAGGGAATCCCCTTGGAAGTATTCGCCCAGCAGCTCGCCGTTTATCTTAACATCTGCCGGCAAATAGTTATCGGTATCGGGAATGGCCAGATAACAAGGGCCGTCGGTTTGTGCCTCAAAATAAAGCTTAATTCCTTTTTGTCCGTCCAAAAATTCCAGATTGGTTGCCTCCACCAGCGGTGCGCTGCTGCCGGGTACCAACGATTGTATCATTTGGTTTTGCAGTACAAAGGTATTGGTGCTGCTTTCCACATTCACCATGTTTGCAGTGCTGCTGCCCACATAGGCCATGGGCAAGGCATAGGGATTTTCATAAACCGTTAAATCCGTGCCCAAATCCAACATTTGATAGGGCTGTGGTACGGTTCTGGTTCCATTGCTATACAAATATTTAATGCCCAACAAGCTGTCTGCCACTGCGGTGGAACCCCAGCCGTAAATGGTATAATTCACATAGCCCATTTGTTCCAACATGGCCTTTGCTGTGCTGGCCTTGGTGGACGAAAAATGGCTGATGCCCCAGTACCCCACCAACATGGGGTCGTTTAAGGTTCGCATAAAGTTTTTTTCAATGCGATAATAGGAGTCATCCTTCTTCTGTAACGCATCCACTACCTGGCGACTCTGTGTATAAAACGAAACAAATTCACTGTTTGTATAGCTTTCAAACTTGCGCAAGCTCAAATAGCTGTTAATTGCCATATCGCCCATGGCAATTGCACAAAAGCCCGCCGCTGCCACCATAACACCTGTGGGCTTTGTGCCAAGCAACCACACACAAGCCATTGTGCCAAAAAAGACAAGGCCGGTTACCGCCAGTTTCATAAGCGAAAATTCTTCGCCTGCGGTTGCCCGATAGCCCAGCATCCAGCAAAGCCCTAGCACGGCAGTAACGGCAAAGGCCAACACACGAGGCCTTGCCTGTAACAGCACCTGAGCTGACAGAAGCACCAAAAACAAGCTAACCAAAAAACTATACCGATACGGAAACCATACCGGCTCTTTGAAACCGTGCCAAATCAAATTGATTCCGTTCAGCTTAAAGCTTAACACCATAAGGGTTAATACCGCCGCTGCCGCCAATTTTTTCTGCCACGATGTTTTGCCCAAAAAGAACAGCAGACCCAATACCACGCAGAACACACCGCAATACAGGTTGGGCAATCCGTTGGTTACATCGCTCCAGAAAAAGTTACCGAAGAATAGCTGATAGGGCAACTTCCAAAGTTCAAAATTGCTTTCCAGTGTGAAATCCAGTGCAAACAGTGCGCCTTTGGTTTCCTCAATTTCCAGCAATGCCGGGTATAGTAATGCCATGGCAAGCCCTGCGCCTAAAATACCCGATGCCGCAAAGCGACCCAGCCGTCCCCAAAAGACTCGTTGGTTCTTTTGGGCAATAGTTTCACAGGTGCACCAATAATAGAAAAAGTAAATCACGCTGAACAAACACACCGACCACGCCGTGTAAAAATTCAACAGTATGGCGGCAAACACAAGCCCCAGCAAGGGGCCGTGTTTGTTTGTGTTAATCAGATGTTCCACTGCCCATAACAGCAATGGTGCCAGCATGACCACATCCATCCAGATGATGTTTTGGCTGTACACCACACAAAAGGCACACAAGCCATAGCCTTGGCTTAAAAAGGGCAACAGCCGCGATGCACTGTTATAGTGCTTTTGCAAAAACCAGCAGCAAGCTGTGGAGGTAAGGGCCACCCGCAGCAAAAACATCAGCTGTACTGCAATGGGAATCATACGGGTTGGCAATACCAAAATCAGCAGATTAAACGGGCTAACCATATAATAGGCAAACAAACCCAAGGTACTGCCGCCGCACAGCTTTGCAAAGCTATAAAAGAATCCACCCTCTGCTAAGCGACGTTTTAAATCCGCTAAGTATGCAACGTATTGGCCGTTTAAATCGCCGGTAAGCAGTGTACCATCACCAAAGGGATAAAACCGCAGCAAAGCATACATTACCGTAACCAAGCCGATTCCAACAAAAAAGCTAAGCCACAAATTTTGCCCTTGCTGTTGTTTTAAGGTTGTATTGTCTTTCATAGGCTTTCTTTCTCAGCCGGCATATTGCCCCGAATGTGATTGCGTACCTGTGCAAATTGGGGCAGTGTTTGAAACAGATGACCGGCAATAACCTCCATCAGCAAAAAGTCCTCTTCGCTGTCAATATCCAGAATGCCGGTATCCATCATCTTGCTGACACCAATACGGCCGTCCCACAAAATTCCTGTGGTGTTGTTTGCCAAAAAATCCCGTGCAAACACATAAATGCTGGCATTCAAATCGTAAAATACCGGCGCTTGTTGACGGGCAGTATAGGTTTGCCCCACAATGTCTTTTTCCACATGGTCACCGCAATCGCGCACCATATTAAAATACGGATTGCGGCGGGATTCTGTTACACTGAAAATCAAATCCAAATCATCGCGGCTTTCTTTTGCTTCAAAGGCATTTTGAATATCCTGCGCAGTACGCAGCGGACTGGTAATATCCAAATCCATGACATAGTCGTATTGGCATTGGCGTTTTTGCTCCATGCGGGTTAAACTGTCTTGAAATACCGCCATTTTAGGCACGGTATCCCCTGCCAGTGCTTCGCCACGGGGCAAAAACTCCACTTCGGGATATTCCTGTTGTACCAGCTGCGCCAGTGCCTCACTGTCGGTATTCAGGCAGATGTCTACCTGTACATCGGGGCGTGCTTGTTGAAACAAAGTAGCAGCCGACAGGGTATAGTACACCAGCGGTTTGCCGCAAAACACCTTTAGATTTTTATTTTTAAAGCCTTTGCTGCCTGCACGGCCGCAAATGGTAATCAGCAATTTTTTCACGGTTCGTTCCCTCTTTTCTTGGATTAGACTTCACCCAAGGTCAGCTTCAGCACGTCCAACGCCAAGGCAGGGCTATTGATGCTTTCGCCCTGTCCGTCTATGGCATAATTCAAGAAATACTCCATTTCACGCACATAACGGTCGTTTACCGGTTCTTCATAGCTGCGAACCTCGCCATTGGCAAGGGTAATAGTACCGGCGCCAAAATCCACCACAACGGTGCCGTCTTGGCAAAACAGCTCCAAGCTGCGGCGGTAAGTACGGCCAAAGTAATCCAGATGAATCTCCGCCAACATATTGCGGTAGCGTGCAATGTAAATGGACAAATCATCGGAATCAATCTCCAAATCGGAATATTTGCCCTTCAGGTTATAACATTCCAGCGGCTTGCCGAACAGTTCCACCATATAGTCCCATTCGTGAATCAGGTCAATGGTAACGCCACCGCCCATGCTTTTGTGTGCCGAATACACGGTGCGATAATCCACACCGGGGCGCCAATCGGGCAAATAAGAAGAGCAAATCACCCGTGCGGAATAGGGCTTTAAGGTGGGCAGCAATTTCTTTAATGCCAAGAACACACCGCACCAGCGCATGGGTGCCGCAACGTATGCCTTTTGGGTATCCAGACCCAGCTCGGACAAATCGTAGTCGGTATGATCAAAAATCGGCTTTTCGATAAACAGATTGTCTACCTTGCCGCTCAGTTCTGCCAATGCGCCTGCATGCAGTGCGGTGGGGTTTGTAATAAACGCAATGTCATAATGCCCCAGCTGCTCAAAGTCGATAAACTGGTGCCGGATAATGCCTGCCATTTCGGGCGATAACGGCTTTAAGCTGGAACGCAGGGCATCAATTTCCAGCGAGATACCGCGTCTTGCCGCAATGTGAATTAGGTTGCTTAAATGCCGTTTGCCAATCGAACCAAGACCAACAAACAAAACCTTCATACTTGTATTCCCCTTTATGCAATCATATCATTTATGCCTGTTCAATGGTTTCAATCAAACGAATGGTTTCTTTGTCCTTTTCAAAGCTGTAGCGCGGCTGTTCTTTGCCTGCCAGCACTGCAAAAAAGTTTGCCAATTCGTCCACATACGCATTTTCTACAATGTTGTCGCTGTAGCGTGCGTCGTGCTCTACCTGTCCGTAGGTATTCACGGGGCGTTTCTCGCCGCTTTGTGCATCAAATTGGTACAAACTCTTGGGGTTACCCTCCCAGAACAGATGCAAGCCCTCGCCAAAACATTCAAAATTGCGAACCGCTTTGGGGCTTACCACATCTGCCGCCAAAAAGCCTTTGGTGCCGTTTGCATGGCGCAGCGTTACAAAGTAACTGTCGGGATAGTCAATTTCCAACTCGCTGATTTTATCCTTTTGTACTTGAACCGATACCACCGGGCCAAAGGTATCCAACAGCCATGGCAAATCAATGCCGAAAATCTCACGCACGCCGCCGGTACGCTTGTCGCCCACAAAGAAGTTTTTGTAATTTTCCCAGGGGTGCCAATCGGGCAGATATTGGCCGATGTGATAGATATAGTTTACCGGTTTTGCAAACTGCTGTACCTGCTGCTTAATGTACTGGGTTTCGCCACGGTACAACATGGTGGAGGAAAGAAACAGCGGTACACCTTTTTGCTTTGCCTTTTGCATGTTTTCATCGTAACCGTCATCCACCAGATTCAATTCGGTAAATACCGGCAAGCCTGCATCCAACAGCTCGCCAATGATTGCCGCATGGGTAATGGGTGCGGTGCATACCAATGCCGCATCAAAGGACTGTGCCTGCAATGCTTTAGCAATGCTTTCATAGGCACCAATGCCCAGCTGCTCCGCCTCTCCTCTGCGGCTTTCTGTGGTATCCACACCATAAATTTGAATGGAAGCATCCATTCCTTTTGCCAAGCGTGCACGGCGTTTGCCCATGCTGCCAAGGCCAACAATTAACAGTTTCATGCCTTCACCTCATCCATATCGCCATCGTAAAACACTTTGGGTGCCCCAAAGGTTGGTTTTTGCATCTGCTCGCAAAGAATCTGCACAATACGGCCACTGGTATCGCCGCCATTGTACGGGCTTACGGTATTCTTTGCTTTTTGCACAAATTCCTTGCTCAATGCCTGCTTCATGGCCTGTTCAATTTCCTGCTGAAGGGCATCGCAGCAAATCACATTATCACACACAATGCGCCCTGCCTGTCTTTGCCCAATGTTGACGGTGGGAACGCCAAAGGTAGGTGTTTCCACCACACCGGAAGAAGAATTTCCCACCACCATGGAAGCATACTGCATGGCAGAAAGATACCGCTTTACCCCTAAGCTGGTAAATGCCATGGCCTGCTGCGGGTGCTGCTGTACCCAGGTATCCAACATTTCGTTGATGGCAAGGCCGCCCGCATCCGCATTGGCTTTGGTAATCAGCCATTTGATGGGGTAGGTTTGCCCAATCTGTTCCATGGACAGCAGCAGCTCCCTTACCTGCTGAGTGGGGCTTGCGCCGCCGGCTGTTTCCGGGTGGAAGGTAACCAGTGCAAAGGGACCGGACAAATCAAATTGCAGGCTATCGCTCAGTTCGCTGCGGTTCATTTTTTGCATGGTGCGGATATTTTCATCGCCCAATCCACCCACATTAAAGACGGTATCGGGAGATTCCCCCATGCGAATGACACGCCGTGCAGACACTTCACAGCTGGGAAAATGCAGATGTGCCATCTTGGTGATGCAGTGCCGATAATAATCATCGGCTGCACCTAGGGTTACATCACCGCCGCTGATGTGGGCAATGGGTACACCCGTCATGGCGGCAGCCTGTGCCGCCGCAAAAATTTCGTAGCGGTCACCCAAAACCAAAACCGCATTGGGCTTATGCTGGGCGAACCATTGACTGAACTGCTCAATGGTATAGGCCACCGTTTGCGCCGTTGCAAGCGGACCCTGCCCAAATTTCAAAATGGGAATTCGCGCCGCAATGGGCACACCGTCTGCCTCAATTTCGCTGACGGTGTTGCCGTATTCCGGTGCCAAGTGTGCACCAGTCACCAAAACTTGCAGCGATACATCTTGCGTTTTCAGCAGTTTTTGTATTACCGGACGCAGCAGACCGTATTCTGCCCTTGTGCCTGTAATAACCGCCAGTGTTGTTTGTTTCATGGTGCAACGCCTCTTTGTGTTTATAATTCGATTTTTTCGTCTTCAGCAAAATCCCGCTTTGCTGTGGTGCCCAAAACGTCATACCAGCGCATGGGGCTAATGCCGTCGCCGGGGCGTTTTGTGGTCAGGTTTTCTGCGGTAAATACTTCGCCTGCCTTGATGTCCCGTGCTGCCACAATGCTTTTGCGGGCCACCGGCTTATTTTTTGCTTCGCTGGCGGTAACTGCCTTGCGGCCGCTGCCCATGGCAGCTTCAATGTTGCGAACTGCCTGCACCATTGCCTTTAATTCTTCCGGGTTCAGGCTTGCCTTGTGGTCGGGGCCTTCCATGGTTTTATCCAAGGTAAAGTGCTTTTCAATCACGGTTGCACCCAACGCTGCGGCAGCCACATCACACTCCCAACCCGGGGTATGATCCGAAAGACCCACCGGCAAGCCGAACTGCTCGTTCAGCTCCAGCATTGCCAACAGGTTGGCATCTTCATAAGGAGTGGGGTACTCGGTATTGCAGTGCAAAACGGTTACGCTGGGGCAGCCGTTGTCCTCTAAAATGCTGATGGCATCTTCAATTTCAGGCAGGGTGCTCATACCGGTGGACAAAATCACAGGCTTTTTGGTTTTGCCCACTGCCTCCAGATAGGGCAGGTTGGTGATTTCGCCGCTGGGTACTTTGCACATGGGCAAATCCAGCGATGCCAAAAACTCCACACTGGGCAGATCAAACGCTGCCGAAAGATACTGAATGCCGATAGAGTCGCAGTATTCTTTTAGCTCACGGTGTGCCGCAAAATCAAAATGAATGCGGCGCACCATTTCCAGCTGGCTTTCTTCCGCACCGGTTTCCCGCTTTTGGTATTCCGCTTTTTGGGCAAATTTCGAGATAACCAGTTCCGGCACTGCGGTTTGATATTTTACAATATCGGCACCGCATTCTTTTGCCACCAATGCCATTTTCTTTGCCAGTTCAAGACTTCCGTTGTGGTTGACCCCAGCTTCGGCAATAATTAAAACACTCATGGAAACGCTCCATTTCTTATACTTATCGTAACTTTTAATCATTTATACAATTTTATTGGTTTTCTAACCGACGGCGCATATTGTCCAGTTCTTCAATCTGCCCCATATCCATCCAGCTTTGTTCGCTAATGGGGTACACGCCAACCTTTTCGCCCAAGGCACGGTAATGGTCAATGATATCGGTAAAGCCCTGCTTTTTGCCATCTTCCAGTTCTTCTACTACCCGAGGTTCTACCACATATACACCGGTATTGGTCAAAAAGTTCATTTCCGGCTTTTCTTTCATGTTTTGTATGGTGCCATCGTTGTTCAGCTCAATGACGCCATAGGGTACGGTAAAATGCTTTACCGCACACACCATGGTGATAATATTTCCCTGCTGGCGGTGATAGTCTGCAATATCGGCAAAATCCGCATCCAGCAAAATATCACAGTTGGACAAAAAGAAGGTATCCTTCATGCAGCCTTTCAGCAGGCACAAGCCGCCGCCTGTGCCCAGTGGCTGGTCTTCGTCCACATAAGAAACCTGATAGGGCTTTTCCAGTTCATTGAAATAGCTTTTAATCATGTTCTTTTTGTAGTTGACCACCAGACGAAAATCGTTACAGCCAAAATCGCAAAACCGATTGATGATATGTTCTAAAATGGGTAGCTCACCCACGGGAATCAGCGGCTTTGGCAAAATTTTTGTATAGGGATAAAGCCGTGTGCCCAAACCGCCTGCCATAATGACAACGGGCAGCCCTGCACATTTTTGGTTGTTCACATCCACACCGCTGGTAAAGATGATGTCGACAATTCTGCCTTGCTTATCCAGCAAGGGCAATGCGTCGATGCTTTCTTTTTCAATTAGCTTGCGGGCTTTTGCACGCTGCTCCAAAGGCAAACTGATGGGCTGATAATTGGCGGCCTGTTTGATTTCGCCTTCCAGTGCTCCGCCCCGTAAGATGTATTTGCGAATGTCGCCATCGGTAACGGCAGCCTTTAGTTTGCCTTGTGGCGCAATAAACAAGATGCGCTGCCCGGTTTCATCCAGTTTTTTCATGGTTTGCAGCACACTGGTGTTTTCGTCAATCAGCAATTCTTCGATGTGCAGCATCGGCCGTTTGCCTCTCTTTCTTGTGGATTTTTCACGTTACAGTGCCAACAGCGTATCAATTACCCGCTGACAATCTTCTTCGGTTAAATTGGTAGAGCAAGGCAGGTTTACAATTTTAGCACGGTAATCCTGTGCTTTTTCTACGGTAAACACCTGATTTTTGCCGTAATCTGCCTGCTCGTGAATCAATGCCCATACCGGACGGGTTTGAATTTTTTCGGCAGACAATGCCTGAATTACCTGGTCACGGTTATGGCGTTCGTCTTCCAGATACAGCGAGAAGAACCATTTATTCGGGCGGGTAGTATCGTCCTTAAAGTCCAAAATGCGGTAACCGTTTTTGCCGTCCAAGGCCTGTTTGTACATATTCCACATCTTGTGCTTGTGGGCAATAAAGCCTTCTACCTGCTCCATCTGTGCCAAACCAAGGGCAGCTTGCAGGTTAGTCAAACGGTAGTTGTAGCCTACTTCGTCATGCTTGAATTGCAGCTCATCCGCTTTTGCCTGGGTGGACAGATGCTTTGCATGGGCTGCCCAATCGGCATGTTTGGAAACCAGCATGCCGCCGCTGCCGGTGGTAATCAGCTTGTTGCCGTTAAAGCTGTAAACGCCCACATCACCAATGGTGCCGGCATATTTGCCTGCAAAGGGGCCGCTTGTGTAGTAGGTGCCCAGTGCCTCGGTTGCATCCTCAATCAAAACCAGATTGTACTGGTTTGCAATGCGGGTAAAGGCTTCCATATCGGCCATGTTGCCAAACACATGCACCACCAACAACGCTTTTACCTGTTTGCCTGTGGTTTTATTGATGAGCTTATCCTCTTGCATTTCGCACTCTTGCTGGCAGAAACGCTCCACGGCAACGGGGTCCATGCAAAGGCTGTCATCGCAACCGATGAACACCGGCTCTGCATTGGCATAACGAATGGGATTTACCGCGGCAATAAAGGTCAATGTGGGTGCAATTACCTCATGGCCTGCGCCTACACCTGCCACCAGCAAAGCCAGATGCAAGCCGGAAGTACCGCAGTTGCAGGCTACTGCCTGAGGCATACCAACGTATTCTGCAATTACCTTTTCAAAATCGCTTACCTTGCTTCCACCGGTAGAAACCCATTCACTTACTACTGCATCGTTTACATATTCTTTTTCCTTGCCGGAAAAATTGGGCACGGACAACGGAATAAAATTTGCCATTGTAAAGACCTCTTTTCCAAGTGATACGCCAACACACCTTGTTGCCGACGCATTGATTTATTTTTTACGCTTATAGTATAAAACTGCCTGCCGCATAAGCGAAAGTGCTGCGGCACAAAGACCCGGATACACCACCAAGTGGAACGCTCCCGCCCAGCCCGGCGCAAAGTAGCTGAGTACGCCTGCCGGCTGGTTTAATACAAATTGTTCAATTGTCATGGTAACGGGCTTGTTTTCCAAGGGGCTGCAAGGGTCCAACCGCAAGGCGGTAATGGTGCCCTGCGGCAGTGTATAAACATAGCTGCCATCGTCTTGCTGGCTTGCAAACACACGCTTATTTACACCAAAATCTTCCCCTTCTTTGGTTGTGTAATACAAACACATTTCACGGGGGCTGCGGTCAAAACTTGCGGTCATGCGCAGTGTTCGCACCGCAATGCCCTCTGTGTTATACCAAATCATCTGCGGGTCATCGTTTTCTGTGAGATAAGTGCCGTCCTCTTGCTTGTGCATATTCACCAGCTCAAAGGAATCAACGGTAAGCTGCTGTTCATACAGTTTCCCCGTTTGCTTGGCAAGCATATCGGCACCCAGATGATAGATACTGGTGACGAGCCACAGCAAAATTGCCACTGCATAACAGAACAGAGGAATCGGTGCCGGGATTTTTTTCTTTGACTGCATCATTTCGGCACCTCCATTGTTACCGGTTCATACCCATTGGCCGTAATGTGATACAAGATGGTTTCGCCTGCCAGTGCCTGCTGCAACTGGTCGGTGAACAACTCACCATAGGCTTGTACAAAGCCATCGTCCAGCTTATCCACAAAGATATAATCACAGCCGCTTTGATGCACGGCCTGTGCAAACTCATCTTTTGTATAGGCGTGATAATACATCGCCTCTGAACTGGTTTCATCTTGAGGCTGATGCTCCGGTAAGCCGAAGGTTCCGCCACCTGCACCGTATTTTTTGGTGCCGTCTGCCTCCACAACCTGATCCCAGCCGCTATAATCCAGTACGTTGGGCTGCAAGTAGCAGCTATAGGTAAACCACTGTGTGCCGTCATCGCCCTGACTAACTATAAAAATACGGCTGTCGGACTGCACCTGTTCCTTGATGGCTTGGGCGCGGCTCATCATCAAGTGTTGGTCTGCAAAAGTAGCGTCCGAAAAGCCCAGAACGCTCATCTGCGGTAGTACCATCATGTTGACACGCAGCAACATCAAGCAGCCCAATGCCAAAACACCTGCACTGCCAAGCCAGTTCCAGCGGCCTTTTTGCACCACCCAAACCAATACAGCCAAGGCAATCATAAACCAGGCAATGTAATAGGTGTACATGTAGCGGTTGTAATCGGTAAGTTCTACTGCCTGAAAGGGCTTAAAAATAAAACCATAGCTAATGGTAATTACATAGGTATAGGCCACAAATCCCAGTGTACTTAGCAACATCCAAGATGCTACCCGCAAACGTTGGTATGTGTTTTTTGCCAATACCAACGCTGCTACAAATAAAATAAAAATCAACGCAACAACCACAACACCGGAACCAATCATAGAAAATACTCGGTCCAAAAATGCACGCTGCATCTCTGTGATTGCGTTGTAAAACAATTCTCGCCGCTGCTCGTATGCCTCCGGCACTTGGATGCCCAACAGCATCTTTGTGCCATAAATGGCTGCACTAATGGGCGAAAGCGAGGTTTCGCCGGTGCCGCCCGATGCTGCATTTTGCTGCACCAGTACACCGATATACCGCGACCAAACCATATAGTTTGCCACCGGTGCCGCCATACAGCAAACCGAAAAAACAAACCGCTTGTACCAGCCTTGTTTCCATTGTTCGCTGTAATCAAACAAGAAATGATCCGCCGCAATCAAACCGGCAATAACCAGTGCCACCGGAAAGGTATTATCCTTAATGTTTGCTAACAGTGCCAACGCCGGGAATATCGCCCAACGTGGGCCAATGTTCTTTTCGGTGCGTAGTACCATCCATAAGGCCGCCACACCGCCTGCCAACATACCCGCCGGGATATCGCCATAGGCACTCATGTATATTGTGCTAACAAGAATAGTTCGTGCGTATGTGGTAAAAAACCAAGGAACACACCAGCCAATTACCGCCACAGGAACCGCTAGCTTGTAATTTTTAAAGCCAACCACACCCACCAAGGCGGCAATGCAGGCAAACAGCAGGATATCGTAGCCCAGATACACCTTAAAGGGTGCAAACTGGCCAAAAAACTGAACAAAATAGCCCAATACAATCAAGCCGGGATTCTGGGTAACCTGCCAGGGCACACCGGTTTCGCCAATGGTGTACAAATGCCCTGTGGTTTTGGTCATTTGTGCCGCAGGACCCCAAAAGCTAAATTCGTCAAACTCGCTGAACATGGGCTGACGAATTGCAAAATAGATGGAAAATCCAATCGCCAAGCCCCAAAACACCAAAGATGCCGGGCTAACCAAATTCTTTTTTTGCTTCCAATGCTTTGCAAGGGCAAAAACGCCCAAACCATAACAAAGCAGATAACCAATCCAGCCGCTTGGCACCAACACATCAAAAATACCGGCCAGTGTAAACCAGATGCTGATGCAGCTAAGCGATACCAAGGGACTGAGTGCGCTGTGCAAACGGGTACACAGCGTAAACCATGCGCATAAACCAAACAATGCCGACAGGCTCAATACCAAATCAAAATATTGCACTGGTCATCCTCTCTTTCGGATTAAATTGAATACCGCCGTCAGTTCTTGCAGTACTGCCACCGCAACAAGCGGTAGGATAAAAAACAGCAAAACACCGGCTGTTGTGGGTACAAAGGCTTGATACCACGGTGTTTGTGGATTCAACTGCACCCCGTCAAATCGAGTAATCACACCGCCCACGCTGTCCGGGTCAATACGAATTTCCTCCACCTGTCGGCCGCCCAAATCAAACCGATAGCTACCGTTTTGCATTTGCACCGCATATACAGACTGCTTTTCGGAAAAATCGGCTTGTCCCGGTTCCCGCCAATACAGCACCACCGAAAGCCCGGGTGTGGTATGCTCGACTTGTAAGTCCACCTGTTCCAGATAGGCATTGCCTGTCCAGTGCAGCTGGGG
The DNA here is from genome assembly GCA_944382775.1 of uncultured Allofournierella sp. Lineage (GTDB taxonomy): Bacteria > Bacillota > Clostridia > Oscillospirales > Ruminococcaceae > Allofournierella. Next base: position 14,257 of record CALWNI010000036.1, read on the forward strand.
GTCGGTATCGGTGGAAACATACCAGATTTCCGAATCCTCCCGCTCTAGCTGCTTGATGCTTACTGTCGTTAGGTCTTGCCAACTTAAGGTTTGGTGCAGCCGCAGACCTTTGTTTTCATAGTACATGCCTTTTGCTAAGCTCCAAACGCCGCCAAGCAGCCATACCGCCATTGCGGCAAGATAGGCGATGACAAACCAGCTTTTTCTTGCTTTCATTGCTGCTCGCCTCCTTGTTCATACTGCCATGTAACGCTATCGCCTTGGTAAACGACCCGCAGCAAAATCACCCGGTCGGTGCGCTGGTTGGGTAGATCAGTAATCCCAAAGGCAGGGCCAATGACATCTGCAATGTAATCATCGCTTTTATCAATTAAAATATGGGTATATTGCTTGTCCTGCAAAAAAAACTTTAAATCTTCGGCTGTTGCCACGGTTTGATAAGGATATACCTCTTCTTTGCCCTCGCCGGCATCTTGGGGCGACACAATGTTCATATGGGTAGTATCCCAGTTGTAGTCCCCTTCATGCCCATAGCCAAAGCCGCCAAAGCCGCGCGCCAATGTTGCATTCAAATCATAGCCAAAATAGTTCCAACGGGTTGCGTCATCGCCTTGGCTAATCAGCAGCACGGTATCCTGCCAATCCAGAGCCTGGTTAACCTGTTCACATCGTTCTTTTACGTCGTCACGGATGGAATACGCCACATGAGGATAATTCCAAAAGCCTGCCGTGGGCATACCACGCCACACAAACAGTCCACACAGTGCCGCCAACATTCCCACCGAAGCGGTACGTGCCACGCTTTGCCAGCGTCCGCCTTGGATTGCTCTTGCGAGCAAAGCCATTGCCGCCAGCAAAAAGCCCATATAATACGGCCCAATGTAACGGATATAATCCTTTAATTGCAGGGCTTCTTGGTCTTTAAAGTTATAGACATACAAAAACAGGTGGAATACCAAAAATGCCATCAGTGCCAGAGTTCCGAACACCGCAAAAATCACAATACGGCTGCGCTCTTGTCCTTTGGGTTGGGCAGCAAATGCCACCGCCAACACAATCCAGATGACCGCCAGTGCCATAACACCGCCGCCCAGCAAGCACACAGCAACCGATACCGGGCTATGCAGCATGAGGGATTTGATCTGACTGAATTTTTCGGTGGGTTCACTCAGCCCCAACAACTGGGCCATGCCCTGCACCAGCATGCCAACCGGGTCAATGGCAGAATCTTCGCTGCCCACCGCTGCCTTATTCAATCCGGATACCGCAGCCACATAGCGGCTCCAGCCCAGATAAAACACGCCTACCGGTATGACCAATCCCACACCGATTGCCAGTGTTTTGGCAAGCTGTTTCATTGGCTTGTTGTGCCAATGGGCAACCAGCCAATCCAAGGCAATCAACCCAATGGCAATACAGGAATAGGCAAGTCCCATATCTTTGATTAAGGTCAAAAAGCTAACCATGACCACTAGAATGGGCCAGCAGATTTTTTTATCTTTCAGGGCAAAATACAGGCACAGGGTTCCGCCAAATACAAAGCCCAGCGGAACATCGCCCAGTGTAGAAAGGTACACCGTGGACAATCCGCCCACTGTGGGTGCCGTGAAAAAATACGGCAGCAAAAAGCCGCAACCTGCCAAAACAATGGTGCTTGCCCACCGTTTCAACGGCATGGCTGCCATGGCTGCAACCCCTGCGGCAAACAACGTGTTGTAAGCAAAGTAAGCACTCCACTCGGAAAATCCACTGCTGAAAAACTGGAACAGGTACACCACCAGCATCATGCCCGGGGTAGCTGCTTTTGCCAGCAAATTGCCCTGTGCCACCGGATGCAATACATTTTGCAATTTAGTCAACTTTGCCGCCGAGCCCCACAGGGTAAATTCATCCCACTGTGCAAACTCTGGTTTGGTCACGGCAAACAGAAGCAAAAAAGCAATGCTTGCTGCAAAAAACACCAGAAATCCCGGTGTTTTTAAACGCTCAAACAGAACGCCTGTTTGTTTTTTTGCAATTGCCGCCGCCAGCAAGGCAGCAGCACCCAGATAAAACAACCAACCACCAAGGGGCAAAGCGTTCAAAAAGCCCCACAAACACAGCCAAACCGCACCGCCGCCAATAATTGGCAGCGGAAACAGTGCAGCATCAACCTCAAATCGTTGGGATAACACGCCGGCATAGATTGCAACTGCCAACAGTGCAAGGATACCGCTTAATACAACCATTTGTGTGCGGCACCTCCTTTGTTTTTAATTTATGCCAGTACAAAAACCGGCCCGATGAAATAGTGCTGATACAGCAGCACCGCGCCCACAAACGCAAAGGCTGCAAAGCTTGCCAGTGCCACGGTGTGGGCTTTTTTGCTGCCTGCCGCAAGCCGTGGTTCCAATACATGGCTGAGCAGAGCCGCCAGCAAAACCGCAAGCATTAAAAAGGCGGGCAAAAAGTATCGAGCCTGTAGCCCTATTACCCGAATCATGCCCACCGGTGTCCAGGTTAGATATAAGCCACCCATAGCAGCACCAATGTAGGCAATGCTCAGCACTCCCAACCCAATGGCAGGGGTGCGCTTTAAGCTGCTTTTTTCATGCACCGACAACGCCGCCGCAAACAAAAGCATCATTGGGCTAACCATATTGATAAATCCAATGGGCAAATCCAATGCGCCAAAAATACCCATCTGCCCCAGGAAGAAATCATTTTCGTATAATGTGCCAACCAAAACCGCCAGGAATCGCAGCGGATTCTTCAGCACAAACATCGCTTGCCCCATTGGGCTTGCGCCGTCCTGCCGCATACTGGGGGCAGGTGGATAATTATGCTGGAATGCCGCTGCATACCAGTTCAGTACCTGCCCTGCTGCCAAGGCCAGCACTACAGCTGCCAAGGCCACCTGCCACTTTTTCCAGCGGGTTTTCCAGGCTTTTTGCGGCAGTACCAAGGGCAGCAACACCCACAAAAGATTGATGTAGGGTTTTGCCAGGTTCAT
>CALWNI010000037.1 GCA_944382775.1 uncultured Allofournierella sp.
TCCCAGCCCATTTCCTGCTTGTCGATGCTGCGGCCTATCATGCGGCCCACCATGGTACCGTTGGCATTGCGGGCACTGTCTACAAGGCGGCTGGTTGTAAAAGGTGCCTTACCCACAGTCGGATAAGGCACCTTAATTGCATAATTGGTTTTGCTGGTGTTGGGGCTTGCACCGAAGTACAAAAAGCCCCGACCCTCGTTTAAATCAATAGGAATAGGCGAACGCACCTCCAATCTTTACGCCCTGTCGTTCTTCCACTTGTGCCATGGCTCGGTACAGCACCTGACCATCCAGCTTTACCTCAATAGGCTGATTTACCGTGGAGGTTCGGCTGCTGTGATACTCCAGCAACCGTACAAGGCGGTTAATGTTCTCGCCCATTGCAGCCATGCTTTCATCCAGTAAACCTCGAATTTTGCTTTCCGGTGCAACGATTTCAGGGTTGGTGGATGCGCCTGCATATTCGCCCATCATGGCAAGGGTTGGTTGTGTAATAACGCCGCCGTTGGCCAGCATGGGGATATTAGGCACCGTGATATGGTCCATGCTGAACCCGAACTTTGTACCGCCGATAATCGGCACATCCGCCGGGACGTCAATGGAGAACTTATTCAGCAGGTCAATCAAACCATTAATCATATTGCCTGCACCGGATAACAGCTGGTTCATAAAGGAGATAATCACATTGACTGCGCCTTTAATGGTTGATGTCATACTGGACCAAGACCCCTTTGTGGAGGTTTGAAGCTTCGTCCAAGTATCGCCGAATCGTTCGCCCAAATTGCTCAATGTATTTTTCAGACTGGAAGAAATGCTCCCCCACATTTCTGAAGTATTGCTTTGGATGTTTTTCCAAGTGGTTGCCACCTTGTCTTTTGCCCAATCGAACTTTTCGGTAAAGAAGCCGCTGATTAAATGCCATTTTTCCAGCAAGCCCCCGAACAGTCCTTCGATTAAGAACTGGCCAATCTCGGCAAAGACTCTGGACGGCGAATGGATGCCGAGCATTTCCTTGACACCTTCCACCATTGGTTTTACAAGATTATCATAGAGCCATGTTCCGATGTCACAAAGAAGATTCCACATACCTTGCAGCAAGCCTTGTATGCCATTTTCGCCAATGTCGGTGAAATAGGACCCAAGCTTTTGCCCTATGTCTGCAAGTGCTTCTTGCAAGAAAATCCAGATACCTCCCGCTAACTGCCCCAGTGAATAGGCCAGACTTGACACAATGCCAGCCCAGTCGATGCTTGCCAACATTTCGCGAACGGTTGCGCCCATGCTTGCCCAATCAATTCCTCGGATTAGATTCTGCAATCCTTCCAAAAGACCAAAGGCAAGGTTGTTTAAGTCCATTGCGAACTGCACCCAGTCGATATTATTTACAGCAGCCATAATTGCAACCGCCAGACTGCTGCCCAGTGATGCAAAATCGAATGTTGTAACAAACCCATGCAACAGCTCAAACAACGCCTTGATTTTATCCGTTAAGAACCTGCCAACCGCCTGCCAATCCAGCGTTGCAACCATTTGATTTAGGCCTGTGCCAATGCCACGACCAAGGCCTGTCCAATCGAATTTCTGGAAAAAGTCGTCATAGCAATGCAATGCAACATTTAAACCGTTTGCAAGTGTGCTACCCAATAACGACCAGTCGATATTATGCACAAAACCATTCAGAGTATCTACAAGATTGCCGACCCACTGACGAGCCTTTTTATCAATGCTTGGCCAGTTGATAGACGCCATTACATCATTTAATTTTTGGGCTACAAGTGCACCGACCCCATACCAGTCCCCGCTTTCGATGGACTGCAAAATAGAGTCCAAAAAGTCGCTCTGACCTGTGAAGTCATAGTTTGGTGTTACATCGGTACCAGAACCACCGCCGGATGAGCCACTATTGCTATTATCCGCTTGCACCACATTCAGCTCATCAATGCCCAGTGTATTATTTGCCTCTGCCAACTCTTTGGCTGCATCGGTGGCACCGTTTACACTTTTAGAATAGGCTGCCGTAGCCTTTGCGGATGCCTGCATGGAAGCCACGGATTTTCCTGTTAACAGGCTAAACAGCCGGGAAATATACGAAAAGACGGTGGCGGCGGCATTTGCAAGGGCTGTTAATGCAGGGGTTAGGGCTTGCACAATGGGAGCGGCTGCCGTGCTTGCTGCACCTTTTAAATTTGCAAGCGCATCTCGGAACTGACCCGAGGACATCACCGCATTTTTGAAGTATGTCGTCATGCTGGTTAAGGCTCGGCTAATCCCGTTAAAAATCAATGCACCGCCCACAATGCTGCGAAGTCTTGCACCAAACGACTGCACCCCAGAAGTGCTTTTTTTCATTCCTAGCGAAAATTTAGACGTTAACGCTTTTATCTTGCTAAATCCAGATGCTGCCTTTTTCACTCCACTAGCAATTCCGCTAAGTGCTTTTTTACTTACCGACGCAATACCAGAAAACGCCGAACTTACAGATATTCGCATTTTATCAAACACTGCTTTTGAAACTGCTTGTACTTTCTGGCATTGCATAATTTGAGTATTTGCCGATTTTTGGGCTTGGCTTTGCGCCGTTGCGGTCTGTTTGACCTGTTCCGCTTGCCGTTCTACCGTCAACCGCTGTTCGGCGGCAATCAGCCTGCGGTAAACCGCTTCTTGCTGCTTTACCAACTGCTGATACAGTGATTTTGTGGCGTTGGGCTTTGGTGCGTTCAATGCCGCTGCCTGTTTTTGTGTTAACGCATCCAGCTGAACACCCAAAGATTGAAATTCGGCTTCCAGCTGCTCTACTTTTTGTTGTGCCAATGCAAGGCTTTTGTTGAAGCCCTGCCCCATGGTTTTTGCCGATTGCGTGGTACTTTGTGCCGCTTTCTGCATGGAACTTTGCATTGCTTGCTGGGCTTTTGCCATGGTTTGGGCGGTTCGTTTCTGCATCCGCTCCATGGCTGCCTGCATGGTTTGCCGAAAAGCTGCCCCTGCATTACCTCCGGCTTTTTGCATAGTCTTTTGCACCGTATTCGCCGTTTGCTGGGCGGCCTTTTCGGTTTGGGCTTTGAGTTTGTTTTTAATAATCAGGTCAATGTAAATCGAACCTGCGGATGTTCCCACTTATGTACCACCTCCAAACGCTGCGGCGAGCATTCGTTCTAAATCCGCCATATCCTTGCGCCACTGGTCGGCATCGAAGGTTTGCTTGGCTTTGCCTGCCAGATGATTTTGCCACTCGGTGCGGATTTGCATCTGCCACGGGCTGAACTGCTTAATGCGTTCCCTGTCCGTTTCGCTGCGAACCGCCACCACACGCCCCAGTGGGGTATCGTCCATAAGTCCGGACACAAGCCTTGCCCATTCCCAATAGGGCAGTTCCGGCTGGACGCTGGGCAGAACGCCGTACTGTTTGGCGATGCTCTGCTCAATCAGTACGGCATCCAGTTCGATGTCGTAATAGGATTCGCTGTTACTGGTCTTTTTTCCCCTGAAATCGGGCGGCGATTTCCTCCGGCTCTTCACCCGTTACCGCTGCCATTACTAGCTCAAACAGCTGTTGGTAGGCAGGGAACGGAAGATTCAAGGCGTCAATCTCCTTAAAGCCGGAACCAAACGCCAGCTTGAGGGCTTCGTCCATCTGGTCGCTTTCCTCGGTGAGGTTCAGCTTCATCAGCTTTTTTACGGTCTTCTGTCGGTTGTCCACGGGGTAGCATTTGTCGCCAATGCGGATTTCGGGAGTACCGGTCAACAGTTTTTCATCCAAGGTATACAGTTTGCTCATATCATTTTTCCTTTCAAAATAGGGTATAAAAACACCCCGCCCACGGATGGGCGAGGTTCATGTATTATTTCGGTTATGCAGCTTGCAGGCACAGCAGGCGGAAGGTTTCCCGGCCTTTGGGTGTAATGAGGGTTTGGGTGCCGCTCCACTTGGTCTTTTCGTTGAAGCATTCTTTCACTTCAAACAAGCCGGTGTTTTTATCGGCATAGGGCATCAGCTTGCCCTTTTTATCTCGATATACATACTTCTTCTCGAGCAAAAATGCCACAAACGCCTTTTCGCCAATTCCCAACTGCTTGGCAGTTTCTCGGAAGCTGGTTAGCAGATTGCGGTCAACCAGTTCATCGAAATATTCTGCCTTGGGGGCCATAATCTGGTTTTGAACCGTCAGCTGTGCAATTTTTGCATCACGCTCTGCCAGTGTATTCTGGGCTACGATTAGGGCTTTTGCCATTAACTCTGCCGGGCTGAGTTCGTTCTGACCTGCAATGTATCCACCGTTTTTACGGATACTGGGGATAATCTCATCTGCAACCAGTGCCTGGAACTTCTCGGCAGTTTCGTTTTTAGCTTTCATTGCCAAACGGTAGAAGATGTTTTCCGGGATATATCCGGCATCCCCACAAGTGGGGACGCCAAACTCTTCCAGATACTTATAGACACGCTCCCAGCGAACTACCTCGTTTCCGCTTTTTGCTTTTTGTGTAAACCCAAGTCCACGGGCTACATCTTCCAACCGTAAGTATGCAGTGCCTTCTTTTTCATAGCAGCTTACACCGCTGATGATTTTCAAATTATTCATGGATATTCTCCTTGCTCTGCAATATTTTAAAAACACTTCAGTTATAAACCTGTTGTACTTAGCTTTTCAATAGGCAAATTCATGATTTTTTTGCACTCGTTTTATTGTGCAACACTTCACCTAATTTTTAAAAGTTAAAATTATGTGAACTTATTTCATATTACGCAATAAAATATCACCAGATGAAATTCTTTTTCAAAATTTGCAAATAGTATCACCAAAATACATTCGTCAAAATAACGAACTGCCTAACTTTGTCGTACTAATTTTTTAATCCTCCACCGCCAAAACGGCAGAGGTAAAGGTGGGTTTGCCGTCGCTGAGGATTTCCACTTCCAGCGGGGCCACATCGCGGCTTTCACCGCCGCCGGGGTTGGTTACGTTGACCACACAGTCAAATTTCAGCTTTGCACCGCTGGGCAGCGTCCACTCAAACTGACTGTTGCAATCTGCGCCGGTGCTCCATGCAAGACCTGCCAGATAGTCGTTGCCTGCATCGCCCACATGCCGTTTACCGGTTAGGGTAATGCTCAGCGACTTGCCCGTTACCATACGGCGCATCCAGCCTGCCGCCTCCAAGGGACTCCACTCCACGGTGTTGCCGTCAATGGACACGCTGAAGCTTTCCATCTCCGCAATGGTTACAAGGCTGTCGCCGCTGCGGCCTTTGTCGTTGATTTTAAATGCGTTTTCATACACAGGATACACGCCTGTTTTTGCCATTTTTACTCACTCCTTTTACAAGTTAAGGTTACACGAATACAAAATTCGTGGATGCCTTTTTCATCTTTGCCCAGTGGGATAGGGCTTGCGCCTGCATCGGCACAGTATACGGTGGCACCGTCCATGTCGGTATTGGTTAAGCCATAGAACAGCTGCCATACCTCGTGGGCTTTTTGTTCTGCCTGCACGGCACTTTGTGACCAATGCACCAGAATATCCGCTCGAAAGGTTTCGGTAAAGGTTTGGGCTGCGCCGCCCAGACAAATCCTTGCACCGCCTGCCACCTCTTTGCGGTACACGCCAATGAACTGTTTGGCGTTGCCGTCGATGCTGCCGATTCGGATGCCCTCGCCCACGTCGATTTTGCTTTTCAGCCAGTTTTTCAGTTGTTCGGTGGTCATGGTATTTGTTGCTTCAACTCCTCTTCAAAGCGTTGGGGTACAAAATCTGCATATTCTCCACCTTCCAGCCAGTGCCGAAACCACTCGCCCTGTGCGTTAGCATTCTTTCCGGTTTGGAAGTTGTACTCGGGATGAAAATACAGCCGTCTAGCCTGAGGTGCATCCGTTTCCAGCTTTGCGCCACGCCCCTGCCGCAACGGCATTACAAAGGTGTGGTTGTTCTGCATATCGCCGGTATCAAAGGGCATTACCTGCGCTGTGATAATCTCGGTTTTTAGGGCTTCCATGGTAGCCACGGCGGCCTGCTGTGCCGCCTCTTCCAGCCGGTCAAAGATTGCGTCGTTCAGCTCGATTTTTACCAGTTACATCACCTCCAGCTTGGTGAAGTTCACGCTGCCGTCGGGGTTTCGGCATCGGCTGGCTTTGTGGATGTTCCAGCGGTTGCCGCACACCTCCACCGTTCCTGCCAGCTTGGGGCAGTCGGGGGCCAAATCACCGGGAAAGAGCAAGGTTCCGTTTAGGGTAACCAGCTGACGGTCTGCGGTTAGAATCTGCCGCTGCTGTTCCGAAAAGCTGCACAGGGTTTGGATTGGTTCACGTTCCACGGGTGCGCCGTCCTCGCCGATTTCGCTTTCCAGATAAACCGTAACTTGGGTTTTGCACGCCCAGGGTGCCACAAGGCTGGGCCATTTCATACCGCCACCCCCTACCAGATGCCCCGATGGGCAAGGCCGCTTTGAAGCAGCAGGCTGTACACCTGCCGCCCCATGGTTACGCCGCCTTGCTGTATGGTTCGGGTGTTATCGAACGCCATGCTTACCCCGTTAATGCCGTAGCTTGCCAAGGGGCTTTCCAAGGCTTCGCCGTATGCGGCAAGCCAAGCGGTGTGCAGGCATACCGCCTTTTGGATACACTCCTGTTGGTGGGCGGTGAGCCGTTCAATACACGCCCGACGGATGCGCCCAAAACAGGCGGCGTCTATCTGGTCGCTGGCCTGTTCCAGCAGGGCGGTGAGGGTATCCGCATCCACGGACTGCCCTGCACAGTAACGGGCAAAATCTTCTGCGGTTGCGTATGCCATATTACTCCACCGCCGTGGTGTCGGTATCCACAAACACGCTGTCAATCTTGCCGTCCTTGCCATTGGGGAAGGTGAACACGTCGGACAACTCACGTTCCTGGTACAGATAGCCGTCGCCCTCGGTGTGTGCGCCGGGGTTGAAGTAGTAGATGCTGGAGATTTTAGGCACAACCTTGGTGGTGAGGGGGCTTGCAATCAGCACGTTGATTTTTTTGGCGGTGCTTGCGGTGGGTTCAAAGCCGCCGTTTGCGGGGCTGAAGTTGAAGCTATCGTAAAAGACCTCGTCGTCAATGACTTCCATAACAGGCACGCCGTCAATGTCGGTAATGCGGGTTTCGATGCCCTCGCCGCCGTCTGCAATCTGGGTTACGTTAATGGTGCGGGTGAACTCGGTGGACTGCTCCAGAGCGTCCATAATGGCACTGGTGACGTACATAATCAGGCCGCCCTTGCCCTTGTAGCGGCGCAGCTTGCCTGCCGCCATACACTTTTTCAGATGGCTGTATACATTCGCCTTGGTAATGGTGGAGGCGTCGGTTTCGGTGTGGTAGCCCTCCAGGGTTTTTGCGGTGGCTGCCACTTTGGAGAAGAACAGCGCATCCTTTTCGGGGCCAGACTGGTTCTGGGTGAATACCTGTGCAATGTTCTGAATGGATGCGGTGGCGTTGCTTTCGTCCACGTCTGCCTTGTCCACCAGAAATTCAATGTCACGGTCGTGGGATACGGTATAAGGGTGGTCGGTCTGCTTGAACTCGCCACGGTTCCAACCGCCGTTGCGGCTGTGATTTTTAAAGCCGCTCACCGCCATGCTGGTGAAGTGGAAGGTCTTGGCATCCAGCCAACGGACGTTGGTTGTAATAAAGGGGGCGCAAAGGGTGTTCTGGCGCATAATCTCCACCAGTTCGGGGTTCCATTGCTGTGCATAGTTTACAGTGTTCGCCATATTCGTATTGTCCTTTCTTATCGGTTAAATTTATTCCAAGGCTTTTTGCTGCCCTCGGTCGGTTTGGATTTTGCGGAGGTGGTACGGTCGGGGTCGGCACCCAGCACAAAGCCGCCGCTGGTCTTTTTGCCTGCTTGGGTGGGCTGGGCTTTCCAATCGGGGTGGCGTTGCAGCACCTCCTGCATGGCGGCCTGCACCGCTTCTTGGGTTACCTCGCCCGCTGCGGCTGCCTGCGCCATTGCCAAGGTTACGGCATCCTCTACCAGCTCGGGGCGAACCCCTGCGGCATAGGCGGCATTGCGGCTGTTGGCCTGCAAGAGCTGTTGTTCCAGCTCTGCTACACGGTCCTCTGCCTGCGGCTCGGTGGTCTGCTCCTGCGCTTCGGATTGCTCTGCCTGCTGGGCAGTTGCCGCCTTGGGTTCGGGCTTTGGTGCCTGCTTGGGTTTGGATTGCTGCTTGTCCGCCTGTTCCTCGCTCTCCTGTTCGGTTTGGGTGTCGTCTTGCTCGGTATCCTCTTCCTCGTCGGTGTCCTGTTCGGTCTGTTCTGCACCTTCGGCCTGCTCTTCGGGGTCGTCCACCTGCTGGTCGGCTGCCTTTTTGGTAGTATCCTCGGTTTGGTTTGCTTGCGTCTTTTTGCGCATGGTATCATTCCTTTCTTTCGTCTTTGCAGTCAACTGCAAAATGGATATAAAAAATGCCCGTTCCGACCTCGTGCGGTCAGATACAGGCATGAAAAAAGCCCACAGCCCTTTTGGGGCGTGAGCTTAATTTTTTGTAGATTAGTCTTTATACTTATTTAAAATTTCTTTAAATTGCCGTAGTTCTTCTTGTTTTAGAGCTTTTAATTCAGGTGTATCAATTACACCACGGCTCGGTAGTTTATGCGTATTTTTGTATTCATTGATTAGTTTTTCATACAGAGGATTAAAGTGTTCTGCCAATTTTTTCAGCTCTGCTTTTTTCTGCTCGTCTTTCGTCACAACAACCACCTCATATATGAATCAATTCCAAGCCGATTGCAAGTTTCCTGAATAATTAGATGTTGAATATTCTCTTCAAACTCTTCAATCGGAATGCCGCTTTCATCAAACAAATTGAACCTATCTGCATGCACTTCATGCCGCACCTTTTCCCACATTTCCCATGTAACACCTTTGGGCTGTTCAAACCGATAGCGGTATTTATAATCTACCGCTTCCATTACAGCCGAACCGTCCTCAAAAAATGCGGGCATATCCACATCTGTACTGAATGAAAACTGTGTACTGTTCGGTGGGTGGGTATGAATGTTCCAACTCCCTTTTAGTTTATCACCCAAATAAGAACAGTCAACCCCTTTCGGGTTATTGTCGGTCATAAAATGAACCTCGCCGTTCTTGGTGATGACCAGCATGTTTTCTACGGGGGAAGACGCATATTTTTGGCAAAATGCTTTTAGCCACGTTTCCACCAATTTTTTGTTAGTGGGGTCGATTGTTGCCAGCAATTTTCGTTCTGTGTGCCGTTCTCCCTGCCATTCCCCACCACTGCCACGGGCAAACTGCGGCAACTGAGCCGACACTCCATCATATCGCTCACGCCATGGGTCACGGCGCAGCACATCGCCGTGGGTATCTACAAAGGCTTTCAGCTTCTTTTGCAGGCGGCGTACCTCTCGCTTGGCTTCTTTGGCGGCTTGCTCGTCCTGCAAGCCTTCGGCCTCTCGCTTTGCCTGCCGTATCTGCCGTTCCATGGCGCGCTGCTTTGCTTCCAGTCGGCTGGTGGCTTGGATTTTCGCCTTGTCCATGGGCTTGGGCCTTGTGCTTTTGCCCTCGAACCATGTGGTGAGGGTATGCCGACAGTTGGGATGGAATAACCCTGCCTTCATCGCCACGCTCAATAGGGGGTACTGCTTGCCGTTGCGGCTTACGCCGTATGTACCGCCGGGGGTTTGTGGGCCGTTGTAGACCTGGAATACATCGTCGATGTAAACAAGCCCCTGCCATGGCAAACAGGTATCGCTGCACGCCCCGTACTGGCTTACCAGCACCGTATCCACACCCAGGGTTTCCCGCAAGGCGGCTTCTCCCAGCAGGGTTGCCCTTGTACTGGCGGTACGCAGTGCCATTTCCGCATAGCTGGCAATGTTCACCTGCCTGCCGTTCTTGTATCGGATGCACTGAATCCCCTGCCGCAAAAAGTCCTTTGTGGCATCGTCCACCGCTTGCTTTAGGGTCATGCTGCCCGTTGCCATGCCAAGGGCGGTTTTGCGGATGGTCTGGCGGTATACGTCGTCCATGTACCGCAATGCCGCCTTTTCGCTGGTTTGCTGGGCGTGCTGCATCTCGCCTATCAAGGCATTCACCTTGCGGTCATTCATGCTGAAAAAGCCCTCAGAGCCGCCCTCGGCGTACTGCTCCTGTAACATCTGCTTGGTTTCCTTGTCAATCACCGAGGAATACTGTGCCACAATGTTGCGGTTTGCGGTGCGAAAGCGTTGCATGTCCCGCAGTTTTGCCGCCTGCCACGCCTCCCAATGCTCGGGTACGTTGTTTTTGCCGCCCTCGTCCTTTTCCTGGGCGATATGCCGCTTTAGGTTGCGCTTTAGGCTTGCCACCAAGTCCAGCTCTAGGGCACGGAACAGGTCGGCAACCTCTTGGGCGGTCATGTGGCTACCTCATCCAGCAGAGACGGCTCGTCCATATCTTCAATGCCACGTTCAAAGCGGATGCGCTTGGCTTCTTCGGCTTTCCAGTCCTCGTCTTTGCTGCTGCCCCATAGCTCTTCCACCTGGGTTTCCACGCTCATAATGGAGCTGCTTGCCGCAGCGGAGATGGTTTGCACACGGCTATCAAAATCGGGTGCGCCGTACTCGCCAAAGCTGACGGTGGCGGTGTAGGGCTGCGGGGTGCGGCTTTCCAGAATGTCCTGGGCTTGCAGGGCGATTTCTGCCAGCTTGGGCAGTGCCTTTTCCAGTGCATCGGTAATGGCGTTGCGAGTCATGCCGGTAATGTCCTTTTTCTCTCGCTGGGCTTCGGCACTTGCCATCTTGCCCAAGTCAATGCCCAGTGTGGCAGGGCTTACAATTCCCTGCAAACACATATCCAAGGTGGCGGTATAGCTTGCCACAAAGGCTTCATAACGGATTTCCGGCTGTACCGTCTTGATTTCGTTTTTTCCATTTTCCCTTGTATCGTCTTCCAGCCTCACAAACTCTGTGCCAAAAGAATTTACCATTTGCAAGCCGCCGTTCTCCCCATTGTGCGGAATCAGTGCTTCGGGGATGTACTTCTGCACACGCCCCGCCCGCACCGCATCCAACCACTGGCTAATGATTTCGTCGTGGGCGTCGAAGGCATCTGTCTTGTTGTCAAAGATGCTTTTGCCTCTGCCCTTCCACCGCCCAGACTGCCAGAACCACAACGGAACGGCAAGCATTACGCTGCTGTCAAAGGTTACGGGCCGCAGGTCGGCACAGCTTGGTTCAGCGGTGAGGGGCAGTTCCTTTTCGCCGTCAAAGAGCTTGTAGGCTACACCGCCGGGGGTGTAGATTTCCTTTAACAGCCGCTTGCCCATGGGCGTGAGGAAATGCACCTCTGCCACTCTTCCGTGGCGGCGGACGTACTCCACACGGCTGCCGTCCCAGTATTCCAGAATGGGCTTGTCGCTGAGGGCGGTATCCATGCTGATTTTAAATGCACCGTCCCCCGTTACCAGCGTATCTGCCACCGCCTGCCCCACCAAGGCAGAAAAATCATTTTCGGCGGCAATGTCGCTCCAACGCTGGGCGGCTGTTTTGTCTTGGGCAAAGTCCAATTCAGTCAAATCTGCCTTGACCACGCTTGCCAAGGTGTCCACCAGAATCCCAGGCAGGCCACTGTGTGCCTTGCGAATCTGCTGGCTTTGGGGGGCTGCCGCCCAAAATCTTGCACGGCCTACCGCATCCTCGCTCAGATGCTTGAACAGCTGGTCAATCTCCGAGGCGTCCCCACGGTACCAAATCTGGTTGCGCAGCACGTTGGTGGCATGGTTCACCGACTCCCGTATGGTTACGCTCTGCCCCTGTGCCGGTTGGATTTCCAGCCAGCTTCGTATCATTCCTTTCACCTTCTTCCAAAAAGTCATTGTTTCACCCTTCCTATTTTTTCTTTGTAGGGTAACCAGCTGTACTGCTCGGCGTTCACCGTGTGGTCGTTGCGGTCTTCCGGTTCGTCCTTGCCCTCTTTCCAGCTGTATGCGTTGTATTCCTGTATCAGGGGGGCGCAGGTTTCCTGCACCATGAGGTGGTCGCCGTGGGCAAGCCAACCAATTTCCAACTGAATGCGGTCGAGAATGGGCATCTTTTTCCATGCCTGGGCAAAGTCATAGATGCTGCCGTTCTGCCGCTTGTACTTAGTGCACTCGGTAATGGTGGCTTGGTCGGCACTGTCAATGTAAACGGTGCGGGCAAAGCCCCATGCGGTGCGCTGCCGTTCCAGAAAGTCCACCAGAACGGGCGGAATATCGCTGGGGGCAAGGGGCGGAAGATGTCGCCTTGCCCGTTCCTTGTTGCTGTGGACTTCAGCGGCAAGGGTAACCTTTCGGCGGTCGGACAAAATGCCCGTGAACACAAAGGCAAAGGTGTCGTCGGTTTGCTGGCTGTAACTGGTATCCACGCCGCAGGAAAGCTGCACCCAATGCAGGTTGTTTTGTTGCATCGCCTGCCGCAGCTGCTGCGCCAAGATGAGATTGCTCTGCTGTAAGTTAAAGACAAGCCCCGTTGCCCTGCCCCGCAGGCCCAGAATCTTGTTTTTGTGCAGCTTGGTCCCCACCGGTACCATACTGATGATTTGCTGAATCTTTTCGGGCGGCAATCCTGCGTTGTGGTCAAACGAAAAAAACCAGTGTACCCAACCTTGTTTGGGTTCCTGGTTTAGCTGTTCCAAAATTTCTTTGGGGGTTTCGTGTTCCCACTCGGGCAGGGGTCTGGCGTGATTGACAAACTCCTCATAAATGGGCAAGGACGGGTCGTCCGGGTTCATGGTTGCCATGAAGTAGTCGCAGCGCATACTGGCTTCACGCACATATTCCATATCAGCAATGTTGATTTCGTCGATGTACAAACAGCCGTACTGACCGCCCAACGCCTTTTTCCAGCGGGCTTTGTTGTCGTAGCCCAGCACATAGATTACCTTGTCGCCCTGCTTTGTGTGCAGCAGAATGTGGGGCAGGCTGTGTTTTCCTTTGCCGCTGGGGTTGTATTCCACCAGTGTGCCGAAGTCGTCCAGAATACCCAAATCCTTGGTGATGATGTTCTTTTCAATGGTGCCCAGGTCCAGCCCCGACAAGATGTGCAGCTGCTTGGGGCTTTGTGCCACACGCAGCATAAATTTAAAAATTCCAACCGTGGTTTTTCCCGCCGATGTGGTGCCTTCCAGAAACTCCACCGGGGCGGTACAGCGCAGGAATGCCTTGTATTTGTCGCTTAGGATAAGGGTTGCCATTTACTCCTCCAACTGCTGCAAAATGCTGTCCAACATGCTTGTATCGGGGGCTTGGGCAACGTCCACTTTCTCTCGGAACATTCCAAGGTTCTTGCCCATGAGTTCCAGGGCTTTGAGCTTGTCCGCCATCTTGATTTCAATGCCGGATTGCCCCTGCTTAATGCCCACAATGGCTTTTCGGGTATCGGCAGACACCTCTTCGGTATCCGCAAGAACAATCTCGCCGCCCTCAATCTTTGCAACCTCTGTGGCATTGGCAAACCCGATGGCAGCCAGCTCCAAAAGCACCCGTTCGGGACTAACCGCCCGCCGCGCCATCTGCTTGCGGCGTTGGGCAAGGTAGTCCTGGATGTCCTCACGGTCAATCAGCTGATAGCTTTTTGCCTTGGCGAAATTCTCGCTATACCCGGCGGTTAACGCCGCCCGATATGCGTTGCCGCCGTTGCTTAGGTAGGCATCCGCAAACGCCTTATATTTTGGTTTTAACGCATCCGACAATGCCACCACCTCTCTGTTTGTTTTCGTCCCCTGTTCCCACCCTCCGGCTTCTCCTGTACCGGCTGCCACAAATTTTGTAATAAAAAAGCCCATACCCGAAGGTATGAGCCACTATGATGCAATTACATGCGCCGGAATCTCCAGCTGTGCCAATGCCCTGTTATGCAAACGGCGCAACCAGCGTTCGTCCATGTACCAGTCGTTCGCCATTTGGCTCCAGCTTTTGCCCAACAGGTATTTTGCTTGCAGGATATATCGCAGCTTTTCCTCCGGCACGCTTTCGATAACGGTTTCAATCTCTTGGCGTATCTGCATGGCCTGTGTCAACGCCTCGGCAATGCGTTCTTTTGCTTGCATGAGCCGTTCCACGCCTTCCTCTAGCTTGTGGATATTCGGTCCGCCACCGCCGGGCATACCGCTTAAAAAAGGCGTAGTTCGAACCGCCATTTCTTGCAGCTCCTGCGCTTGGTCGGTCAGGACGTTAATACGCAACGCCATTGCTTGGTATCGCATTAGGTATTCTTTTTTCAGTTGTTCTGTTTGGTTCATACTTCACCTACTTTTTGGTTGATTCCCGACGTTTTTTCTTGGATGCTAAACCCTATCGGTTGGTTGCCGTATTATAAAATTCAGCATCAATTTCAAATCCAACAAAATCTCTTCCTGCATTTCTGCACGCCACCTTTGTTGTGCCGCTCCCCATACAACAGTCCAGCACCAAATCCCCCTCGTTTGTATAGGTACGAATAAGATACTCGAACAATGCCACAGGCTTTTGCGTTGGATGCAGGCCCTCACGCTGGCAAGGGATTGTCAGCACCTGCCGTGGATAATTGGTAAAGTGCTGTACGCTTTCTTTTTGCAGTCCACCGGTTCGGTATACATGCGCATTGCCCAGCTTTTTACCAGATACCTTTCTGGGTTTTTCCAGTGCCACAAGCCCCTGCGGATTGTAGGTCGGCTTTTTGCGGTAAAACACCACAACCTCCTCCACACATCGAAGCGGCTGCACCTTGGCAAACGGAAAACCGGTTACCTGATTTTTAAACCAGTACCAGCAGTACCGAAACGCCTTAGGATTGCTGTTGATCAGCTGCGTGGTAAAGGCTGGGCTGCCGTCATAACAATGGCACCGTTTGGCTTTACAACTCGGTTCAGCTGTTTCCAAAGGTCGTCGAACGGGATAATGGTATCCCAATATCCGTCTGTCGTGCCATAGGACAAATCGGTCATTACCATATCCACGCTGGCATCTGGTAACAGACTCATGCCGGCAATGCAGTCCATGTTATAAATTTTGTTTCTGTAATTCTCCATAGGTCGCTCCTTTCTTTCAGAGCGGCCAAAACCACAACGGGCGAAATTCCGTTACCCCTTCGCCCTCATGCAGGCAAAATGGGCATAAAAATACCCCAGCCGCTTACGGCCAGGGTTCGTATAACATAGGCAGACCACTCATACCGCCGTCTGCCAGGGCGGCCAAAAAAGGAGAAAACATGAATATCGAGCAGCACGGTTGCGCTTTTCGATGGTTAAAGGATAGCACATAAGTTTTATTTCATTCAATATCAATTACTATCAATTACTATCATTTACTATCAAACTTTTTCTAATTTTATATAGCCTTTATGTTTTTTAACGCTCTACCATGTAGCCTATATGTGGAAAGCAGATAACTTTCCTCATCCGACCCATATAGCAAGATGCAGACCTGTGACCATGTCATTAGCTGGCAATACTCCCCATCCATATAACGCAGCCGAAGGACCTCCCTTTCCAGGGGATCCTTTAATGCTGCTACTGCTTCTTCAATTACTGCCATTTCCCGGCGGTTGGCTTCAATCAGCGGGCGAATCTGCGCTTCGTATTCCATGCACTTTTCCACCGCTCGGGCCATTCGGTCCATGCTGGAACCAGACCTTTTTGAGCCGTC
This sequence comes from uncultured Allofournierella sp., assembly GCA_944382775.1. GTDB lineage: Bacteria > Bacillota > Clostridia > Oscillospirales > Ruminococcaceae > Allofournierella. The sequence continues at coordinate 15,619 of CALWNI010000037.1, forward strand.
GCCCTGCTGCAAGGCAGGAAGTTCGGCATTGCTGCGCATCCGGGCAAGCCGTTCCAGCCGGTTTTCGTTCTCCTTTTTGAGTGATATGTAACGGGCAAGCCGCTCTTTGGTTACTGGCTCCATAAATTCTCCTCTCTTAATGCTTAAATATCTTTCGTTTTACCCCAATAAGTACTTCAAATCTTGCAACACTAGCAGTTCCGGCGCCGTGCAACATTTGATTATATTGTTCGTGATTGCAAGAGATGCTATAAAGCAAATAGCCGCAATCAGAATTGAAAACCACCACAGACATTGTGCCAGTGATGTCACTTCTCTAAAATGACTACTATATGCCCACTCCTTTTTGTTTTCGACGGCTTTAAATGTAATACGCAAGGTTACACAGCTTGCAGCCATCAAAACAATACAAGTTACAAGCCAAAACACATTGTACGCAAGTAAGTATCTTGTATACCTATCGACAAACTCCTGAAGCATCGGCGTAATAGTCTCGGATGTCCAGTCAATTGCAATTCCGAGTTTATCGCACAGATGGTCTATGGCTGCTATGATTTCATTGCTCATTTTGTCCACCCCTTTTTATCCACGCCATTCCCACATGTTCCCGTTGATGCAGTAGCATGGATTATTCCTGCACTTCTCATAGTGTGCACAGACTCCACATTCTCCAGCAAGTTCCTTTAGCAATGCATCATGCTCTGCTGTAAGTTTCGCAAGCTGCTCCCTCAGCTCCTGCACAATCGGTATGGTTTTGGGGTCGATAACTTCTTCTGTTTCAATATTTTCTTCACGCTCCTTAGGCTCAAATTCGCTGCAAAAATCATCATCCACTTGCCCTATTAAGCCCTTGCAAGCCCCAATCCCTGGACCTTCCGATTCATACGATTTACAATCTTTGCACCGCCCAATCGGTGGGGCTGGGCGGGTGTTCCAGGATTTTATTGCATTATTTCTGGTGAGCGAGTCCTCCGCTTTAGCCAAACAATTTGGACACCAGCAGCGAAACATTCCCCAGTTGCTGATTATATTTTTATCATTTCCACAAAATGGACATGGCAACACAATCCCCTTTTCCGTGCACTCCTGCTGGGCTTGCTGGTCTCCCATCAGCGCACGGCATTCAAGTTCGGTCATCTCGACACCTCCAGCAATTCCCCGCATTTTTTACAAACGCCCAAAATCACCACGCTCAAGTCAAGGCTCTTGCCGCAAACCTGGCATCTGCGCTCTGGTGTGGGTGTGGTTTTGTTTTGCGCTCTGACATAATCCAGCATATCTTCCTTTGCCCACTGGATTACCTGCCTGTCAAAACTTCCTTCAGGCAGACTGTTCTCCATCTGCTCCAGCCGTCTAATGGCAGCTATCCGCTGAAATTTTGTCACGCCTTTTCACCTACCTTTTCCAACCTGTTTTAAGCACTTGGGCAGCACACACTTGCTTCCATTTTGTGGCTTCCAAGCGCAGTTTTCTGCCATGCAAACCCCGTTGAGCTGCTCCGGTTGGTTTGGGGGTGGTTTTAAC
>CALWNI010000038.1 GCA_944382775.1 uncultured Allofournierella sp.
TTTTGTGATGCGGTCGCCAAACCGTCACTATCGTAACATGGAGGTTTTTATTTACCAAGGTTTTTTATCGACCCCTGCTAGAACCAGGGGTTTTATTTAGCCTAAAGGCACCAACAAAGATTGAGCCACGGAACAATGCCCGTGGCTCAATCTTTATAACAAAAACTGCAATCGTTTTTCTTCTACCGAAATATTCACTTCGCTTGCTTCTGGACCTGCCTCCCCGTCCAACGTCCAAGGTGTTGCCTGCTCAAACGAAAAATGAACGTTTCGCGCTTTGTATAAATACAGCAAATCGTTATCGCTTTTTTGATTTAACAAACTGCCTGCCAAACGATGTAATTCCATTAAGCTTTGCGGCTTGCGAATTAGCATTACCTCAAACAGGCCATCGTCCATCTGTACCGAATTTTGGTCCGGTACCGCCATACCGCCAATGTAGGTTGCATTGCTTACCGAACCATACCAGAACTCGCCCTCCAGCACGCGGTCATCCACATGCACCACGGCTTTCCATCCTTGGGACAAATTCAGCCGTCGCATTCCCTCAATGATATAAGCAAAATGCCCCCACAAATTTTTTGCTGCCTGCGGTGTTTCATACGAAACATCCGTAAACATGCCAAAGGCGGCCACATAACAAAAGGATTGGTCATTAAACCGACCAATGTCCAGCGGTCGCGGAGTAAACTTTGCAATGGCCTCGCAGTTTTTTTCTACGCTTTGCTTCAACCCAAGCGAAGCCGCAAAATCGTTGGTGGAGCCAAACGGCAAATAGCCAATCGGCAAATTGCTGGGCAGATGCAGCATCATATCAACGGTATGATGCAGTGTTCCATCTCCGCCACAGCACACCACTGCATCATATAGAAAATACGCTTTATCTAAAATTTCTTCACAAGGCTTTTCTGGCAACACCGGATACGCCGTTACCAAGCATCCTTTTTGCGTAAGAGCTGTGATAATGGGCTCCAATTCCTGCGATACTTTTCGTTTACCCGCCGCAGCATTATAGATTAAAAAAACTTTGCGCTCTTTCATGATGTTCAATCCTTTTGCTATCCTTTTATTTCCAAGTATCACTTTCTTTTATTATAGAAAAGGCACCGCAAAAGTCAAACCAATTTCCTCGAATTATGACGAACTATTCTGTATGTTTTTTTATCCAATCAAGTCCTGGCGAAACAGCCCCGCCCTTTTTAATGCCGGGCGCAATGCATTCGCCAGTAAAACAGCCACAAATACACCAACTCCTGCATTGATTGCACTGCTTACCAGTTTTGTCAGCAACTGAACCTGCACCGCCGCCAACGCTTGCCCTTCGATGTAATATTTTATGATAAAACTTTTTGCCATATATAAAATAATGTATGTTACCGTACCGGCAAGTGCACCCAATACATCCCGTGCAATTCCCGGAGTTTTGTTTTGCTTACCGCCTCTTGCAATCAGGCCCGCCAAAAATCCAATAAAGAATTTGGTCAAAAAAGTAATCCAGCTTTCTGCAATATACAAAGGGTTGGTAAAGTCAAACAGCATACTGCCCACACCGCTTGCCAATCCGCCTACCCATGGCCCAAATAACAAACCAGTCAATGCACAAAATCCGTTACCCAGATGAACCCGGCTCACATCGCCCACCGGAATCTGCATCCAGCTGGATGCAAACACCAGCGCACTCATCAAACCAAAAACAGCAAGCCGCTGTACACTCCAAAATTGCTTTTTCATTGTTTCGTCCCCCATCAAATTCTTGACTTTTCCGTCTGTAATTTCTATGCTCTTAATTATACAGACATCTGACCCCATTTAAATATCCAGAAAATTTATTTTTTATAGTATCAGTTTTGAAAGGAGCGATTTTTCTATGCTTCAGCTTTCTTTTTCTGCTGACGCGCAATCCGTGCCATTATATGAACAAATTTATCGTGCCATTGTGCAGCAGATTCAACAAGGCCAGCTTTTGCCGGGCGAAAAACTGCCGGGCAAACGCCGATTGGCTGAAACGCTTTCGGTTAGTGTAAACACCGTAAACACTGCTTATCAGCTTCTTGTGGCAGAGGGCTATCTGGAAGTACGCCCAAAATCCGGCTTTTTTGTACAAGCTTCGGTTGGGCCGATTTCTGCCCCTTGCCCTCCGGTTCGGCTGCCCGATTCAAGCCCTGTTTCCTCTTTCCAATACGATTTATCTACCGGCGGAATTGACACCTCGTTGTTTCCCTTTCGCACATGGGGCCGTATTCAACGGGAATTGCTTTATTCCCAGCCGGAACTGTTAAATCGTGGGCATGCACAAGGCGACTATAATTTGCGCTGCGCCATTGCAGAATATCTGCGGGCTTACCGTGCCGTGGATTGTACCCCCGAACAAATTGTGGTTGGTGCAGGCATTGAATATCTGGTGGGAATTTTGGCACATCTGGTCAGTGGCCCCATCGCAGTAGAAGATCCCGGCTATCGGCGTACTCAACAAATTTTGACCAACAGCGGTATTCAGTGTATTCCATTGCCCATCGATGCCCACGGCTTAAATGCCGACTTATTACAGCAGACCAATGCAAATTTGGTTTATGTAACCCCAAGCCACCAATTCCCCACCGGTGCAGTTATGCCCGCCGGGCGAAGAGCAGCTTTGCTGCAATGGGCCTCTTCCCATCCCGAACGATACATCATCGAAGATGACTATGACTCGGAGTTTCGCTTTGACCTGCGTCCTTTGCCTAGTTTGCAGGGCATTGCAGGCAACGGAGGCCCGGTTGTGTATCTCTCCACATTTTCCCGCAGTTTAGCACCCAGTATCCGTATTGCCTGCATGGTTCTGCCTCAAAATTTGCTACAACGCTTTCACTCGGATTTTTCTTCCTATTCCTGTACCGTTGGTCGTTTTGAACAGCAAACCCTGCGTATTTTTTTACAGGAGGGCCATTTTCTTCGCCACCTTTCCCGCTGCCGCAATCAATATCGCACCCGCATGCAGCTTCTCGCTGCTACACTAACGCAAGTTTTCCCCAAGGATATGCTCACATTCTCCGGTCAGCATACCGGTTTGCATTTGTTGCTCTCCTGTAATTGCGGCCTTACCGAACAGGAACTGGTTTTGCGGGCGCAAAATGCAGGGGTTCGATTGTCTGGCTTGTCGGATTATTGTTTTCATACCTCCTGCAATCCCCATACCCTCGTACTAGGATATGGGGCACTGAAAACCGAACAAATCGAACCCTTGGCGCATCTGCTCGCAAAAACTTGGGGTATTGGGTTACCCTAATGCTCCCGGCATTGGTCCATTTTCCGGTGGTACGGTAGGGCTTGGTGTGGGGCTTGTTTGTGGTGTGGGGCTCGGCTGTGGGGTAGGCGTTGCTTCCAACTGCTGTGCAACGCTCGTTTCCTCGGTTTCCCCTTGGCTACGAACGCAGAACCATTTTCGTGCAAAGGTCACACTGTCCTCATTAAACTCATATCGGTCCTGCGCTGCATCGTATTGCCCTGGTACAGGCTGTGTTTCTACCACTGCATCTTTTTTTGCAAGCCAATCCAATGTTTTCTGTAAGGTGTACATATCCGTTACCGTTAAATCCGTTAAAAGGGTGCCACTGGTTTGCCGCAACCCCTCAATTAAATTCTGGGCCAGTAAATCCTGCTGTTGGCGAAATGCCGCGTCCCAAATTGCCGCCCGTACGCGAGCCAACCGAATGGGTGCCAGCTCCAGTTTCGCCAAAAAGCTCGTTGCATTTTCCGGTGCTAAACTTATTACCGGATCTTGTGAAAGCCCCAGTTTTTCCAGTTCGTCTGGGTTTAACAAGCCCGTCAAATTTACCCGCAGCGGTTCCATGCCATTCCATGCCGTGCCTAGGCTAGCAGGCGTAATGGCAACATAATGGTCAATTTCAACGTTTAAGGTTTCCCCCAATAAAACAGAGGCTCTTCCGGGGCCGGCTGTGGTGTAGCTATCCCGCAGCAGCATCGGCCCACTGGGTGCCACCAAAACACTTTGGGCTGGGATTGGGCTGACTCTCACCGTACCTTCCAATCCATTTAACCGCAACAATACAAAAGCTGGATCTTCTGCGGCAATTGCCACCAAAATGGTTTGGTCATTTTCTTGTGTTGCACTTTGAATGGGAACGCCTACTTGTGTATTGTTTACCTGCTCTGCTGTTTTTTGTTTCCAAATTCCATAAAACGCAAACCCACCCAATAAGGGCAGCAGAACCGCCAGTGTAAGCAAAAATGAAATCAAAAAAATTTTTGGTCCATCCCGCACCGTTCATCGCTCCTTTTTCTACCTGTTTGAATATATCATGGTCGAGCGGGGCAATTTATATACGAAAGGGAGGGATTTTATCGTGAAAAACCAGAAACCGTCCGCACCGATTCCCAATGCAGTGCAAGAAATTTTAAACAGCATTCACGCCGCCAAAGACGACCCGGAAGGCAGCTATACTGGTGTTCCTGCCATTCCCAACGAGATGCCGTTGCAAGACGCCGACGACTTATAAAAAAGGTGAGGAATCTCAAACCCGAGATTCCTCACCTTTTTGTTTATTTCTCTTACTTCAACACAGCTTCTGCAAAATCACGGCCGAAAATGCGAGCTTCTGCCAACTGTGCAGCGTTGGGCTTAAAGCGAATACGCAAACCGGGCAGAGGTAGCTTCAGCTTCAATGCTTCCATGCGTGCCATCAGGTTGGGAACAGCTTCACCGCTCCAACCGTAGCTGCCGAATGCACCGGCAGGCAAACCACGATGAATGATGGGGTTCAAACCAACCAGCATCTCATGCACGGGAGGCAGAGCATCGCCCACCAATGTGGGGCTGCCCAGCAGGAAGCCATCGGCAGACTGCAATGCTGCCTTTGCTGCGGCGTTATCGTCGGTAACCAGGTCAAACAAGGTTACATTCTTTACGCCGCCATCTTTCAGACCTTCTGCAATGGTTTCTGCAATCTGCTTGGTGTAACCGTAAGCGGATACATAAGCAATTACAACATTGCGATCTTCCGGAGCCTTTTTCACAGGGGTTGCCCACTTGCGGTACAAATCAAAGTAGTGCTGCAAATTGGTGCGCAGTACAGGGCCATGTCCATTACCGATAAATTCGATATCCAGATCCTTAATGCGATCCAGGGCCTTCAGCACAAAGGGCTTAAAGGGTCCCATGATGTTATCAAAGTAATATTTGTAAGCATCTTCAAAATCGCCTTCAATCAAATCATTGAATACGCGGTCGTCTGCATAATGGCAACCGAAGGAATCAACGGTAAACAATGCTTTTGCTTCGGGGATATAGGTGTACATGCTATCCGGCCAATGCAGGAAAGGTACGCTCAAAAACTCCAGATGCATACCGCCCAGATCAATCTGATCTTTCTCGGTAACAACCTGGCTCTTAAAGGGACGGTTTACAATCTCTTTTAAGAAGGTCAATGCAGTGGAACCACCCAGCACCGTGGCGTTGGGAGCTAATTCCAACAGCTTTTCAATGCCGCCTGCATGGTCGGGCTCGGTGTGGTCTACCACAATGTAATCAATCTTGCTGGGGTCGCAAACCTCTTTCAAATTGTTCAGATACTGGTCAAAAAACTTGGCCTTTACTGTTTCAAAAACCGCAATTTTCTCAGTGCCTTTTACCACATAAGCGTTGTAGCTTGTGCCGTACTCACTGTACATAACAATGTCAAATACACGCAGGTCCGGATCTTGCACGCCTACCCACCAAATGTTTTCTTTTGCCTGTATTGCTGCCATACTTATTCTCTCCTTTTCTCCACGGTTTTCCGCCGCTCAATACATGCGGCAACCACCCATTTTTCAATTATACTACCAAATCATAAAACACACATTATTATAGACAGACAAAATCTGCTTTTTTGTTGCTGTGGCAACAAAAATCATTTTTTCCCATTTCGTTTTTTGTAAACCACAAACCGAAAACCTATTGCTGTTTCCAGTTTTTCGCAAGCACTTAGTCTGCAACCGCCTTCTTTTGGGGTTTTCCAGTAATAGGGTGTCATTGCAAACAAATCCTGTACCAAACCATCACAAACCACCAGTTGACCTTGGGCAGTATGTTCTTGCTTTTGTTCAAATCCGGCGTATGCAATTGGCTGTTCCGAATTGGGATAGGGCTTTTCATACAGCACCTGCTTTAATCCCATTAAATGCTCTGCGGTGGGCACTGCATACAGCAAGGTTCCGCCGGGTTTCAAACAGCGCAAAAACTCGTTGCCTGCAAAGGGTGAAAACACATTCAAAATTACATCCGCCCAACCATCTGCAACCGGAATTTCAAAACTGCTGGCTACCGCAAATGTGGTGCTGGGTATTTTGCGTTTTGCTGCCAAACGCACTGCTGCTTTTGAAATATCAAATCCAATCAGCTGATACTCCAATCCCAGCTGCTGCAATGTTTGGCAAATTACACTGTCGTAATATCCTTCGCCGCATCCGGCATCCAAAATATGAATCGGCCCTGATTTATCTTTGGCAAGTTCCGTGCATAGCTCTGCCAGCTTTTCTGCAAAAATTGCATACCCACCCGACTCTAAAAAACGATGACGCGCTGCCACCATTTCTTTGCTGTCGCCGGGTGTTTTGCTTTTCATGCGGCTGGCCAGCAATAGGTTCACATAGCCCTCTTTTGCCACGTCAAAGCTGTGGCTGTTTTTACAACGCAAGCCATTTTGCTGCTGTAACATCTGCCCGCATACCGGGCATCTTAATCCATTGTTCATTCTTCATCATCCGCCTGCACCGGCTCGCTAAATCCACCGCGGCTTTTCATGTACTCTTCAAAGTTCGCAAACTTTTGTGCCGGTGGCTTGCGGGAAATCAGCAGCAAACCGGGATCTTCGTTTTGTGCGGTAGTTTTGCTGCGTTCCGGCCGATATGCACGCTCTGTTCGAGGTGACTCGGGGCGCTCTTGCCGTGTTTGCTTTTGCTGAACTCTGCCATTGCGCCCTGCGCCTGTTTGCGGTTTGCTTTCTTGCCGTGTTACAGGCTGTTTTGTCTGTGTGCGGTTGGTCTGCTTTGCTTGCTGGGGTTTCTCCTGTTTTTCTTCCCGTACCGCAGCCGCTGCTTCGGTATTTTTGCCGGCAGCACGGCGACGGCGGCGGCGACGTTTTGCGCTGGCCGACAATGCCTGACCGGACTGATTATTTTTTTCCTCCACTGTTATATCCTCCAACTGTTTTTTCGGAATCTTTTTGCGTATCAATGTTTCAATGGCATCCAGATATTTGCGCTCTTCTGAACTGCAAAAACTAATGGCAACGCCGTGTGCTCCTGCCCGTGCAGTTCGTCCAATGCGATGAACATAGGTTTCCGGCACTTCCGGCAAATCAAAGTTAATCACACAAGGCAATTCGCTGATATCAATGCCCCTTGCCGCAATGTCGGTTGCCACCAATACCCGAACATCTCCGGTTTTGAATTGTTCCAACGCTTTTACCCGTGCCGTTTGGCCTTTATCGCCATGAATGGCTGCGGCGGGAATTTGCTGTTTATTCAAAAATTTTGCAATGGCATCGGCACCGTGCTTTGTGCGGCTGAATACCAAAATCCGATTTAGCGAGCAAGCCTGCAACAGACGACTTAAAAACGCCTTTTTCTCCGGCTTTTCCACCGGATACACCATCTGCTGAATCCGCTCGGTGGTGCTGCTCACCGGGTCCACCTTTACGCACACCGGTTTTTTCAAAATCTGATTAGCCAACTGTTCAATTTCTTTGGGCATGGTTGCGCTGAACAACAGGTTTTGCCGCTGTGCAGGCAGGTGCCGAATCACTCGCTTCACATCGTTTACAAACCCCATATCCAGCATGCGGTCGGCTTCATCCAAAACAAAAATCTCCAAATGCTCCAGATTTACATGCCCCTGTGCAATTAAGTCATTCAAGCGGCCGGGGCAGGCAGTTAATACATCCACCCCACGCTGCAATGCTTCTACCTGGGGTTGCTGCCCTACACCGCCAAACACCACCGCATGTTTTACATTGATGTATTTGCCGTAATTGGAAAAACAAGCATCAATCTGTAATGCCAGCTCTCGAGTGGGTGTTAAAATCAACGCCCGAACCCCTTTATGCCTTGGGTGCGCTGCTCCCATACGCTGCAAAATAGGCAACGCAAATGCGGCGGTTTTTCCGGTTCCTGTTTGGGCACAGCCCAGCAAATCATATCCCTGCAATATGGGCGGAATTGCCTGTTCCTGAATGGGCGAAGGCCGTTCATAACCTTGTTCCTCCACTGCTTTCAGCAGTGGGCGTGTCAATTTCAATGCGCTAAAATTCATCATCTTGTATCCCTGTTACGGGCAATCGATTCTCCTACATTCTAATTCATACCGATGTTCCTGCGGTACCTTCATTACAAACGGACTGCGGGGCAAAAATCCGCCCTTTGCCAGCCCACGGAACAAATCACTTTTATCAAAAGCAGGCAGCAGCAAGCCAGTGGTTCCGTCTGCGGCTAACTCACGCACCTCAGCTTCCTCTGCAATATAATCCACCGAACACATGGGATTCCATTGCAGATATTCCGCCAAAAACGCATCCAGCATCCCGGCTGCCAGGCTCCATTTCTCGCTTTTTAACCAAAGGTCTTGCTGCCAGTTGCCATACACAAATCGAATACACTGCCCATCGTTTGGCTGTGCCAATGCGATTGCCTGATGTTCGCACCATTTGCGGAATTCCCCCAGCAACGGCAGCCCCTGTACCCCCATTACTACCCGATGCACCGGCTGCAAATGCAGTGCTTCTTGATACAGGTTGCATACCTCTACCAGCCGAAACCGTGCGGGATGAATCGCCTGTTCTTCTTCGCTGAGTTCCTCTTTGCACAGCATCCAGTGGGCTTTTGCCGCTGCAAGCTCTTCATTGCCTGCAATGGGCACCAGTGCAATGGGTTCGCCCGGCTGCATGTCTGCCCACCGTTTTGCAAAGCGGTTTTTATCCTGCCATGTTTGCACAATGTCTGCAATTTGGCGAATCAGCATGGCATCTTGTACCGCCCAGCCGCAAACCGAGCCGCCACCATAGCACAATTCGCCGGAATACACCAATTCCAACTGGTTCTTTTGCTGTTCTAACAAGCAGAATAAAGCATTGTGCTCATCCTCTGCTGCCAACAGAATATGGGAACTCTCCAGCTTGGCGTTTTGCCTCAATTCCAACCGCGGCAACACCTGTCGTGCCGCCAATGGAACAGGCGAGCGAACCAACGTATTGGCACCGGATTCAAAGGAATACTGCTCCAAATCCAATAGGCCCACCAAACCGGGACGAATGATGCCGTCCGGTAAGGTGCGTTCCAAATAGATATATCCATCTATCTGCTGTGTAAGCTGTGCCGCCTGCTTTTCCATATTGTGCAGTACTTTGCGAATCCGCTCTGCGGTTTCCACTTTAAATAAAAACGCATCGGGCAACAGCATGTTCGCTGCGGTTGGTGCATGTTGTTTCATGGCCTCCAGCTCATTCCATACTTCCGGCTGTCTGGCCCATTGTTCCGCAGAGGGGCAAGCCCATTGCTGCACCGAAAACCCCTTTTGGGGTAAGAGCAGCGGCCCCGGCACAAAGCAGGGACCGCTCATGATTTGTTGTTGGCTCATCCTTTAACCTCTTCTACGGTAAAGGAGTCATTGCTATACACGCCGATGTACGCTGCGTTTGCCGCTGTGGTTTTGGCCTGTTCCAGCTGCTGCTGGGTTTCTTCGGTCAGCGTACCGCTAACGCGAATTGCCAAATTTTCAATGCCCAACGCATCAATGGTTCCACCGGTCAAACTTACATCCTGACCGCTGGCTACGCTCAAGGGATACTCAATCCAACAAGTACCCTCTGCCTGCCAAGCTTCAATCAGCTGCTTTAAGCGTTCCGCTTCGCTTACGCCTGCGGTGTCGCCATAGCTTGCCTTATCCCGTCCGGATTTGGTGGGGAACTGAACGCCGGACAACCAAATTTGTTCGTAACCCATTTGGCGTGCTTCTTGCATCAAACCGGTAATAAAGGCCTGTGCCTCTTGGGAATAGGGGTTCAGCCAGGGTTTTCCGCCCGCATCCAATGCGGCATCCAGCCACAAATACTCGCTGTTTTGATACATTACCGCCATCGAGCGGTTTGCACCTGCTGCAATGGGGTCTTTAAAGGCACAAATTGCCGCCACCGGAACAATGTTTTCGCTCTGAAGTGCTTTTGCCAAAGCCTGTGCATCGAATGCACCGGAAGAAATACCGGCTGCGGCAGCCTCCAAAGCGGAATTGTAGTAGATATTACCCTTATTATCCTTCAAGGTTACCACCGCATAACGTACCTCTTGGCTTGCCAAGTTTTGTACCAGTGCATCAATTGCCTCTTGGCTGGTAAGAGCTGTTGTATCCACAAAGGCCCATGTACCCTGGGTCAAATCCTCTTGCGTTTGGGGTTCTTGTGTGGGCTGTGGTGTTGCCACTGCCTCACTGCTGGTAGCTTGCGATACACTTGCTTCGCTGCTGGTCGGTTCTTGTTGTTCCTGCTTTGGGCGATCCCGTGTAATTGCATACCAAGTGCTGGTACCAAAATCAATCACCGCCGGGCCAACCAACCAGCCCACAACAAACAATACCGCCAAAGCGCCAATGCCGCCGGCAATGCGAGCTGCCCGCTGCCGGCCGCTGTAAAAGCTGTGTCGGTATCGCTTGACTTTCCCCATATTTTTCTTCGCCATAAAATATTAAGCCGCCTTTCCCCTTTTTGCTTTCCAACTCACCAAGCAGATTATCCAATCGAGATACGGTGGCCGGTAAAGCCATAAATGGCCAACGCCAAAATGCCGATATAAATCAACGTAATCGGCAATCCTCTAAAACTTGCCGGAACCATTCCGTTTTTGAGTTTTCGGTCGCCTTCGGTTACAACCAAAACCGCCGCCAGATAGCCAATGCCACTGCCCAGTGCAAAGCCCATGGTTTGCAGCAAAGTAAAACTTTGGGTTGTGGTAATCAGCATCATACCCAAAACCGCAGTATTAAATGTTGCCATGGGCAACACAGCAAGAATCTGCCTTGCCTTGTCTTTCAACAAAAACAACACCAATGCAAGCACAATAAAAAATGCAACGGTGCTGCACAAAAGAAACGCCAACGGGCGCACAGCACTGCGCCAGGAATAGGGCTGAATCCAACCGTTTACCAGATACGCCAATGGTGCCGAAATCAATTGAATCAAACACATCAAGCCACCAAAGGTAAGTGTGTCAACGGTAGAATCATCCACCAGTTTTACCAGGCGAGAAACGCCCATTGCACGGCCAAACACGGCATTTTCGGCAAAAATTGCGGTTACTGCATAAAGCAAAAAAACACCGCAGGCTCTCATTACTTCCATCATAAGCCCCGCTTCGCCTCCATATGCACATGTTTTTTGTATGCCTTTACTGCGCCACGCCAAAGAGCGCAAACTACACCCAGCAGAATAAATCCGCCGGCGGGCAAGTTTGCCAAAGGCAAAGGTGCAAAAGCCATTTGTTTAATGGGTGCACCAAACAAACTGGCCGATGCCAAAATTTCTCGCAGGCAACCCATTAACATGAGTACCACAACATATCCAATACTGGTTCGCACACCCTTGCGCAATGCCACCACTATTTTTTCCGGTTGGGGACGTTCGTACCGCTTAATAATCAGCGGCTCTACCACCAACAGAGGTAAATACACACCCAACTGCAAAATTTCCACATCAAAAATGGATTTCAAGATAAAATATACGCCAATATACAGCACCGAGCTTGTGCCGCAATACAGCAACGCACGAAATTTATATTGCCCTTTACGGCTTAGCAATGCCGCTACAACACGGGTAGGGGTAAGCAGCAACAAAACTGCCACACTAAGCATAAGTGCATTGCGGCCGGTTGTGGCCGCAATGATCAGCGGTGCAAGGCCCATGCCCTGCATAATAACCGGGTTATTCAGCCAAATACGGTCACGCCGCGCAATCTGCTCCATATTTTCCGAAAGATACATCGCTTTTTTAACATTCACGCTTGATGACCCCCTTTCGGTTTACAATGCGCTGTGTGGTACGCTCTACCCAGCCGGAAATCGAGTTCACCGCCAGCAAAGCAAAGCACACGCCGGTTTCGTAGTTTCCATAATAACGGAACATCATGGTCATAATGCCCAGCAAAACACAATACACCACTTGTGCGGCGCGTGTTTTAGGCAGAATAACCGGGTCGGTCAGCAAAAATACCGCTGCAAATAAAATACCGCCGCCGCCAATTTCATACTTCACCATATTCAATCGGTCTGCCACATGGGTCCAGGGCATACTAAACGGCGTAACATCACCCAAACGGGGTGCAAAAAATACAATTACTGCACAAGTCAACAAAAATACAACCGGTACATGCAATTGAATCCGTTTGCGATTCCACAAAAACAACGCACAAGCCAAAATCACCAGCAGTGCAGTGATTCCCATAGGGCCTGCATAATTGCCCAATAACAACTTGGTATTATCCAGTGTGGGCAAACCGCCGGTTTTCAGCACATGCAGCGGAGACTCCACCAAGGTAACCGAACTTACATCCCCTAAGGGCAGTGCATTAAACAGCACCGGTTCCGGGTATTGGAACACTTGGTTTGGCCAGCTTACCGCTACGGTAGCGTATCCCACCGCAGTGGGGTGGAACGGATAAGCTCCGTAGCCACCAAAGGCCTCTTTGCCAATCATAACTGTAGCAAGCGTACCTGCAATTACCACATAATAACTTACGGTTGCAGGCATTAACAGTGTGAGCATAAAAGCAAACGCTTCGCTGCTCCATTCATGTTTTGTATAAGAGGTTCTTCGTAGCAGTGCCACCAAACGGTCGCAAAGGTTAGCAGTAATTACTGCTGTTGCACACAACAGTGCTACGCGAAACCCATAAAACATAATTGCCATCGCCAGCAGCGGAAAACACATATAAAAAAGATCCGTATAAATCCCTTTGTTTTGCTGCATCAATGCGGTTTGTTTCTCAGTCAAGCAAATGGCTCCCTTCTTAAGACCATGGGGCCTTTGTTATAGTTGTTTTAATTCGGCAATTGCCGCTTTCATATCTGATTTTCCAAACACGGCACTGCCTGCCACCAGCAAATTTGCACCTGCTTGTACACATTGTGGGCCGGTAACGGCATCCACGCCGCCGTCAACCTCAAGCCAGGGCGAAATGCCGCGCGCTTCGCATTCTGCCTTTAACGCCTGTAGTTTTTCCAAGGCAACGGGCATAAACTTTTGCCCACCAAAGCCAGGTTCTACGCTCATTACCAAAACAAGCTCCAGCTGCTCTAAATAGGGCAATACTGCCTCCACCGGTGTGCCGGGCTTAATGGAAAGACCTGCCTTGCAGCCTGCTGCATGAATGGCATCAATGGTCTGCTGTACCGGGCTGTCGCTCTCCACATGGAAGGTAATGCAGCTTGCGCCTGCCTTTACAAAGGCTTCCACATAGGCCAGCGGGTCGGTAATCATAAGATGTACATCGTAAAAGGCATCGGGTATTGCCTTGTGCAGGCTTTGCAATACCGGAATACCAAAGCTCAAATTCGGCACAAAGTGTCCGTCCATTACATCAAAATGCAGCATATCCGCCCCTGCCTGCAAGGCATCACGGCATTGCTCACCCAGGCGGGTAAAATCGGCTGCTAAAATCGAAGGACTTAATTGGGTCATAAACAAAAAATCTCCCTTTAACTGCAAGGGCCATTGCCCCCGGATATTTTTTCACTTTTCGGGCATCGTTTGCACCCAAAACAATTTGTTTTATTGGATGCAACGTGCGATAAATTCTATCATTGCATACAGATTTATTTTATCCTATTTAATGTAAAAAAGCAAACGCCGCCTTGTGTTTTCACGTTTTGTGCACAAAAAAATTCCTCATGGTACAACGCAGTAGGACCATGAGGAATTTTTTCACTTTTTCGACTGCATCATTTTGCGTTTTTCGCCTGCCGGGGCATCACAAGGCAGGGTAAAGTTAAACTGGCACCATTCGCCTTCTTCGCTTTCTGCCCAGATGTTTCCACCCGAAAGTCCCACCAAAACCTTACAGATATGAAGCCCCAAGCCGCTGCCTTTGGTGTTCAGACCACGGCTTTTGTCCGCTTTGTAAAACCGTTCAAAAACAAAAGGAAGCGCGTCACGGCTGATCCCCTGCCCCGAATTGCGGATGGACACCATGACCTGACCGCCGCTTTTTTGCACCGTAACCTTGATAAATCCGCCTTGTGGGGTAAACTTCAGCGCATTATCCAAGATATTATATATAACCTGGTATACCAGATCCGGGTCAGCATATACCATGGTCCGTGTGGGTGCCAAACCTTGAATTTCCACCTTTTGCTGCTCAATGCGCTGCTCGGCACTGAACAAAACACCGGTTATGCTTTCCCACACATCATAGCTTTGTGCATTCACCCGATATTCACCTGCCTCCAATTTGGATACATCCAGCATATTCTGAATTAAGCGGGTTAAACGGCCCACCTCTTGGCTTACCAAGCCCAGATAATGCTGACGCATCTCCGGCGGAATGGTTCCATCCAGCATGCCGTCAATAAAGCCCTTAATGCTGGTCATGGGGGTTCGCAGCTCGTGGGCAATGTTGCCCATAAAGCTAGAGCGGGAGGAATCAATGGTTTCCAGATTGTGCGCCATATTGTTAAAGGTAATGGCC
Source organism: uncultured Allofournierella sp. (assembly GCA_944382775.1). Classification (GTDB taxonomy): domain Bacteria; phylum Bacillota; class Clostridia; order Oscillospirales; family Ruminococcaceae; genus Allofournierella. Next base: position 14,704 of record CALWNI010000038.1, read on the forward strand.
AGCTGTGCCAATTCATGGTTGCCCTCCACCGGCACACGCACGCTGAAATCGCCGCCGCCAAACTTACGGGCGGCTTCGCTGATGCGTTTTAAGGGGGTGGTAAGCCGCTTGGTAAAGTAAATTGCCAATAAGCTAGAGGCAAGCAGCATCAATCCCGCACTTAAAATAAAGCCGGAAAACATATCTCCCACAAAAACATTCAAGCTTTCCGCTCCGGTAGAAGCAAACACATAGCCGGAAATCTGTCCGGTTTGCTCGTCCAGAACGGCTCGCCCCACCGTATAATATCGGCTGGAATAAAAACCATCCAACGTGCCGGTTTCAAAAAAGCCCTCCGGTTCGGCTGCTCTGTTCAAAATGTCTTGCGCTACCCGGCTATTACGATGGGTACACTCTTTGCCATCGCTGCACAGCGTAGTTACACCGTCGGCATCGGTGATAAACACCCTTGTACTGCTGGTTCGGCTAATCAGCTTTACCTCTTGCTGCGCATCATCCAACAAGGTTTCATCCGCAGTTAAGGCTTTAATTAAGGGCGAATCCTCTTGAATCTGCATGGCAGTAATGCGCACAACATCATTTAGGGCATTGCGCTTATCCTCTTTAAAATACCCCATTACCAGGCACATCTCAAGAAAGCCCATTACCGCCGTGCTTGCAATCAGCAAAACAGCTGTTGTGGCAAAATACATGGAGCTGATGCTTTTTCTCACGGTTTTCTCAGTCCTTTACTTCAAACTTATAGCCAACGCCCCATACGGTTTTCAAGCTCCACTGCTCGCTTGCCCCCTCCAGCTTTTCGCGCAGACGTTTGATATGCACATCAATGGTACGGGAATCGCCATAGTACTCAAACCCCCATACTTCGTCCAGCAGCTGATCACGGGTGAACACCCGGTTCGGGTGTCCTGCCAGATAGGCCAAAAGTTCCAGCTCTTTGGGCGGTGCCTCTACAATTTTGCCCGCAACCTTCAATTCGTAACGTGTCATATCCAACGACAAATTTTCAAACTGAATCACGCCTTCTTTTTGCCCCTCTTCCGGATGGCAGCGACGCAATACCGCTTTAATGCGTGCTACTACCTCTTTGGAATCAAAGGGTTTTACCACATAGTCATCTGCGCCCAGTTCCAAGCCCAGCACCTTATCAAAGGTTTCTCCCTTTGCGGTCAACATAATAATAGGGGTATTGTTTTGGCTACGAATACGGCGGCATACCTCCCAGCCATCCATTTTGGGCATCATTACATCCAGCAAAACCATATTCGGCTTTTCTTGCTCAAACAATTCCAGCGCGGCTTCGCCGTCATGAGCAATCAAAGTTTCGTAGCCCTCTTTCGCCAAATAAAGCCGCAGCAACTCACAAATATTCTGGTCATCATCTACAATCAATATTTTCTGATTGGACATTTTCTTCCCCTCACATTTCCTGACGGCTGTCGCCAATCATAATATATTGTTTATTATACGGTATAATTATGGACAAAAAAAGAACGAACCACGAAAAATCATCGGACAAAAAGACCTTGAGGGAAAAAAGTCCATCTGATATAATTATGCTGTTGTAATATGCCCTTTTATAAATGTAAGGGCTTTGTGGTGTGTTTCGCTTTCGGCAAAACAAAACCGCACCATGCCAT
>CALWNI010000039.1 GCA_944382775.1 uncultured Allofournierella sp.
GAAGAAGCCGGTTTTGCTGATGTTGTTTTCCCCGCACCCGCGGGGGTGATCCCCAGGCCGGAAGTGGCAAGGTGTGCAGAGGAAGGTTTTCCCCGCACCCGCGGGGGTGATCCCAGTGCCGCACATCTACCGACTGATAAAAGAATGTTTTCCCCGCACCCGCGGGGGTGATCCCACCGCAGGTAGATGGTGATGCACTTAACATGAGTTTTCCCCGCACCCGCGGGGGTGATCCTGCTTGCAGTAGTTCTAGTACCACCGTTTGCTTGTTTTCCCCGCACCCGCGGGGGTGATCCCCATCAACCTGGAAGATTTTCTATAAGCGGAGGGTTTTCCCCGCACCCGCGGGGGTGATCCCAAGCAACTTTCCCTCTTTGACGGGCTTTCCATGTTTTCCCCGCACCCGCGGGGGTGATCCCCACCTACCATCACCATCATTGACATTGAGGAAGTTTTCCCCGCACTCGCGGGGGTGATCCTAACACGGCTGCCTATCCCAGCACTACCGACCCGTTTTCCCCGCACTCGCGGGGGTGATCCTTCTTCATCGTTTTGGGATTGGCTGCGGAACAGGTTTTCCCCGCACTCGCGGGGGTGATCCTTCGTATGCGTTCACGAAGCGAAAGCCAAACGAGTTTTCCCCGCACTCGCGGGGGTGATCCTATGGAAGGTGTACAAAACTTTGCTGCGTCTGCGTTTTCCCCGCACTCGCGGGGGTGATCCTGGACAGTGCACCATCTGCCAGCAAAAGCCTGGGTTTTCCCCGCACCCGCGGGGGTGATCCTTTTACCGCTTTTGGCTTCGGGTGAAGCTCTTGGTTTTCCCCGCACCCGCGGGGGTGATCCTAACCTTGGATTCGATGTTTGCTAAAAATCCAGGTTTTCCCCGCACCCGCGGGGGTGATCCCTGACGAAACGGAGATGTAGGAAGCAACTCCGCGTTTTCCCCGCACCCGCGGGGGTGATCCTTAATTGGCATTGCTGGAATGATGCGAACTGTCGTTTTCCCCGCACCCGCGGGGGTGATCCCGATATAACCAACAAAGAGCAAGGAGGACATAAGTTTTCCCCGCACCCGCGGGGGTGATCCCTCTTCGTGCATCAGCACAACAACATCTATGAAGTTTTCCCCGCACCCGCGGGGGTGATCCCACTTCGGGCATTCCAATATAATCCCCTTTTCAGTTTTCCCCGCACCCGCGGGGGTGATCCTATTGAAGCTAAGGTTATCAACGATCGTCAACAGTTTTCCCCGCACCTGCGGGGGTGATCCCCTCATTAAGTGGCACTACTTTTCAAAAAACAGGTTTTCCCCGCACCCGCGGGGCGTCATTTCTATTGCAATAAAAAATCGATGTGCACCCAAAAAGGACACATCGGTTTTTTATTTAAATATTGTAATTAAAATTGGTAAATATCATCGATCCAAGGATCATTCAACTATATTTTTAAATTTATTTCGTAAAGTAATGGCTTCGTCATAAGGCACATTCAAGTGTTCTATGATTTCTTTTACAATCGCTTCCTCAGAGGCACCTGCATCTTTAAGAATGGCTATAATCATTTCCACCTTACCTTCAGCATACCCTTCCGCAAAGCCTTTTTCGAAAACGTAGTCACTATAATTACAGGGCATGTTGTTCCACTCCTTTGACATCAATTGTCTGTTCAGCTTGTAAATCACTTGAAAAGTTTAAATGCGATCCTTTATCCGAAAAATAGTAGTTATTAATTCGGATACAAGAAAAGGTTGTTGTTTTGGTTTTAAATTCAGATAATACATAATTTTTAATCATTATGACTTTATTATATACAACCAAAAGTTTTGTTTCGAGAGCGATAAGGAACATTTTAAAAATATGTCGTTAAAATTGATTGTTCGTTTTCTAGCAAAAATAATTGGGCAACGCAAAATCCGATGCGGGATAAGATATCAATTTTTTAAAAACTATACAAAATGATATGCGTAAATTTTGACCAACACATAGCGTTTTATTGGACAGAAAACAATATGGTTCGTATTTTTTATATCTGTAATAGAAAAAGAAATCAAATCAAACAAAAAAGCCTTTCAAGAATCTTCTTGAAAGGCAAAAGGTTATTTTTTCAGTTCCGTTGCAATGACACCACGCAAAATGGATTCGTACTGATGGAATGGGATACCAACCGCTAAATCAGAAGCATCCCACTGGCACAGCACGCGGGTGCTGGGACACATGGCACTCAGGTTCATTTTACCGGAAAGATAGGGAACTGCGGTCAATTCAGAACAAAATGCCTGCATAGCACCCAAATCGATTTGCGGCTTTTCACCCGAAAAATACTCGTATCCCTGAACCAACCGCATGGCTTGCAAACCGTTTACCACACCAAGAATCACATCCGGTTGGCGGGTGCATTCTGCAAGAGGCTGCAAAACAATTCCGTAGGTAACGGGTTGATAGTGGTGCAAGCTGACAATGCTGTTTCGCATACGCCGTGCAGCAGCATTGGAATCGTACAGATGATAGGAAAAATACTCCTGGCCACTTTCAATGCGCTCGGTGCTTTTTTCCAAGCCCAGTGCGGTGGTGCCACCGTCGCATTTGTGGTGTTCCAGTTTGGATTTGGAGGCCATGCCTTGCATCGCCTTTTTGACCATGATGCAATAGGTTGTGGCACTTTTTAATTCAGGAACATCAAAAGCATCGTAGTCCTCTTGCGAAAAACAAAAATGAACCCCCACAAAAGGCAGCTTCAGATTTAAAATCTGATTTGCATCCTGTGTAATTTGATTGATATAGTCCTGCGGATAGGGTGATTGTGCTTTTTGGTACTCGATTTGTTTGTTATAAAATGGCATAACGGTTTTCCTCGTTTGATGTTATTTTAAATGAAAGCCAAAACTAAAGTGAAACAGCCCAAGAGCCTGAAGCAAGAGTGCAATGCAAGCGGTAACAACAAGGGTGGACGCAAAAAACAGCCAGTCGGATTTTGTAATGCGGGTGGGCTTGTAATAGGTGCGTTGCACCCCTTTGGTTAAGCCACGAAGTTCCATGGCGGCAGCCATCCGTTCGCCCTTTCGCACGGCACTGCAAAGCAAAGGAATCATAAGAGAAAAGGGAGCGGTAAGGCGAGAAATTAGATTTTTTTCGGCATCAATGCCGCGAATCTTTTGTGCCAAACGAATGCTTTCCACCTCCTGCTGAAGTGTAGGTAAAAAGCGATAAGCAGCAAGGGCTGCGTATCCGTGCACCGGCGAAAGATGTAGTTGCAAAATCATGCTGAGAACCAACTCGTTAGGATCGGTTGTGGCGACGAATGCCACCGAGAGCAAGGAGATTGTAAGGATTCGCATACCCAGGGTTAAAATGGTCCAGAAATCCGATTGAGTCCAACCAAAGCATAGAAAACGATAGGGAGCATTGGTTGTTCCAATGCCTTTTAGCAGCAGCATAAAAAACATAAAGTTTACGCTAATCAGTAGGAAGACCTTTGTTTTTTTCACTAGCTGCCCCAAGGTATAATGGCTGCCGCAGCAAAGAAGCAAAACGGTAAGGATACCGATGGAAAGAGAAAACAAAGGAAACACAGAAACACTAATCAATAAGGTGAGAATCAAAATCAGAGCCAGCTTGATAATGGGGTTTCTCCGTTCCAAAAATCGTCGAGTGTCAGTCATGGAATTCCTCGCTTTCTGCGATGGTATCAACAAAAAACTGCTTCAATGCGTTTGCAGAAAATACAAGCGGTACTTGATTGCAGAGCGTGTGGAGCTGACGGGAAAAGGCATAAACTTCCGGTTCTTCCAGATGTGCTTTCTGTAACAAAGCGGCGTTTTGAAAGAGCTCGTCGGAGCAGGAAAAAGGTTGAATGTGTTGGTTGGAAAGAACCAAAATTTTATTGGCGTAATCCGCAACCAGCGACATATTGTGGGTAATCATAACCAGCGTAATTCCTTGACGATGCAGCTGTTGTAATTCCTGCATCAAGTTGCATTGGTTTGTGTAGTCCTGCCCATAGTCCGGTTCGTCCAAAAATAAAATGTTCTGGCCGGTAATCAGCATGGCAGCCACGCTTAACCGTCGTTTTTGGCCTTGGCTCAAAGAAAATGGGTTTTTGTGGGCGTGTTCCAGCAAAGAAAACCGCTTTAGATATTGCTGCACCGTTTGCTCTTTTTCTTGTTGCGAAAGGGGCGAATTGCGCAGGCTGTACATTAGTTCTTGCTGTACCGTAGTGCATACAAATTGGTGTTCTGGGTTTTGGAACACAAGCCCCATTTGCCGGTACAACAGCCGTGTGTTCCACTGTGAAATTTCTTTTCCCTGTAGACAAAGACTTCCTTGGTAAGGGCCAAGTGCTTGGAACAGTAGTTTAAGCAGGGTGCTTTTTCCGGTTCCGTTTGCGCCCAAAAGTGCCACAAAGTCGCCTTGTTGAATGGAGAAATCGGTGCCTTGAAAAAGAGGGTGTTCCGGAGTTTGGGGATAATGATAGCCTAAATTGTTTGCACGGAGTTCCCATTCTCCGCCGGATGTTGAACTGCTTGCAATCGAATGGGGAAGGCGGGGACTGCACTGTTTCCATAGATTTAAAAATTCTTCGGCACAGAAAACAGCGCCCTCGCCGTTTAATTTGCGTTGACAGTAGGCTTTTACCGGAGCAAGTGTAGAAAAGCGGTTCAGCCAGTATTTTACAATTTGATGTGCTTGGGAAAGCTGGGGAGAAAGATGGGAAAAGGCAGGGTCGTAGAGCAGGTGACGCAATACGGTATCCCGCGAACCTTGCAAAGCAAGCGTGCCGTTGGGGTGCAGCAAAACCATGTGCTGTGCGATGGGAAGCAGATGATGCACATTGTGCTCGATAATCACAATGGTTTTTTGGTGAACGGAAACCAGTGTTTGCAGCAATGCGAAAATTTCGGCACGGCTGGCAGCGTCCAGATTGGCGGTGGGTTCGTCCAACAATAAAATAGGCGGATCACAGACAAGAACACTGGCCAACGCAATTTTCTGTTTTTCGCCGCCCGAAAGCTGATCCAAGCGTTTGCTACGTGCATCTGCCATGCCCACAAGCTGTAACGCATGATGAATGGTTTTATCCATCTGTTGTGGCGGAACCCCCAGATTTTCCAGAGAAAATGCCAGTTCGTCCTCCACAGTAAACGTGCAAAATTGAGATTCCGGGTTTTGAAACAGAAACCCAAAATAGCGGGAACGCTGCGCTAAGGGAAGTTCCAGCAAGTTAATGCCATGGTATTCCATGGTTCCCTGTACCGTACCTTCGTAAAATTCCGGAATCAGCCCACTTAATAAGGAGAGCAGGGTGCTTTTTCCACAGCCACTGTCGCCTAAAATCACGTTGATGCAGTTTTCATACAAAGATAAACTTAGGTCGTTTAAAACAGGCTGCGTTTCTTCCGCATAGGTAAAGGTAATGTGGCCCAGTTCAATGCAGGGGAGTTGTTTGTTATTCATTGGTTGCAGCGAAATCCTTTTAATGCACCGGTTTTTTGCAGGGCTTTGGTAATGCCCATAACCAAGCCGTTGCCGATGACAACTGCGCTGAACAAGCGAACGGCAACAACAGCCAACAGGGTGGTGCCAAGAGAAGCATAACCGAACACAATGCAGTCACGAGCCAGTACACACAGCGCACCCAAAATAGAGCCGACCACCAGGTTTAGCCAGTTTGCGGAATATTTTTTGGGCAGCAGATAACCCAGTTCGATACCGATGGCCTGCAAAGTACCAGCCAAAACCAATTGAATGCCGTAGGCACTGCCCAACAGCAGGTTTACAAAAGCGGTAACTAAGGCACCAAACAGAGCAAAGCCGGGTTTACGGGCGATAAACATGGGCAGTGCAGCGGAAAGCAGATATATGCCAAAGGTCAGCTCCATAAATACAGGGCCAAGCAGACTGGAAAGCGGCATATACAAATAGTCCATAATGGTGTACAGTACGCCGATCACAGCTGCAATCATGGCAATTACAACCACTTCTTTGGTTTTCCAAGCAAGGTTCATAGGGGGAATCCTCCAATCAAAATAATTCGACTCATTGTAACATATTCAGGCATGGGTTAGTTATTGGTTTTTTGAATGTTTTTTAAAAGTGTGATTGGTATTTTTGATAAAGAAATACTTACAAGCGCATAACATATTTGGATAGGGGGAGGAGTTGAAAAAGAAAAGACATATGCAAGAAATGATATGAAATGCATACTGATTTTTTAAAAAATAATATTACCGCTGCCACAGGATTTTTGGGCGAGTGAAAAGAAGTAGCCGTGATTTTTGAAGGTGATTGATATAACATTATAGTAAAGTTGCGATATAAAAGAAAGAATCAGGTGTTGATGGGATGTATGGCAATGGAAAAAAGGATGAATGGTGATATATATAACATAGAAACAATAATACAGGAGAAAGCAATGAAACTATTTTCTTTTATCTGGAAAAATGAGTGGCCCAAGCTAGATGTTGGATATAACTTGAAAATTGAGCAGGAGCAATCCGGTATCATACTAAGAGGAACGAGTGATTGCCATGTTATAGAACTTGATTTGACAGAAAGAGCTGATATGTTTTTTCAGGGCTTAAAGTCTTGTAGCATAGAACAATGGAGCGAAGAATATTTGAATTTGCTTTACCTTGGAGGAACTATGTGGTTTTTTCATTTGGAGTGGGATGAGATGAAGGTGGATACAAACGGGTTTAATGATTACCCGCATAATTTTAAAACATTCATTGATTATTTAGAAAGTTGGGGGATACCGCGATCTACTATAATGCAACTTGAAAAATAAAGGTCAAAACAAATAAAATAAAAGTAAATTACAATCGAATTATAAACAATTTGCTAAAAATGCTTGATTTTAAATTGGGAAATCGCTAAGATGAAAACACTGGAAACGTTTTAGAAAACAATTTCAAACGATTGGGGCGCAATGATGGCAATGCTGGTTGTGGCAATTGTACCGATTATTCTTTTCTACATGGCATGTCAAAAACATATTGTAAAAGGTGTAGCAGCAGGGGCGGTGAAAGGATAATGAGAAAAAGCGGAATTTTAATGCCTGTATTTTCGTTGCCATCCCGTTATGGAATAGGTGGGTTTGGTGCATCCGCGTATGAATGGGTGGATTTTTTAAAACAGGCAAAACAATCTTGTTGGCAGGTGCTTCCGTTGGGGCCAACCAGTTACGGTGATAGCCCTTATCAAAGTTTTTCGGCATTTGCGGGCAACCCATATTTTATTGATTTAGACCTGTTGCAGCAAAAAGGTTTGCTAACCCGGCAGGAGTGCGAATCTGCGGTGCGAACCACTGAACGGATTGATTATGCGGATTTGTTTCATACTCGGTTTGCGTTGCTGCATCAGGCTTACCAACGCTTTGAGGATAACCAGGCACTGGATGCCTTTTGTAAAGAAAACAGCTGGGTATTGGAATATGCGCTTTATATGGCGATTAAGGCGGAGCATGACCACAAACCTTGGACCGAATGGGAAAAAGGGCTTCGTTCCCGCCGGGCGGAGGCCTTGGAACAGGCAAAAATTAAGTTATCGGATGACATTCGGTTTTATTGTTATCTGCAATACGAATTTTTTAACCAGTGGAATGCCTTGAAACAATATGCCAACCAAAACGGCATTGAAATCATTGGCGATATGCCCATTTATGTGGCCATGGACTCGGCAGATGTATGGGCCAACAGTCATTTGTTTTTACTGGACGAAAACAAAAATCCCATTGATGTGGCAGGTTGCCCGCCCGATGCTTTTTCTGCCGATGGGCAGTTATGGGGAAATCCGCTGTATCGTTGGGATGTATTAAAACGGGACGGTTATGCTTGGTGGGTCGAGCGTATGAAAGCCGGATTTCGGATGTACGATACCATTCGCATTGACCATTTTCGGGGATTGGAAAGCTACTATGCCATTCCGTATGGGGACACCACTGCTCGCAATGGGGAATGGCGCAAAGGGCCGGATTTTGATTTTATCCAAACGCTGCATAAGAATTTTGGCAAAAAGGGAATTATTGCGGAGGACTTAGGCTTTTTGACACCCCATGTACATCGGTTGCTTGCCAAAAGCGGATATCCCGGCATGAAGGTATTGCAGTTTGCATTTGACAGCCGGGAAGAAAGTGACTATCTACCCCATAACTATACCAACAACTGTGTTGTATACACCGGAACCCATGACAACGATACGTTAAAGGGATGGTTTCAGAATGCACCGCGAAAAGATATCCAGTTTGCCCGCCGATATATGGGAATCAAACGCAAGCAGGGGCAATGCTTTGCAATGATTCGTCTTGCCATGAGCAGTGTGGCAGATTTGGCAATCATTCCAATACAAGATTATCTGGAGTTAGATAGCGAAGCACGCATCAATACACCGTCTACATTAGGCGGAAACTGGCTGTGGAGAATGGATACAGATGCGATGCGCCAAGAGCTAGCAGAAAAGATTCAGTCAATTACCGTACTGTATGGAAGAGCTCCGAAAAATAAGAAAAAGGAGAATACCCATGATGTTAAATGAACAAACCCGGCGGTTATGGAATAAATCCATTCAAGAATGTGATGACCGAGAGATGTATCTGGCATTGCAGCAGCTCTGTAAAGAACGCATGCAGACAATGCCCAGAGTGCAAGGAAAACGAAAGCTGTATTATCTTTCGGCGGAATTTTTGATTGGCCGATTGCTGACCTGCAATTTAATCAATTTGGGCTTGTACGATGCCGTTGCCGCAGAGTTAAAGGCAGCAGGGAAAAACATTGCTTTTGCGGAAGAAGCAGAACCTGAGCCCAGTTTGGGCAATGGCGGTTTGGGACGTTTGGCTGCCTGCTTTTTGGATTCCATTGCAACGCTGAACCTGCCCGGCGATGGGGTTGGCTTGTGCTATCATTATGGTTTGTTTGAGCAAAAGTTTTATCAAAACAAACAGTTTGAACAGCCCGATCCATGGTTAGAGCCAAAATCTTGGTTGGAAAAAGAAGCGGTGGAGTTTACCGTTCCCTTTGCCAATGGTTCGGTACAGGCAGAGCTTTACAGCATTGATGTTCCGGGATATCAAACAGGAACTAAGAATAAGCTGCGTTTGTTTGATTTAAAAACCGTAGACGGCAGCATTGTGGCGGATGGAATTGAATTTGACAAAGAGGACATTGTCCATAACTTGACGTTGTTCCTTTATCCCGATGATTCCGACCGTGCAGGACGATTGCTGCGGGTATATCAGCAATACTTCATGGTATCTTGTGCGGCACAGCTGATTTTGAAAGAGCTGGAAGAAGCAGGGCATCGTGCCGAAGAGTTGGCAGAGTATGCTGTGATTCAGATTAACGATACCCATCCGTCCATGGTAATTCCGGAATTGATTCGCCTTCTGATGCAAAAAGGGGTAGAGTTCAAAAAAGCCGCAGAGATTGTATCTCGTACCTGCGCATATACCAATCACACCATTTTGGCAGAGGCTTTGGAAAAGTGGCCGTTAAAATCGCTGCAAGCGGTTTCGCCGGAGATGGCTCAGATTGTTGTAATGCTGGATGAATTGGCCAAGGAGAAATACCCCCAAAAGGAACTTGCCATTTTGGACGATGGGATTGTACACATGGCACGCATGGATATGCATTATGGCTTTTCGGTAAATGGAGTGGCAGCATTGCATACCGAGATTTTGAAAGAGTCGGAACTGAAACCGTTTTACGACATCTACCCCCAGAAGTTCAACAACAAAACCAACGGAATTACCTTCCGCCGTTGGATTTCTGCCTGCAATCCGCTGTTGGATGAATTCATTACCGAACGCATTGGGGACGGCTGGAAAAAGAATGCAGAGCAACTGGAACAGTTGAAGGCATTCAACAGCCAAGAGGACTTGCAGGAATTGCTGCACATTAAGCAAACCGCCAAAAATGCATTGGCAGATTATATGAAGCATGCCTTTGATGTGACCGTAAACACAAACAGTGTATTTGATGTGCAAATCAAGCGGTTGCATGAATACAAGCGGCAACAGATGAATCTGCTGTATATTATTTGGAAGTATAAGCAGATCAAAGCAGGCAATCTGCCGCCTCGTCCCATTACCTTTTTCTTTGGTGCAAAAGCGGCACCGGCGTATATTTTGGCAAAGGATATCATCCATGCATTGCTTTGCCTTGCACAGGTAATTCGGCAAGACCCGCAGGTTTCGCCGTGGCTAAACCTTGTGTTTGTGGAAAATTATAATGTTTCCAAGGCAGAAAAGATGATTCCGGCGGCGGACGTTTCGGAACAAATCAGCCTTGCATCCAAAGAGGCTTCGGGAACGGGCAACATGAAATTAATGCTGAACGGTGCAATCACTTTGGGCACCTTAGACGGTGCAAACGTGGAGATTGCAGAACGGGTAGGGCAGGAAAACATCTACTTGTTTGGCAAACAAAGCGAAGAGGTAATTGCATTGTATCAAGCCGGAACCTATTCCAGTGCAGAATATTATGCAAAACCGGAAATTGCAGAACTGATTGATTTTCTGCTGGAAAAACCCATGCTGCAATGCGGTGATGCAGGTTGCTTGGGCCGACTGTATCAAGATTTAACCCATAAAGATTGGTTTATGGCGTTGCCGGATTTAATAGATTACATTAAGGTAAAAGAACAGATGTTTGCGGATTACGAAAACCGCACACAATGGGCACAAAAAATGCTGGTAAACATCAGCAAAGCCGGATTCTTCTCTTCCGACCGAACCATTGCCCAGTATCAGCAGGATATCTGGAAACTATAATACAAAAACAAAAACCTCTCACCAAGCACGATTGGTGGGAGGTTTTGTGTTATAAAATGCGAATACGAAACCCAAATACACCATAATACAAACAGGCGTAGATGGATAGAAATAGTATGCCAATGATAAGAAATGCCACAGTAATAACCTTACGGGTATTTTCTTTGCATAATTTACGCAGAAGCCAAAACGCAACAATGCCCAGCAAGCCACCCAAGGTATTTAAAATTACATCGTCAATATCGGTTACACCAATTTTCAAGATGTACTGCAAACATTCTGCGCCGATGCTAAACAAACAAGCCCAAAGCAGATGAATCCAAATATTCTTTTTGGAGAAGAAGAGGCACAAATAAATGGTAAAGGGGATGAATAATATAATGTTTCCCAGCCCATTAATCAAGGTCATCACGTTAATGTGGGTTAGGTAATACGAGATAAAGCGAAAGGGCGTAAGATTAACGCGCTGAACGGAACTTGATTTAAAAAATAATAAAGCAATTAGAATTATGCAATAGCTCACAAAGCCTGCCCATAAACAAATTTCGTACCAAATGTTCTTTTTATTGTTCAAGAAAAAATCCTCCAAAAGCTGGTGAAATACTGGATTATTATAGCATTGTTGTAAATCAGAATCCATGAAAATTTTTTGAATTTTGTTGCAAAAAGACCCTGCAAAACTACAAAAAAAGCATGAATGCAATGCTATTTTAAATGCAAGGTGATTTGCTTTATTGTCCGCAAAATTGTTACAAAAAAGTAAATAAATAAAAATTATAGAAAATATATATAAAAAATAATATAATTGTTTTAAATTTGTGTTTAAAAATTACAAGAAAGTGAGGCGAAACAAAACCGTAGCATATCCTGGCGCAAACGTGGAATCAAATAAGAAAGGTTGTTAGAAATAAATGCAGTTACATTTAAAACGCATGATTGCAATGCTAATTGCAATTACCACAATGTTGAGCTGCGTAGTTCCTGCGGGAGCAGCGGATTCAGTACAATCGGCGCAAAGTCAGGCAGAATCGGTAGAAACTTCAGAAGTAACATTACAACAAACAGTAGAAGAACAAACAGAGCTTGCGCCAGAATCACTTGCAGAAGAAACGGCTACACAGGAAATAGAAGAACCACAGGTGCAAGCCCAAGAAGCATTGACGGCACCGGAACTTCCCGGATATACCTTGTATACCCAAGATACACTGGATCCAAACAGACAATACCTAATTGTATCACAAGATGGCAAAGGTGAAAACAAAGGTCAAGCGTACGCATTGTATCTGAGTCAAAAAGGAACAAGCATTAGCCCCGGTGCACTGAATCATGACAATGAGGGTGCGGTAACGGCAAAGTTAAATGGAAACGGTGAAACAATAACAGCCGATTACTTAAATAATGCACAATCTTTGGATGTATCTCACTTATTGCTGCAAGTTCAGGCAGTAAATGGTGGGTACACATTTTACAACCAAGCGGAAAAGTTGTATTTAAATCTTAATACCACAATGGCATCGACACAGCAGGCGGTTTTTTCGGTTACAAAAGTGAATGAAAATCAGTGGCAAATTAAAGAAACCAATGGCCGCATTTTGGCATTTAATGTGTATGGAGACGGTAGCTTGACTGCTAATAAGTATACCGCAAATGCAACGGATTTTTGGGGTCCCAAAGCGCAAGAAAGTTATCCCATTTACCTATATACAAAAAATGCAGAAGATACAGATACTATGTATATTGCAGGGTATCAGCAAATAAACGAAAGCAGTGTGCCAGATGGAGAGTATGTGATTGCGGCACAAAATGAAACCGGCATCCAAATTTTAAATGCCGATGCACAGGGCAATGCAGTAACCGCAAGTTGTGACTTGGGCGGTAATCTGCAAAACCTGCAAGAAGCGTTAGAGGCAGGTGTGCTTTCGTTGACAAATACCGAAAAAGGCGTGTATTTGTCAGTAAAATCGCAGGATTCGATATTGTACTTGTCCATAAAGAATGGGGTTGTTTTTGCAAGCGATGCACCGCAGTTGTTGCAGCTGCAATATGAAAATGGGGCCTATACCTTAAAACAAGGCAATGAAAGTTTAACCCTTTCGGACAATGGATATGGCGTTGGACAGGCTGTGCAATTGCGTTTGTATCAAAAACAATCCAATTATACATTAAGCCAAACCAATTTGGTGATGGAAAAAGGATTTGGTGCAAATATTACCTTAGCGGAGCCAATGACATGGCTGTATACCGATGCAAACGGAGCACATGAGCCAACACTGAGCGCCTTGGTTACAAACGGAGAATCGGTGATTTCGGTAGAGGGCAGTTGGGTGCAGGCTGTTGCTCAACAGGGAAACGCCACAATAAAGGTGGTTTTAGCATACGGCGACCGGCAAAAAACACTTGGTGATGTTGCGGTAACCGTACAGGAACGTGCAGCGGCTCCAAACGGAATCACGAAGGAACAACCGTTTATTCATGGTGAAACCGGTCCCAGCGATTATTTCCGTATTCCGTCGCTTACAACATTAGAAAACGGCTGGTTATTGGCGGCATCGGATATTCGCTGGAAGACCACAGCCGATTCGCCGCAAAACCTAGATACCGTTGTAAGTCTTTCAAAAGACGGCGGTACCACATGGCAATATGAAGTGGTAAACTACTTTGATGATATGGCAGATACCGCTACCGGACAAGAAAGTGCTTCGTTTATTGACCCCTCGATTGTGCAAGGACAAGATGGTACCATTTACATGGCAGTAGATGCTTGCCCTTCTTATGTGGGATTGATGTGGGGCAATCGTATGGGACACGAAAGTTCTGGGTTTGATGAGCAGGGACGTCTGCTGATTGCGAAAAGTTCTGCCAATGGTGATGCACCCACAGCGCTAAGTGCATATCAGTGGTATGTGGACTTAAATGCCCAGCCAGTAAAAGTTTCGGTGGAAGGTGAAACCTTAAATTTATATCCCGTTGTACAAAAAGACGGAACACAAACCGGCACATGGGTAGATGCTTATTTAAATGTGTATGAATGGAACGGTACCGATACACAGGTAAGCAAGGTAATGTGCAAACAGATGAACAGCAACCAAGAAACATGGGTACAAAATAATTTGTTCTATCGTCAATCCGAGTGGAAGGTTTATCCTGTGTTTTATATCATGACCCGTACCGCAACGGTAGAGGATGATGGTTTGGTTTGGAATGCACCGAAATTTTTGGATATAAAGTTGACGGAAACAGAGGCTTTTACCGGCGTTTGCCCCGGTGTGGGGGTTACTACAACGGTAAACGGCAAAGAACGCATTGTTTTCCCTGTTTATGATAATGCAACCGGTAACGAGTTAGCCAGCGTGATTTACAGCGATGACCAAGGGGCTACCTGGCATCGTGGTCAGCATGCAGACCAGCTGAACGGAACCGGAAAGTCCAGCGAATCGCAGATTGTAACACTGCCCAACGGAACATTGCGGATGTATTCGCGCAACACCATTGGAAAAATTGGTTATGCGGATAGTACCGATGGCGGAGTTACATGGGGTGTATATCATGCGGATGATGCATTGACCTATACCAGTAACTGTATGGTTTCGTTTGTAAATGCAGAGGGGTATGTGTGGAATCAACAGGGGGACCTCTATGGCAATCTAATTTTGGCATCGTATCCGCGCAACGGTTCACGAACCGATGGTGTCATTCGGATTGGTTCGGTAAACGAATCAACAGGAGAAGTAATTTGGTTAAATGAGGATACTGTGCGATATCCCAATAAGTATCAGTATTCTTGCTTAACCCAGATTTCCGGCAATCAGCTGGGATTGCTGTTTGAAACACAAGACCAAGAATGGGCACCTGGCTGGGGTCATATTTTCTATGAGACATTAAGCATTTCCGATGTTTTGGGTCAAGGTTGGAGCTATACCAAAACAAAACCGCAATCGCTACCCAATGCTTCGATTCAGCTAAGCAATGCCGAGTTAATGGTAGGCGATACGGCAACAATGGAAGTTGTCTTGGAAAATGTGGAGAAAAATGCATCCGTTCAATGGCAGGTGAACGGGGATGATGAAACGGTTGCACCGGTGGCGTTGGCATCTGCCCAAGGGGAAAAAACAGAGTTAAAGGCAGAAAACACAGGTCGAGCTACCGTAACAGCGACCATAACTGCCGAAGTAAACGGAGAACCCATTACTTTAGTGCGCAGCGTACGTGTATTTGTATCCGATGAAAATACCGTTGTGCTGCCCGACCGGTATAATACCAACAGCGTAAGCGAAACAAGCCGTTATCAGCAGTATGTAGACGAACTGAAGAATGGTGAATACGTAATTTATGCAAAAGAGAGTGGACGCATTTTGTATCACCAAAGCGGTAAGACAACGACAGATCAGGTAACTCCCGACAGCCAGCAAAAGGATGAGATTGTACTGTCCAGCGGGTATCCGATTAGCCGACAGATGTGGAAAATATCAAAGTCAGAGGGTGGATACACCATTCAAAGCCAAGATGAACCGGGAAAATATTTGAGTGTAAACGGAGCGGGAAATGTACAATTGCCAATCAGCAGTACTCCAACAGTATTTACGGCAGAAATAACGGAAAGCGGCACCATTGTTTTAAGCGCAGTAGTAAACGGAACAACGTACTATCTGAATCACAGCGGAAAATTTGGAGCTTCCACACAAAAAGGAACAGGATTTGCTTTTTATGCACTAAATCAAGAATACAATCTTTCTTTGCAGGGGTTGCAGCAATTGGTGGATGAAACCAAACAATTGGAGGAACCCCATTATACCACTGCAAGCTGGCAAACATTGCAGCAGGCTTTGCAGCAGGCAAAAACAGCGTTGGAACAGCCGCTTGTATATGGAAATCAAACAGAGGCAGATACGGCATACCAACAGGCAGAGCAAGCAACAAAAATGCTTTACTGTGCAGTGAAAAATCTGCAATTGGTACAGCTGCCTACACCAACCCAGCAGCCAAGTACAGCCGTAGAACCCACCGTAACTCCGGTACCGGTTACATCCAATGTAAACAG
>CALWNI010000040.1 GCA_944382775.1 uncultured Allofournierella sp.
GTGACACGTGCCGCTAGTAACATAGGGCTTTGCCCGCATATGAAATACCCCCGGCTTTGCCGGGGGATTTTTATTATATACAATCCATTACCCCTTGGCACAGCCACCGCAGCCGGTGCAGCCGCCTGTGGTGCCAAACACCTGTTCGTACAGTTTTTGACCGGTGGGGGTAATGGCCAATCCACCCTCGGCGGTTTCTTTTAGGCTGGGGCTCATGGCGTCGCCTACCTTTTTCATTGCCCAAATGGTTTCATCGGCAGGAATGGCACTTGCAATGCCTGCCAATGCCATTTCAGCCGCAACAAACGCACCTGCAACGCCGGAGGCATTGCGCTTAATGCAGGGGATTTCAACCAAGCCTGCCACGGGGTCGCACACCAGACCCAGAATGTTTTTCAAGGCAATGGCGACCGCATCGGCAACCTGTTCGGGGCTGCCGCCTGCCAGTTCGGTAATGGCTGCCGCTGCCATGGCGGCGGCACTGCCGCACTCGGCCTGACAGCCGCCCTGTGCACCGGCAACACAGGCATTGGTGGCAATTACCATGCCAACCGCGCTGGCGGTGAACAATGCCATAATACAGGCATCTTCGCTATAACCCAAATCCTGCTGCATGGTAAGCATGGCGGCAGGCAAAATACCGCAGCTGCCTGCGGTGGGGGCAGCAACCACACGCCCCATAGCGGCGTTCAGCTCGCTCACCGCCAAGGCACGGTACAAGGCACCGCCCAACACGCTGCCAGTTAGGGTTTTGCCCTGCTGCACGGCTTTGCGCATCTTAAAGGCACTGCCGCCGGTAAGGCCGCTGGTGCTTCGCAGGTGCTCGTCGCAGCCGGGCTCAATGCAATTTGCCATAACCGCATAGGTTTCCTTCATCTGGGCGAATACTTCGGCTTCGTTTTTTTCCAGATGCTGTGCCTGTTGGCGCAGAACCAGAGCAGAAATGGGTTCGCCTGCCTGCTGTGCGGCAGCCACCAGTGCGGCAACGGAATCGTATTTAAATTCAATGTTCATGAAATGAGTACCTCCGATTAGTTGGGCAACAACATGGTAGAACTTAAAATGTTGGGCAGCGATTCAATGCGCTTGTTCAGCTCACAATCAAAACTGCCGTCCATTTCAATGGTCATTACGGCAATGCCACCCTTTTTTTGCCGCGAAAGACGGAAGTTGCAGATGTTTACTTGGCTTGCCGCCAACACATCGGTAACGGCGGCAATGGTACCAGGGGTATCTTGGTGCAGAACAATCAGGGTAGTATACTGGCCCGTAATCTGCACATCCATGCCGTTTACCTGCGTAACCATAATGTTGCCGCCGCCAATGCTGGCACCTTGCAAGGTAACACTGTGGTTGTTGGCATCGGTCAGCGTAATCCGTGCGGTGTTGGGGTGAGCGTTATCAATTTCAGTGGGCAGAATGGTAACCGAAAGCCCCTGTTCTTGGGCAATCTGTGGCGAAAAACGAATCCGCTCGTCATCCGGCTCCATGCCCATAATGCCCGCAATCAGGGCTTTGTCGGTTCCGTGGCCTTTGTAGGTTTTGGCAAAGCTGCCATGCAGCAAAATTTGCGCCTGCACCGGCTGGGTACCCAGCAGGGCACGGGCAATTCGCCCAATACGAGCAGCACCAGCTGTATGGCTGCTGGAAGGGCCAATCATAATCGGCCCAAGAATATCGAATACATTCATAACAAACCTCCGCATTCCAAGAATTACAAAATGGATTCAGCCCCTACGTCTGCGGCAGTTGTTTTGTGGCAATGCGCAGGGTGGTTATGGGTTTGCCGCTGCGGGCAAGAATACCTTTATTATACCAGAAAAAAACAGGCTATCCTATATCTTTGTAAAAAATGCAGGGGAATCATTCGGCACTGCCCAAGAAAAAAAGGTGGGCGGTGCTTCCGTTCCAAACAATTTTATGCACCAGACTGCGCAGGGCGTTGCGCTGCCGGTCAATGCTCATTTGGGATAGGCAATACGAAAAATCCAAAAGGGGAGTGGTTTGCGGTTGGTCGGTTTGGGGCATCGCTTGGCGGTGGGCTTGTATCTGTTGTTCCAGCAGGCGGCTGTGTGCGTGCAGTTCTTCAATGCGTTGTGTTACAGGCAATGCGGCGGTACTGTTTTGCATTAGGGCAAGAGAGTCCACCAGGGCGGCAATTTTTTGGCGGGTTTGGGTCAGTTCGGTATTAAGTGCTGCAAGTTCGTTTTCCGTTTGGGTTTGGCACGCCATGGCTTCTTTTTTGTGTTGCCGCAACTGCTGAACCAACAGCGAGGAATCCGATGTAAGGCAAAACAGCTGGGCAAAAATGGCTTGATCCAACAAAATTCCGTTTGCGTTGCTTTGGTGGCACAAGCTGCCTCGGCTGCGCTCTTTTTGTTTGCAAACATAATGAAAGGTTCGTTTGCCCTCGGGGGTGGTGCGGCTGGACAATTTGGGATACATGCGGCTGCCGCAGCTGCAAAACAAAAAACCCGTTAACAGGGCTTGATTGATACGGGGGGCGCGGTAACTTTTGCAGCGGTTTTGTGCCAAAAGCTGTTGGGCATGCAGCCAAGTGGCAGAGGGAATCAAGCCCGGATGCTGGCCCACAGCAACAATCCATTCCTGTATGGGCAGCATAACGGTGGAGCGGCCCTTGGTCTGGTTGGTGCGGTTGTAGGCAAGAATCCCCCGTGTTCCGTCAAAGTCAGAAAGCGGCGAAAACACATCGGCATTTTGTTGGATAAAATAGGCGTGGGCGGCAGCATCCGCAACCAGATAAACAGGATTTTGCAAAATGGCGCGCAGCGAAAAACGGCTGTGATTTTTTCCGTTTTTGGTGAGAATACGGCGGCGAATCAGTTCCTGTTCGGTGGCGGTAAGGGAGCCGGTTTGCAAAAATAAATCAAAAATAAGCCGAACCTGCGCCGCCTCGGCAGGGACAAGCTTCAGTTTGCAGGATTTTTTGAGTTTTCCGTCCACGGTAACGGCTTTTATGCTTTCCGATGTGTAGCCCGTGGGGGTGTTGCCCCCAAGCCAGCGGCCGGTTTTTGCTAATTCATGCATATTGTCACGGATGCGCTCGGCGATGGTTTCCCGCTCCAGCTGGGAAAATACCGATGCTATGTACATCATCGCCCGTCCCATAGGGGTTGCGGTGTCGAACTGTTCTTTGATGGAAACAAAGGCGACATTCAGGCGGCTCAGTTCCTCGATTAAGCCGGAAAAATCGCTGATGTTGCGACTGATGCGGTCCAGCCGATACACCACAATGGCACTAAATTGATGCTGCCTTGCGGCGGCAATCATCTGCTGAAAGGCAGGGCGGTCCAGATTGCCGCCGGAAAAGCCCTCGTCCTCGTAAACAACAACGGTTTCGGCACAAGCGGCATGGTAATGGGTGCGAATGTATTCTTTGCAAAGTTCTACCTGATTGCCGATGCTTTCGCCCTTGCCGGTAAACTTTGATTTGCGAGAATAAATGGCAATGCAGGTTTGTGGATTTTTCATGGTGATCCCTCCCTTGTTGGTTTAATATATGGATGCAGCAGCCAGAAGATGAACCATGGGCTTCCATAAATACATCTTAAATATAGAAAAGAGTGCACAGCAGGTTGATTTTTGTATAGTTGTAGTTGCAAAGGTGCATTGTTATTGCCCAAAGAATTGGATAAAATTAGTCTGTAAATTTATGTGAGAAAATTGATAATAAAATAACAAAAAAGAAAACGTGCATAAGAAACCGGGCGGTAAACGCAGTTCTTGGCACGTTTTGCAATAAAAAGGAGAATGTTACGATGCAGAATGTTATGAATTGCTTGTCTGGATTATCCAACTGGGTTGCACCTGCCATTGCAGATGCAGCTGCCATTCCCCACGGCGATATGCCCGGTGATAAGGTGGAAATCGGTCAGGGCCACATTGAAAAAGCAAACCGTATCTTTCCGGTTTTGGTGCAGCAGCTGCAACAGGTTGTGGCACAAAACCCCAGCCAGCGTGCGGTTGTGTGCGTATGCGGCGGCAGCGGCGTAGGCAAAAGCGAAATTGCCAGCCTGCTGGGCTACTACCTGCAACAGGCAGGCATTGGCAGCTATGTATTAAGCGGCGATAACTATCCGCATCGCATTCCCAAGCAAAACGATGCCGAGCGTTTGCGTGTGTTCCGCTGCGGTGGTTTGCGTGGTTTGGTGGGCAGCGGTTTGTACACCGAGCAGGCAAAACAAGTGCTGTTGCAGCTTCAGCAGCAAGACCAGGATGCCGCCCCCGCTTTGTGCGAGCAGTACCCCTGGTTGGAAACCTACCAAAACGAGGGCCGCAAGGCACTGAGCAACTACCTGGGCACTGCAAACGAGCAGAACTTTGATGAGCTGAGCAGTATTGTGTCCCAGTTTAAAAACGGCGCAGAACACATCTACTTAAAGCGCATGGGCCGCACTGAAACCGAGCTGTGGTATGACAAGGTGGACATGTCTGCCGTTAATGTATTGCTGATTGAGTGGACCCACGGCAACAGCGACAATTATCAAGGTGTTGACATTCCCGTATTGCTGAACAGCACCCCGCAGGAAACCTTGGAGCACCGCCGCAGCCGTGGCCGTGACGGCGCAGTCGACAGCCCCTTTACCACCATGGTACTGGAAATTGAGCAGCGCAAGCTGGAAAGCCAAGCCCACAAGGCAAAAATTATTGTGGCAAAAAGCGGCGAGCTGTTAAGCTATGCCCAGTACCGCACCTTAATGGCACAGCAATAAGGAGGAACACACCATGAAACAGGCGAATGCCACCCCGATGCTGAATGCTTACCCCGATAGCATTGGCAATAATCTGAGCTGTGTTGCACAGTTTGTAAGCCGCCCCGAATTAAAGGATGTATTCGGTTCCTTTTATATTCTGCCCAGTTTGTTTAATACCGACTTAGACCGTGGCTTTTCGGTCATTGACTACTCCTTGAACGATTTGCTGGCAAAGCGGGAAGACTTGGAAGTGTTGAAGCAGCAGGGCATTGACCTGAAGCTGGACTTCATCTTGAACCATGCCTCGGTACTAAGCCCCCAATTTCAGGATATTCTGAAAAACGGCGAAGATTCCAAGTACAAGGACTTTTTCATTAACTGGAATACCTTTTGGCAGGGTCATGGCGAAATGACCCCCGAAGGCTACATTCAGCCCGACCCCGAAATGATTCAGCACATGTTTTTCCGTAAGCCGGGCCTGCCCATCTTGATGGTGCGCATGCCGGACGGAAAAGATGTGCCCTATTGGAACACCTTTTATCAAAGCGTATCCTACCGCCGCCCCACCATTCAGCAGTTGATGGAAATTGCAGGGGTACAATACTCGGTGGCAGAGCAGCTGTATCACCGTGTAAACGACGGACTGGATCAGGGCTTGACCCCTGCCCAGCTGGATTTTTCCGGTTTTGAGGCACACAAAGAAGCCGTTGCCCAATGGTTGGAAGGTCACCGTGAATATCTGGGTCAGATGGAT
Source organism: uncultured Allofournierella sp. (assembly GCA_944382775.1). Lineage (GTDB taxonomy): Bacteria > Bacillota > Clostridia > Oscillospirales > Ruminococcaceae > Allofournierella. The sequence goes on from CALWNI010000040.1 coordinate 5,470, forward strand.
TTAAACATCAAATCGCCGTTGGTTTGGGAGTTCTACGAGAACACCTTGAAAACCCTAGCCGAGTACGGCGCAAGCATCGTGCGGTTGGACGCCTTTGCCTATGCACCCAAAGAGCCGGGCGAAAAGAACTTCTTGAACGAGCCTGGCACTTGGGAGTTGCTGGAGCGTGTGCGTGAGCTGGCGGACAAATACGGCTTGCAGCTGCTGCCGGAAATTCACGCAAGCTATGCGGATAAAATCCACGAGCAGGTGGCAAGCAAGGGTTACATGACCTATGACTTCTTCCTGCCCGGTTTGATTATCGATGCCTTTGAAGAGCAGGACGGCAAGCATCTGCGCGAGTGGGCGGCGGAACTGATGGAAAAGAAGATTCGCACCGTAAACATGCTGGGTTGCCACGATGGCATCCCCCTGCTGGACCTGAAAGGCATGATCAGCGATGAACAGATTCAGCGTTTGATTGATACCGTAGTAGCCCGTGGTGGTTATGTAAAGAATTTGCATGGACAGAAAAACATGTACTATCAGGTAAATGCTACCTACTACAGCGCACTGGGTGAAAGCGATGAAAAGATGCTGTTGGCACGTGCCATTCAGCTGTTCATGCCCGGTAAGCCTCAGATTTGGTATCTGGATTTGTTCAACGGCAAAAACGACCATGAGGCTGTAGCAAAGGCAGGCCCCGGCGGACATAAGGAAATCAACCGCAGCAATCTGAGCATGGAGCAGATTGAGGCAGGCTTGCAGAATCCTGCGGTACAAAAGCAGCTGGAACTGCTGCGTATGCGCAGCACCCACCCTGCATTTGGCTTTGATTCCAACTTGGAAATTGGCGGCCAAGGCAGTGAACTGCAACTGAAATGGACCAACGGCAGCCACTGGGCAAAGCTGACCGCAGACCTGAAACAATGCACCTACAGCGTGGAAGTATCGGAATAAACCGAGCTTTTATTATCACACAAACAAAACGGACAGCTGGGTTCAGCTGTCCGTTTTTGGTTTTATGATTCGCTTTGTAAACGGTCGATAATAAAGGACGAAAGCAGCACCGTAACCACCGAAAAGGCAATGCGCTGCAACGGAATGTAGCTGAGCGATAAGCCCAACACCACAAAATCCGTAACCAGATAAGCCCGTGCAATGCGGCATTTTGCAAGGTGTGAAATGGTCAGTGCCAACGCATCGTCGCCGCCGCTGGAACCGCCTTGCCGCACAATAACACCCACGCCGACACCCACAAAAATACCGCCCAACAAAGCGGCCACCAAGGGGTAACCGGATAAATTGGGCAACATGGGCGGAAACCGCTCCCAGATATCAAAGAAAAAGGCAACACTAAGGGTAGAAATGGCGGATATTTTTAAAAACTGCGCCCCCAAATATTTGAATGCAACCGCATAGCATAAAAAGTCCAAAATTGGGGTTAGTATCGTGGGCGAGATGGAAAACCAATGGTTGAAAAAGAGCATCAGCCCTAAAATACCGCCCTCGGTAATGCCGTTTTGTTGGTGAATGTTATACAAACCAAAGGAACAAATGGCAGCACCGCCCACAATCAAAAGCAGTTTTTTCCAAGATAGGCCCGCCGCAAGCCGTTTCATAAAATAAGGCAATGAATCCGTTAACATAAAAGTCCTCCCTTTACAAACCATTATAAAGCTTGGTATAGTACTAAGGTCAAGAACCAATGCTGCAAAAAAGGATACGATTGCATGAAAGACTATTACAAAATTGCCGAAATTTCCAAGCTATACAACATCGGGGTCGATTCCTTGCGCTATTATGAGCGGCTGGGCGTGATTAAACCCCATCGGGATACCAACGGATACCGCTTATATGACCTAAAGGATATGTACAAACTAACGGTAATCCGCAATTTGCGTGAGCTGGACTTTTCCATGGCGCAAATTAAGGAATATCTGGACGGGCAAAGTGTGGAAAATACACTGGCATTGCTGCACCAAGAACAAGAGCTGTTACAGCAACAGCTGGAAAAGCTTCAGATACGGCAACAGCTATTGACCGAGCGCATCCAAACCTTACAGGCAGCACAACAGAGCACTGTGGGAGAAATACAGATAAAAACCCTGCCAAAGCGTGTGTGTGTAACGGTAAATCAGCACATTACCCGTGACGAGGAAATGGATTTTGTGATAAAAAAGCTGCACCGCAAACATGAGGATAAAATTCGGGATTTGGGCAACCAGTTGATTGGGGCGTTTCTTTCCATGGAGCAGGTGCAGCAAGGGGTAGGGAATGTATACCATTCGGTGTTTTTTGTGTTGGACCAAGAGCAAACCGAATACGATTTTGTGTTTCCGGCAGGGGAATATGCCTGTTGCTGCTATCGGGGCGGATACGAACAAAATGCAGCGTGCATCCAAAATATGTTGGCGTATCTAAAAGAGCAAAATATTACAGTGGAAGGCGATGCCTTTGAACTTTACAAGATTGATAACCGCGACACCATGCGTCCCGAAGAATTTTTGACGGAAATTCAAATCAAGGTAAGCGCGGCGGCACAAAGTTGACTTTGCAGGGCAGGTGTGCTACTATCGTTACACAAAAAGAAAGATAACGAAAGAATAAGGAGGGCCCATGCCGTGAAAGTAAAATTCAATGTTTGTTTATGTGATGATGAGGATACCCGCTTTTTTGGCGAAGGGCCCTACCGCTTGTTGTGCGGCATACGGGACTATGGTAGCCTGCGAACCGCTGCACAAAATATGGGCATGGCATACACCAAAGCATTCGGTTTGATTAAACGTGCCGAAACCACCCTTGGATTTTCCCTTACCCAACGCACCATTGGCGGCAAAGGTGGCGGTGGCAGCGTGTTAACCGAAGGCGCAAAGGAACTGATGATGCGCTATGAAGCTTATAAAACCGCATGCGAGCAGATGGCGGAAAATTTGTACAATACCCATTTTTCCAGTTTTCAGCCCCAAAAATTTGCCGATGCAGAAAACAAGGACACCGAACAATAAAGGAACGAAAAACAAGCCCCACCGTTTTTGGTGGGGCTTGTGTATTTTATAAAAGAATAAGGCGATTACAGGGCGTTTGCGGCATCGTATGCGGTGCGGATGGCGTTGGAAATATCGGCGGCATGTTCGCCACAGTCGCCCACATGTACCACCGAAATGCCGGCGGCTTGCAGTTTAGCGGTATCAAATGCCACAGGGCGGGCACCAACTGCCATTACCACATAATCACAGGGCAGGGTTACGGCGTTTCCGTCTTTATCCTCGCAGTGAACGGCCTGCATGTCAATGCTGCATACCTTGTGGTTTACATACTGTTCCACACCGTAACGGGCGTAGTTCTCCATCAAAGTGGGCAAAATGGTGGTACTTTCGCCGTTGGCAATCTTGTCCATCATCTCAATGATGCAAACCTTACAGCCACGCTGGGCCAGATATTCGGCGGTTTCACAGCCAACCATACCACCGCCAATCACAGCCACACGGCCATAAACCTGCTGTTGACCTGCCAGCACCTTCCAAGCTTCGCATACGTTGGTACCCTCTTTGCCGGAAATGGGGGGCACAAAGCTGGAAGCACCCACTGCTACAATAACGGCGTCGGGGGTTTCTGCCAGAATATCGCTTTCGGTAACAGCTTTGCCCATTCGCAGGGTAACCCCGGCGGTGGTAACCTCGTGCACCAGATTTTCAATGGCACGGCGCATCTCTTCTTTGCGAGGTGGTACCGAGGCAATGTTGAGCTGACCGCCCAGTTTTGTCTCTTTTTCAAACAAAACAACTTGGTGTCCTTTTGCAGCGGCAACACGGGCGGCCTCCATACCGGCCACACCGCCGCCAACCACAACCACCTTCTTTTTGGTGGTGGCAGGGGTGATGCTACGGGTTAGCTCGTAGCCGTTTTCGGCGTTCAAAATGCAGGACAGAAAACTGCGGTTTTGGATGTTGTCGGTACAACCCTTATTGCAGGAGATGCAGCGGCGAATGTCGCAGCCTTGGTTGTGTTCCAGCTTGGTTACCCAGTCGGGGTCGCACAGCAAGGGGCGGCCCAAGGCCACAATATCTGCCTTTTGGCTTGCAATGGCTCGTTCTGCCATTTCAGGGTCAATGATACGACCAACACAGCTTACGGGAATGGATACGCAGGATTTAATGCGGCCCGCAATGTCCACAAAAAAGCCGTAGGGCTGTACCCCCATGGGAGGTATGGTGTCGGCCAGATTGCCGGTGTGGTTTGCCTGTGCAACATGCAGCATGTCAACACCAGACTGTTCCAGAATTTTTGCGAATTCTTCGGCTTCTTCCAAGGGAATGCCGCCCTTGCCCCGCTCGGGGGTAATCACCGAGAATTTGTAATCAATGCCCATTTCGGGAACCGCTTTGCGCAATGCCTGCACCAGCATAACGGCAAAGCGGATGCGGTTTTCAAAGCTGCCGCCAAAACGGTCGGTACGGTGATTCATGACGGGGCTACACAAGCAGCCAACCAAACGGTCGCCATGTACCTGAATAAAGTCGATGCCGGCCTTTTGGGCACGCACCGCACAGGCGCACATCTTATCAATAATGGCAAGCAGCTGTTCTTCGGAAACGTCGGTGACAAAGTGTTCCATATCATGGTGCATTTTTTGCCGTACACCCATCATATCTTTCTTTTGGAACAATGCAATCAAAACGTCCACATCGTATTCGGGGTGAAAAATCTGAACGCCGATTTTTGCACCGTAAGCATGTACACTGTCGGCTAAGGCTTTAAAGCCTTCAATCTGGCCATCGTGAAACAAGCGAGGGGTGGGTGAAAAGGAGGGCACCGGGCTTACATCGCCCAGTACAATGTAAGATACGCCGCCCTTTGCAAGGCGGGTGTAAAAAGCACGGCTCTGCTCGGTAATGTTGCCGTCACGGTCTTCGTAACCGGTGGTCAACGGCGGGAACATAATGCGGTTTTTCAAGGTGATGTTTCCAACTTGAATCGGGGTAAGAAGTTCCATAAGCGTTCTCCTTTCAAAATAACCGATGATAAAATGCTTTCGTTGCTGTCATTATAAATCAGAAGTTTGTGAAAAATATATCTCGTTTTTTGATGAAGTTTATTCAAAAATTGATGTAGCCCCCGTTTTTTGATAGAATGAAAGAAAAAAGGAGAGGCAAACCATGGAGCAGTTTTTTCAGCAAAGCCGAGTTATAGTAACACCACATCAAAAACGAATGCTGCATGCGGCGGAGTATGAAACCTTTTTGCTGGTGGAAAACGGTCGGGGCAGATGCCAATGGAACGGGCAAAGCAGCAATTTTTCCACCGAAACCATTGTGCTGCTTCGGCCCCAGACCGAAGTGGAGGTGCTGGCAGAGGGCAAAACGTCGGTACAAATTTGTGAAATAAAGCTGTTGCCACAATTTTTGCAAACCCTTTCGGACGAAAGCTGCGACTTGTTGGCAGCACTGTCGGTGGTTCCGTTTGAATGTGCGGCGGTTTCGCTTACCGCACAGGATGCCACCATGCTAAAACGGTTGGCAGGGTTAATGGAACAGGAACAAACAAGCCCCCATGGATTTGCAGCAGAACTTTGCAAAAAGAATCTGATTGGTCTGTTTGTGGTACTGCTGCTGCGTGCCTGCCGAAAAGAGGAACAAAAAAACGCCCTGGTAGGGCGGCGAAAGTTAATGGTAGACGATGTGTTTGCCTATATCAACGAGCATCTGCCCGAACCGTTGCACCTAAAGGATTTGGCGGCGCATTTTTATGTAAGCCAAGAGCATCTGGCAAGGGAGTTTCATCGGCAAACGGGGCAAACGGTGCATCAATACATTGTAAAAGTGCGTTTGGCAAAATGCAAAGAGCTGCTTTGCGATGGTCTTCCCTTAACGGCAATATGGGCAAAGTGCGGATTTTCCAGCTATACTACCATGATTCGCAGTTTTAAACAGCAGTTTGGCATAAGCCCCACCGAATACTATAAGCAGTGCTGCCAAAAGGCGCGGGAACATGCCGGTGCCGTTTTGGAACACACCCAAAGGCAAACCCAATAAACCGATTTTACATCGGTAAGCATACCGGACAAGCCCATGCGGATATAGTGTGAATGGAGGTGTTTGTCATGAAACAAACCGAATCAATTCATGTTGTAGTATATTATCCCAAAACAAACGAGGGCTTACAGCAGCTGGAACAGCGGGCAGCCGCAATCCATGCCGATTATATCAACAGCCAAATTCAGCAGCTGCAATGTTCGGGTCAGCAAAAATTAGAACGCATCAACGCCATGATTGAACAGGCAGAGCATCGGCACAAAAAGCCCAAAAGCCATTAAAGCGCGGTGGTGTGAGGGTAGCATTTTCAACACAACGGGAAGCGTAGGTAGAAAAGCGAATCTTTTTGGTGTTGTCAAAGCTGTTTACCGCCTTAATTAACCCAATGGTACCAATGCTGATTAAATCTTCGGCATCGCCGGGTACGGAGTAGTATTTTTTTACGATATGCGCAACCAAACGCAGGTTGTGCCGAATAATACGGTCACGGGCTTCCATATCGCCGTTTTTAAAGGCGATAAAGGCATCGATTTCTTCCCGTGCGGTCAGTGGTTTGGGAAAACTGCTGCTCTCCAGATGCAGGGCAAGATACAATACATGGCTGGCTAAAAAACTGATAAAAATTCCAAACATAACAAACCTCCTCATAATCTCTGTTTGCGTGTTGCGGCAACAACGCAATGGGCTTATACAATAGTATGCGGCGATAAAAGAAAAAACGACAAAGAAAAAAGAAAGCCCCTTGAACCTATGGTTCAGGGGGCTTGTTTGTTAACGGCGACGGAAGTAGAAGATACCGCCGCAAAGAATACCAACGGCAGCAATTATACCGGCAACAACAGCAACAACGGGGAAGGATTCAGCCGAAGCGGTGGAAGCAGACTCGGCTTGCGAAACGGAAGCGGAATCAGCCGATGCAGAAGTGCTGGAAGCGCTGTCGGCCGGTGCTTCACTTTCCGAAGAAGTGCTTTCTGCTACTTTGGAAGCTACAGAAGAAGTCTGGCTTTCGGAAACAGTAGAAGAAGCGTTTTGCTGATTGTTTTTGGAAATGGTAATGCTGTTGGGTTGAATGGTTGCTGTGGGTTGTGCGGTGGCGGTTGCCGTGCTGCTAGAAGAACCAGCATTGGAAGCAGGGGCTTTTGTGCTGGTGGGTGCAGCGGTGGGGGCTACGGTAGCAGTAGGAGCCGCAGTAGGTGCAGGCGTCTGGGTAGCTACGGGAGCCTCAGTAGGTGCAGGAGTCTCGGTAGGCGCAGGAGCCTCGGTAGGCACGGGAGTCTCGGTAGGTGCCGGAGTCTCGGTAGGCACAGGAGTCTCGGTAGGTATGGGAGTCTCAGTAGGTACGGGAGTCTCAGTAGGTGCCACAGTCGGAGTTACAGTCGGAGTCACAGTCGGAGTTACAGTCGGAGTCACGGTCGGGGTGACGGTCGGAGTCACGGTCGGGGTGACGGTCGGGGTGACGGTCGGGGTCACGGTCGGGGTCACAGTCGGGGTCACAGTCGGGGTTGGTACACTGACCGCTGTAACGGTTCCGTTAATGGACAGGCTGTTATTGTCTGCCAGGGTGTAGTTGGCTGCATCTTGACCCGAAAGCTGCGCCTTGCTCAACAACAGCAGAACGGGAACCGTACCAACGGTGGAAGAACTTTGATAAGCACCGGTCATCTGATAGGATGCCAGAGAAACGTCATCGTTGTTGAAAATGCCCTTTAACAACGGGGTGCCGCTTAAAGTAGCGGTTAAGTTGGTGCTGTTCTGCTCAATGGAAGCAGCCTGAATGTTGGAAATATCCCACTCCAACACAGCAGGGGCAATGGTGAAATCAGCGGTGGCAGTGCCTTCTGTAAAGTTACCCACAACGTCCTTTTCTACGGTAACGGTTACGGTGTAATCACCTGCCATGGTGGGCGGGGTAACGCTATTGTAGGTAGTATTATTACGGCCGCTGTACTGGAAATGTACCAAACCATTGCCGCTTTGGGTTACCTTAGGCGCAGCAATGGGGCTGCCGTTGTAGGTATAGCCGTTGGCAGCGGTTTCAATGGTAATGGTGGGGGTGGTTGCGGCTTGGGGCAACGCATACAACAAGGTGGCCATGGTACAAGTAGCTGTACTGGTTGCTGCAATTTGATAGTTTGCGGTGGTGAAAAAGCTTGCTGCCGAAATGGTAGAAGCGGTTTTACGAACCAATCGACCGGAAATGAGAGTGCAGCTGCCGTTATTTTCAATCACAGCTTTTTCTGCGGTTTGTTGAGCAGTTACATGAAGCCGACCCAAATCAACAATACTGGTAGCAGAAGTGGCAGTGCTGTCCACAATGCTCAGCGAACTGGAGGCAGGAATGCTGATGATAAATTTATCGGATTCAGTCAATGTTACAGCTTGACCATTTAAATCGAGCACAACATTTGTGACACTTTCGGGCAGGGTGAGGGTATCGGTGATGCTTACGCTGGTTAATACCTTAATAGTGTAGCCATCGGTGGCAGCGGCAAAGGCATCTGCCAAACTGGTGTAGTAGTTGCTACCAACTTGGGCAACCGCAGTACCATTGAGATTTTCCAGACGTTCGTCTTCCAGTGTGGGATAGCCTTTATCGGTAAATTCGCTGTGGTTTTGCTGGTAAATAGCGGGAACGCCAAGTTCGGTGTTGGTGTTTTTTCCTACCATAAAGAAGTAGTGCTGGGTGGTAAGCGAATCAGCCTTGTTATCATTCCAGGTTACGTCGGTGTCATACCATTTTCCGTCGCTGTTTTGAATGCGGTTCCAAGCATGGCGAATGCTGGTGCCGTCTTTAAATACAGTGCCGTCAATGATAATGCTTTCCAAGCCCGCCGCTTTGCACAAAAGCTGCATGCCGTAAGAATAACCAATGCAAACGGGGCCTTCCAAGCCAAGTTCTTTGCTTAACAAAGCGTTGTAAGCGGTACGCTTGTTGTTGATTTCACCCAAAGAGGTATCATCAGGGTATACGTTGTTTAAAATCAGCCACTGGTTCAGATACGCGGCTTTTTGGTAAACACTTTGTGCCGAGCCGGGCATGGCAGCCACAATGCTTTTGGCTTTGGCAATTAACTGATTGTAAGCCGCTTCTACTTCTTGGGCGTTGCTGGCTTCGTAATCCTTATGGTAGGCAGTTGCTGCACCGAATACAATGGGATATACCGAAACGGTTTGAGTGTTGGAATTCCAGTCAAAATCAAAGGAAACAAGACTCCAATTCAACCAGAAAATTTCCGGCTGGTCGTGGGAAACCGCATCTGCCACATTTTTAATGGTAGCGGTAACTGCATCGGCAGCCAAATCTTTGGTGGCATAAGTACCGCTGAGTGTAACCTTTGCACCGGTATAAACACCGGAAAACCAGTTTTGCGGTTTTGCCATTTCCAGATAAAGTGCTTTTTGGTCAGCACTTGTCAGCTGGTCGTAAAAATAACCGGGTTGGTTAAGGCCCCGTGCTGAAGTTGCCTGTGTTTGAACCGTATCGTAGGTGTTATCGGCAAAAACAGAGGGAGATGGCACAAAGCTGGCCATAAAAACAAAGCAGCCAATAGTCTTTGCAATGTTATCATGCGTTGCTTCATAGTAAAAAATAATCCTCCTAGAATGTGGGGTAATACACCCAATAGTGAAAATACTTCTGATTATTATACCTGGTAATAAATAAAAGGAATAGCCCTATTTTTTGCAATATCAATATTTTGTGAAAAGCACCATAGAATCACCGAAAATAAAGCAGAAAAATACAATAAACAGCAAAACAAAGACAAAAAATAAAGGGTTTTGTTGGTAAAAAAATAGAACTTGTAAGAAAGAAGTTGCAGATGCTTGAAAAGAAACGATTTAGCAATTAAAATAATGATAGCCAACATTAAATAACAAGGGGTACTTTAACCGGATGGGGGGAGCGAGAGATTTAACAGAATCGGAAAAGAAAGAGAAATGGTGTATTTGACTCAGAGATATTCTTTGTTTGGAGGAACATTTATGAATCACAATACACAGCAGAGCATTGAGCAAATTAGCGGCAATTTGCATAAAATGAGAGAGCAAATGGGCGCCATGTATCTCACGCTGAATTCGTTGGCAGATGCAGCCGAAGCGAAGGAACAGCAGGATGCACATTGCGACCACAACTGCGATTTAATGGAGCTATCCATGTTTAGCATTCAAGAAGCAATGGAATCGCTGGAACATGCAATGAATCGCCTGCAAAAAATCGCAATATAAAAAGGTGTCATATCCTGCAAAACGGGGTATGACACCTTTTTT
>CALWNI010000041.1 GCA_944382775.1 uncultured Allofournierella sp.
TTCCGGCTCTGGTTCCGGCTCCGGAGTAGGTTCGGGTGTAGGCTCTGGACCCAACGAAACGGTATATCCAATGGTTGTATTGATGCGAACTTCGCTGCCAGACTCATAGGTTTGTGCAATAATGCGACCGGGCTCGTACTCATTGCTATACGCTTCGGTGCGCATACCTGCACGCAGGTCTGCTGCGGTAAGTGCTTTCAAGCCATCGGCCTCGGTTGCGCCAATCAGATTGGGCACGGTACGGTTTAGATCAACCTTTTTCTGGCTTACATAAATGGTAACGGTGGAACCGCTTTCTACCGCTTGCCCATTTTCCGGCTCGGTGCGAATAACCGTGCCTTCTGCTACCGTATCATCCGCAACCCGAACACGGCGAACTGCCAGGCCCAAATCTTTCAGCTCTTCTTCTGCTGCTGCCACCAGCCAACCATCAATTTTGGGAATGTTCACATACTCCGTACCCAAGCTTACTTTCACGGTAACCTTTTGGCCCTCTTTTACGGTACGGGGACCGCGGGGCGACTGGGAAATAACAAGACCGGCTTCTTTTTCGCTGCTGTACACTTCTTCTTTTACCAGCGATAATTTACTTTTGTATGCCGTTTCCACTTCTTCCCAACTTTGACCGGTAAAGTCCGGCAGTTCCACGTCATCGCGGTTACTGAACAAAGCATTGGTCGAATTGGCAAAAATCATATAACACAAAATCGCAGAACCAAGCGCAAATGCTGTGGCCATGCCTGCCAACACAGGCAAAGCACCAATGCGCTTTTTGTTTTGCTTTGCAGCCGGTTTTTTGGACTGCTGCCCACCTGAAGTGCGGCGTGCTGCCGAACTGGATGTATTGCCGGAATTTGATTTTGTTTGTCGTACCACTTTGTTAATATACCTCGCTGGCGAATCCTCGGTCAAATATTCATACTCAAAGCGGATGCTGGGATTGCGCTTGAATTCTTCAATGTCATCCAGCATAGCACGCGCACTGGGATATCGCTGACTTGGGTCTTTCGCCATGGCCCGAGCTGTGATATCCTGCAATGCTTGCGGAACATCCGGCACAAGCTGCCCCAGAGGCACCGCTTTATCAGAAATTTGTTTGATTGCTACCGCTACCGCATCCTCTGATTCAAAGGGAAGCTTACCGGAAAGCATTTCATACAACATAATACCCATGGAATAGATATCGGCTTTTGCATCGGTAACATCGCCTTTTGCCTGTTCGGGGCTAATGTAATGCACCGAGCCGATGGCCTTGTTGCTGGTTAGCTGGCTTTCGGCACGGGAAAAGCGCGCAATGCCAAAATCCATGATTTTTACGGTGCCATCTGCCAACAGCATAATATTTTGGGGTTTCACATCGCGGTGTACAACGCCTTTGTGATGGGCGTGATCCAAGGCATCTAAAATTTGTTCGCTGAAATGAACCACTTCTTTCCATGTAAGCGGACTGCCACGGCGGTTCATATATTCTTTTAATGTAATGCCGTCGATGTATTCCATTACAATAAATTGCAATTTATCGGTAACCGAAACATCGAACACCTTTACAATGTTTGGATGATCCAAAATTGAAATTGCTTTGGATTCATTTTTAAAACGATGCACCAGTTCTGCATTATCGACAAATTCTTCCCGCAGAATTTTAACCGCTATGGTCTTTTGATTTTTTAAATCAACGCCTTTGTATACATTGGCCATGCCGCCTATGCCTACCAGCTCTTCCAGCAGATAGCGGCCCTCTAGCCGTTTTCCTATCAAATGATCCATATCAGTCCTCCGTTTGCTCTACCTCAATGAGCAGCGCAGTGATGTTATCCTGCCCGCCTGCTTTGAGCGCCTGTTCAATCAACCGCCGAGGTACGGTAAAGAACGGATTTTGTTCTACAATGGAAAGAATCTGTTCGTCCGGCACAACTCCGGACAATCCATCGCTGCACAGCAAAATCACGTCGCCGGTTTTTACCGGAACCGTGGTGTAGTCTGCTTCTACCAAAGGCTCAACGCCAAGTGCTTTGGTAATAAGGTTTTTGTGCGGATAATGTTCTGCCTCTTCGGTTGTAATGCGGCCGGCCTCTACCAGCTGCTGCACCATCGAATGGTCTTTGGTAAGCTGGGTAATTTGACCGCCACGGCATAAATATGCACGGGAATCGCCCACATGTACAATGTGAAGAATTTCGTTGCGAATTAAACTGCATACCGCTGTAGTGCCCATTCCTTTATGGTCCGGGTTTTCATTTGCATGCGAATAAATAGCTCTGTTAGCTTGTGTAATGCAATGCAGCAAAAATGCTCGCTCTTGCCCACGCTGTAAGCCGCGCAGCCCTGCTTCAAAGCAGTTCTCCAGCGCGTCGGTTGCAATTTGCGAAGCCAACTGCCCCGAAGCTGCGCCGCCCATACCATCGCAAACAATGCCCCAAACCGTATCGTCCGGCATGCGAGCAGCACGGTAATTATCTTGATTTTCGCTGCGGAAACTGCCTATGTCTGTTTTACCTGCCAGTTTCATAGATGTTCCTCCTTTGCTGCCTCCTCGCGTCGAAGCTGACCGCAGGCGGCACTGATATCACTGCCCAAACGGCGGCGAACGGTGGCGTTTACCCCTAAATCCATCAGCATTTTTTGGAAGCGTTTCACGTTTTCTGCATCGGTTGCAGAATAGGGGCTGCCATCCACCGGGTTAATGGGAATCAAGTTTACATGAGCGCCCATGCCCTTAATCAAGTTTGCCAGCTCTTTGGCGGTGGCCGGGCTATCGTTCACGCCGCGCACCATGGAATATTCAAAACTGATGCGCCGACCGGTGATTTTTTGATATCGACGGCAAGCGGCAATCAGGGTTTCCACCGGATATGCATCGTTTACCGGCATCATTTGGCTGCGCATTTTATTATTGGGTGCATGCAGCGAAATAGACAAGGTTAGCTGAAGCTTTTTTTCTGCCAAACGGTCAATTTGCGGCACAACACCACAAGTGGACAAGCTGATATTGCGCATACCAATGTTTACACCATCGGCACAGGAGATAATGGTTAGGAAATCCATTACATTATCAAAGTTATCCAGCGGCTCGCCAATGCCCATTAACACAATGTGGGAAATGCGTTCGCCGATATCCTTTTGTGCGGCATAAATTTCTGCTGCAATCTCGCCTGCCTCCAGGTTGCGCACCCTGCCTGCTTGGGTAGAGGCGCAGAAACGACAGCCCATACGACAGCCTACCTGGGTGGATACACAAACAGTATTGCCATAAGTATAGCGCATTACAACCGTTTCAATGCAGTTTCCATCGGATAAACGCAATAAATATTTTACGGTACCGTCTTTTGATTGCTGCCGCCGCTGAATGGTGGGAGCGGCAATATAAAACTCCTCTTCCAATTTTGCAAGCAAGGTTTTGGGCTGGTCGGTCATGGCCGAAAACTCGGTGACATGTTTTTGATGCAGCCAATGAAAAATCTGCTTGGCACGAAAAGCCGGCTGCCCCATTTCTTTTAATTGGGCTGCCAACTGCTCTAAAGTATAGGACGAGAGACATTTTTTATCCATGGTTTACGCTTTCTCCATTACGGCAATAAAGAATCCATCCGGGCCACTTTGTCCAGGCAACAATATGATTTGCTGCTGTTCCAGCTGTGCCCCTTGTGGTATAAACGGCGGTTGAACCAGATGAAAATCCGGATGTTGTGCCAAAAATGCAGCAACCACATCACGGTTTTCACGCGGGTCTATGGTGCATGTGGAATACACCAAACGACCGCCCTGCTTTAAATAACGAGCTGCTGTAGCTAAAATTTTCGCCTGCAATGCATGCAGCTCTTCTACACCTTGCAGCGATTTATAACGAATGTCCGGCTTTTTGGCAATGATACCAATACCGGAACACGGTACATCACATAAAATACAGTCTGCATCGGAAAACTCCGGGCGATACTCTGAAGCATCGTTTTGCAGCACTGTAACATTTTGCAAACCGCAGCGGCGAACTGCCTTTTCAATTAAGGACAAACGCGATGCCACTGCATCACAGCTGTACAATGTACCACTGCCCTGCATGGACTGTGCTATGGTAAGGGTTTTCCCCCCCGGTGCAGCGCACAAATCCAATACTTTTTGCCCCGGTTTTGCCTGTACACAAAATGCAGCCAACTGCGATGCCAAGCCCTGTACATGGTACAAACCTTCTGCAAAGGCTTTTGTTGCTGCGGGGCTGCCGCGAAACTCTGCCAACACAGAACCCGGTAGCTCTCCCGGTTCCGCCTTTACGCCTTCCTGCGCAAGCCGTTTGCAAAGCTCTTGCGGGGTAAGTTTTAAGGTGTTGCAGCGCAACGCCACCACCGGCTTTTCAAAAAAGGCCTGCAAAATTCCTTCGCATTGCTCCGGGTACTCCTTTTGCAACAAAGCCACAATCGGCTCACTGACCGAGTACATCACGCTGAGCCGCTGGGTCTCGCTTTGAAAGGATGCGTTTGCAGGATTTTGCTTCATTGCTTTGCGCAAAACCGCATTGACCAACGAAGCTGCGCTGCTTTTTTTAAATGCACGGCACAAATTAACCGATTCGTTTACCGCAACCGCCTGCGGGACGCTCATATACTTTGCTTGATACAATCCGCTGCGTAAAATTGCACGAACCTGTGGGTCCAGCTTTTTCAAAGGTTTGCTCAAACATTGTGCAAGGCACCAATCCAACGTGAGCAGACGCTCGGTAACACCATAGAACAAAGCACTGACAAAGGCTTTATCCCGACCTTCCAGCGGTTGCTGTTCTAAAATTGCGTTTAGCACCAGATTGGAAAATCCGTTTTCTTCTTGACGCACCAATGCCAAAACTGCTGTGCGGCGGGCTTTATCCATAGTGTTTGTTCCTCCAAGTGTTTCGTTTACAGGCAATCGCCTGCTTTTAAGCGGCGACCTGCTGCCCATGCGGCACCCGTCATGGGCTTAGAGCCTTCCGGCACCAGTTCCAGCAATTCCAATGCGCCCTCTTCACAGGCAATGGTAAGCGGATTTGTGCTGATTACTGTACCGGGTGCAGCGTTTCCTGTGGTTGGATGTGTTTTGCGAACCTTGATTTTTTTGCCGTCCAACTCAAAGTATGCCACCGGCCAAGGGTTCATACCACGCACCAAATTATGCAGGGTTTGTGCCGGTTGGGTAAAGGCAAACCGTGCCATTTCTTTGTTCAGTGGCGGCGCCAAGGTTGCTTTTGTATGGTCTTGCGGAGTGCGAACCGCTTTGCCCGCACCAATTTCCGCAATGGTTTCCACCAAAGTCTTTGCACCCTGCTGGGTAATCCGCTCAAACAGCTCTCCGCTGGTTTCATCGGGACCAATGGTAACAGGGGCAACGCTTAAAATATCGCCGGTATCCAGGCCCTCATCCAGATACATAATGGAAACACCGGTTTCGGTATCGCCATTGATAACTGCCCATTGCACCGGAGCTGCGCCGCGGTACTTAGGCAACAGTGATACATGCAGATTGATGCATCCCATAGGAGGAATGCTCAATACTTCGGGTGGCAAAATGCGGCCGTAGGCTACCACAACAATCAATTCCGGCTGCAACTCGCGAATTTGCTGCTGCACTTCTGGCTCGCGCAGAGTTTTGGGCTGGAACACTGCCAAGCCGTGTTCCAGTGCAAGCTGCTTTACCGGCGGTGCAGTTAACACCTGTTTGCGGCCAACCGGCTTATCTTCGCGGGTGAATACACCGCAAACTTCATGGCCTGCCTCCAAAACAGCTGCCAAAGCGGCAGCTGCAATGTCGGGAGTACCCATAAATAAAATACGCATTATTCCTCAACCTCGTCGGGATATTCGTCTTCGTAGAAGTGGTCTGCCAAATCCATGATGGTGATGCCATCCAGATGATTGGTTTCGTGGCAGAAGCAACGTGCCAGCATCTCTTCGCCTTCCATTTCAAACACTTCGCCATAGCGGTTCTGTGCACGGATGGTTACCTTACGGGGACGGCTGATGGCACCGTTATGACCGGGGAAGGACAAGCAACCCTCGTACAAGGTAACTTCGTCGTCGGAAACCTTGATGATTTCGGGGTTGATGCACTCGATAAACTTGGGCTCGTAATCTTCGGGCATAGTGCCGTCTTCAGGCAGATCACGCTCATCCAATGCGATGAACAAACGACGCATAACGCCAACCTGAGGGCCAGCCAGACCCAAGCCGCCAGCTTCAATCAGTGTATCCTTCATATCGTCCAGCAAAGTTCCTAGACGGTCGTCAAAATTGGTAACGGGACGACAAACCTTTTTCAGAATGGGATCGCCATCCTGTACAATTGTACGCAGTGCCATAAAAAAATCCTCCTTAAATTATGATACCCAGCGGTATCAAGGTGCAATGCACCAACTTATCTTTTTTATTTTGAATCGAATGGTGATTTTGTTAATCGCCATCAGAATTAAAATCCAACGTAACCGCAGCTTTGGCAGGCAAACCCTCTTCGCTGTATAGGGCAAGCACCTGCCCCAAAACCTGCCGAAATGTTTTGTCATTGCGACATTTAATGGTTAATTTATAGCGATAGCGGTTTTTTACCATAACAACATTCATTGGCGCAGGCCCTAAAATGCGCAGCGGCATTCCTTGCACTTTTTGTGCCTGCATTGCCAAAAGCTGTGCAAATCGAGTAGCTGCATTTAGTGTTTTGGTTTCATTTTCTCCGCTGAATGCCGCAATACACACGCTGCAAAAAGGTGGGTAAAGGCAAATCTTGCGGAAGATAATTTCTTGGTTGAAAAAGTCCTCATAATTTTGCGATGCTGCTAAGTGGAGGGTAGAATTTTCCGGGTCGATGGTTTGAATGATTGCGTGACCCGGTTCTCCCGAGCGGCCGCCCCGTCCAATCACCTGTGTTACCAAGGAAAATACATTTTCAACCGCACGAAAGCCCTGTGAAAGCAGCAGCGAATCAATGCCTAGCACACCGACTAGGGTAACTTTTTCAAAGTCAAGGCCTTTTGCCACCATCTGAGTGCCAAGCATAATGTCATATTTGCCCTGTGCAAACTCTGACAACATGGTTTCGTGCGCATTTTTTTGACCGGTTGAATCCTGGTCCATACGCAGTACCCTTGCATTGGGGAATAATTGGGTCAGTTCTTCTTCCACACGCTGTGTACCAAAGCCCGTGTAGCGGATTCGTCCGCCACAATCGGGGCAAATGGTGGGAACCGGCGAAATGCTTTTTCCGCAATAATGGCACAGCAGCTTATTCTGCGACTTATGATACACCATGGGTACACTGCAACTATCGCATTTTAAGGCTTTGCCGCAATCGGAACACATACCCACTGTTTTATACCCTCTGCGGTTTAAAAGCAGTATGGTTTGCTTTTTCTGCGCCAAATTTTCCCGAATGCGCTGGGCAAGCGGTGCGCTGATATTGCCGGGATTGCCTGCCGCCAATTCGGTTCGCATATCCACAATTTCCACGCTTGGCAAAGGCTGCTTTGCATAACGCTGTGTTAGTTTATACAGGGTATATCTGCCCTCTTGCGCCGCCTGGTAGCTCTCTACGCTAGGGGTAGCCGATGCAAACAAAACCATTGCTTTGTGGTCCACTGCTCTTCGTTTTGCCACTTCACGGGCATCAAAACGGGGCGCACTTTCTGAACGATAGGTATGTTCCTGCTCTTCGTCCAGAATAATCACGCCGATGTTTTTCAGTGGTGCAAAAATTGCACTGCGGGTTCCAACCACAATGTCTGCCCCACCCTGCTGAATCATCTGCCACTGAAGCAGACGCTCGGTATGATTCAATGCCGAGTGCTGCACCGCAACCCTTGTACCGAATGTTTGCTTTAACCGCCGTATCATCTGCGGTGTAAGGCTGATTTCAGGAACCAAAATCAATGCGGTTTTTCCGATTTGCAACGCCCGTTCGATTAGCTTTAAAAACACCAATGTTTTGCCGCTGGCGGTAACGCCATACAGCAATGCGGCACTGGGCTTATTTTGCTCCATCTGGCTGCATAAGCCATTGTAAACGGTTTGTTGTGCATCGCTTAACACAATGGGTTCTTCTTTGTGCGGAATATGGGCAAATAAATCCAGAACCTTGTCCACATTGCGTTTTTCCAATACACCTTTGGTGCATAAGTTATCCAGCACCGCTTTGCTGATTCCCAACTGTTCAAGAACACTTTGGGTGAGCGGCCCTTGCTGCAATGCTTCTACCGCCGCTTGCTGTTTTGCTGTGGGCTTTGGCTTTTGCGGCAATGCTGCTGCCAAACGATATTCCGGCTGGGTATGCCGCACAAGCTGTTTTTGCAGACGAGGCCCATCCGGTGTTTGCAGCGCTTTGTATTGCGCACCGTATGGGATAATTGCTTTGACCGCTTCGTAATAAGTGCAAAAGGTTCGCTCTTTTAAAAAGTAAACCAGATGCAGCAATTCATTGGTAAGACAGGCTTCTTCCGGCGCCACATCGAACAACTCTTTGCAGCGGCCTGCTTCGGCTTGCTCGCCCACAGCCAACACAACGCCCATGCGCGCTTTGTTGGAACGCCCAAACGGCACCAGCACCATGCTGCCAAGCAAAACCTTGCCCTGCAAGTGAACAGGCACAAGGTAGGTATAGAATTTGTCAAAATGAAAGGTGGCGTTATTGACTGCCACTTGAACGGTTTGCAACAAGGGCAACGCCTCCCGGATGGTGTCTATTTGCGGATTAGTCCTGCTGATGTTTTTGAATTAGCTCGTAAATTTCCTTGGCGCAATCATCAATTTTATCGTTGATTACCACTTCATCATAATCTACGGCATACTCCATCTCTTCCACGGCACGGGCCAAACGCTTTTGGATTTCCTCTTCGCTTTCGGTTCCACGGCCACGCAGACGGTCTTCCAGCTCGCTGTAACTGGGCGGACGTACAAAGATTGTAGTTGCGTCGGGGTAAATGCGCTTTACATTGCCTGCGCCCACCACCTCGATGACCAAAATAACCGTGATGCCGTTTTCAATGCGCTTGTCCACTTCGGACTT
Organism: uncultured Allofournierella sp.; assembly: GCA_944382775.1. GTDB lineage: Bacteria > Bacillota > Clostridia > Oscillospirales > Ruminococcaceae > Allofournierella. The sequence continues at coordinate 9,013 of CALWNI010000041.1, forward strand.
AGGGGTGCCATAGTAATTGCCGCAATATTCGGCATACTCTAAAATTTCATCTGCCTTGATGCGGCGTTCAAACTCTTCGCGGCTTAAAAACACATAGTTTACGCCGTCTTTTTCGCCAGGGCGAATTTCACGGGTGGTTGCAGAAATGGACAATTCCACCTCGGGGTGAAGTTCCATCAATCGTTTTACTACGGTATCTTTGCCGGAGCCGGACGGCCCGGAAATTACAACCAGATGCTTTTCTTTATTCATTGTCCAGTTCTTCCTCCATTTCGTCTTCGGGTTCATTATCGCTCAAGCGATTTGCCACGGTTTCGGGCTGCACTGCCGAAAGAATTACATGGTCAGAATCCATAATAATAACTGCACGGGTACGGCGACCATAGGTAGCATCGATCAAAGAACCCTTATCGCGTGCTTCCTGCACAATGCGCTTAATGGGAGCAGACTCGGGGCTTACAATTGCAATCAGTCGGTTTGCACTCACCATATTGCCAAAACCAATGTTGATCAGCTTCATCCTATTGTCTCCTTATTATTCAATGTTCTGAATTTGCTCACGAATTTTTTCGATTTCTGCCTTTGTGTCTACCACAATACGGGTAATGGCTACATCTTGACATTTAGAACCGATGGTATTGGTTTCGCGATTCAACTCCTGCGTTAAAAAGTCCAATTTACGGCCTACCGGTCCATTGGTTGCCAAAATCTCACGATATTGTGCAATGTGGCTGCGCAGGCGCACGGTTTCTTCATCCACTGCGGTTTTATCACCAAAGATGGCCGCTTCGGTTAAAATGCGGCTTTCTTCAATATTTTGGTCTTGCAAAATGGTTTGCAGGCGCGCATATAACTTTTGGGTATATGCCTGTACACGGTCGGCACTGTCTTTTTCAATCTCGGTTACATTGGCTTCAATGGTGGACAAACGGCTGAGGATATCCTCTTTCAGCTTTTCGCCCTCCACAGCGCGCATAGCAACAAAGTTTTCCAAAGCGATGCGGCATACCGATTGCACATCTTCCCACAGTTGTTCCTCGTTTACATCTGCATGGCGAACACACAGAACATCGGGAAAGCGTGCCACCATACCGGCCGTTGCTTCGTTGGGCAGGCCCAGTTCCTGTCCAATCAACGCCAAGGCCTGACCGTAACTTTTGGCCAACGGCAGATTTACCTCAACCTGCACATCCTGCGAAGATACGCTTTGCATCTGCATGGACAGTTCTACTTTGCCACGGCTGATGGTTTCGTTCAGCAGTTTTTTCAGCTTATCGTCTAAAAAGGCACAGCTGCGTGGAATACGCGAGGAATACTCAAAATAACGAGAATTTACGCTTTTAATTTCCACTGTGATATTTCGACCGTTCAAAACGGCTTGTCCGCGGCCATAGCCAGTCATGCTCAAAGCCATGTATAAAGACACCTCATTCCCTATTTGGTCATGGATTTTCGGTTGTATATTGTTGTTGCAGGCATAATTTCCCATTTAAATATACATGTTATTATTTTACTAGGTTTGCGGTTTCATTGCAAGGTTTTTTCGCCAGTTGGTGGATTGGTCGCCATTTGCAAGCCGCTGCCGCCGCTTTCCCCCACAAAACAAAAAGCTTTTCTGCCTTTATAGAAAGCAGAAAAGCCAATGTTTTTATTATCTGCGACCGCGGCTACCGGGTTGTTTCTTGGCAGTACGGCGATTTTTTTGTTGTTCACGGCGCAGTTCGGCTGCTTCCTGCGAACGCTGGGTTTGTGCTTTTGCCTTACCCTTTTGTGCGGCGGCACGCAATGCGGCAACCTCGCTCTTGGTCAATTCACGGTACTGACCCGGCTGCAACATACCCATTTTTACAGCACCCATTGCGTTGCGGCGCAGGCGGATTACTTCCAGACCAACTGCCTCACACATACGGCGAATTTCGCGGTTTTTGCCCTCTTTGATGGTCATTTCCATAACGGTGCGGTTGGGTTCGTCCACCACAACATTGATAACAGCCGGCTGGGTTACGCTGCCGTCGTCCAAGGTAACGCCTTTGCTCAGTGCAATAATCTGATGCTCCTCTGCGCGGGGGCGAACCGTTACACGGTACAACTTACTTACACCATGGGAAGGATGCATCATCAAATTGGCAAAATTGCCGTCGTTGGTCAGCAGCAACAGGCCTTCGCTGTCCTTATCCAAACGACCAACCGGGAATACACGAACCGGATATTCGCTAACCAAATCCATAACGGTTTTGCGGCCACGCTCGTCGCTGGTGGTGGTAACAAAACCACGGGGCTTATGCAGCATCAAATAGTGGTATTCCTGCTTTTTTTCCAAGCGGATACGCTGACCGTCGATGCTCAACACATCGCGGTTGATGTCCATTTTATCGCCCAAGCTTACGGGATGACCGTTTACTTTTACACGGCCTTCCAAAATAATCTGCTCTGCTGCACGGCGAGAACACATGCCCTGTTCTGCCATTACTTTTTGTACTCGTTCCAATGCCATAATTACAAATCCTTTTTTATTTATTGCCTATCGTTGTTTTAATGTAACATACATGGCGCAATTATACCGTGGGGGTGCCCTGCTCGGTATAATTTGTGCCTTTTTCGTTTTTGCTTAAAAACAAGCTTACCTTATCCACCAGCTCCGGAACCATATTCAAAGCACGGTCCACGGTGCTGTTGGAGTCTGCCAACTGAATGGTGCGGACATTGCCGTCTTTGATGACCAAGAATGCCACCGGCATTACAGTTACCCCTGCACCACTGCCACCACCAAACAACTCTTTGGTGGTTTTGGGCCCAAAATCCGAACCGCCGGACGCAAAACCAAAGGTTACTTTCGACACCGGCAGAATTGTGGTGCCCTCAATCTTAATGGGCTCGCCAATAATGGTATTGGAACCTACCATATCGCGAATTTTATCCAGGGTTACACTCATTAAACCTTCCAAAGGACGTTCCGCCATATTAAATACCTCCCAAAGAGCCGTTTGCTCTGTATTTATCCGATAATCTTTTCTTCTTTCAGGCGAAAAAACGCCCAGATTGCTATAACTACCATTATAATCAGATGTGTTGTGATTTTACAAGAGAAATGTTCTTGACCTTCATACTCATTGTGATAGTCCGGAATGATGGTCAACTGCTTAAACTGTAGGGTAAACACATTATTCAACACACCCAAAGACGAATGCAGTGCCGCATGAACTCCACCTACTGCTACCGCTGTTTGTGCCGCATCATCTATATGGACAGGCAGCACAATGCGAATATGATGAATCCGCAATGCCGCCAGCACTCGCCGCATGACTGCACCTGCCACACAAACCAACGCCTTGATTTTGTCCAGGCTATTCAGCAGCGCATCCTTACCCTCGGGCTTCGGTTTTGTCTTGGTTTGCGTCTTCTTCTTGGCGGTCAGAACGACTTTTTTTGTCGGCTCTTTGCTTGCTTGTCTTTTCTCTGCGGCTTGTGTTTCAGCCGCTTGCCGGCCTTGCTCTGTCTGCGCCTTTTCCGGTTCATCCATGTTTTTGGATTCCGATTCTATCGATTTTTCTTCCTCTGTTTGCGGTTGCGGTGACTCGGCAGGTTGGTTTTGAACAGGGCTCTTTACAGGCTGCTGTTTTTCCTGTTTTCGCTCCTCGCGTTTTGCTTTCCATTTAGCAAAAAGGCCGTTTTGCTTTTTTTCTTTTTCCGGCCAAGGATACACACGCACACGCAACAAAAGTACCCGAACGGCAGCGGTAAACTGCCCTTTTTCATAACAGAGCTCTGCGGTAATCGGCACCAGCAATGCAAATACAAGCAAACCGAACACAACTGCCAACAGCCATAAAATGCATTTGATCAAGAACCATAGAACAGCCATGTACGCTCTCCTTTTATTGTTTTTCGGCTGCTACCATTTCCAGCTGAATCACCTTTTCTTCCCCATGCTCTCCATGCAAGGGGGGCAACTGCTCCAAAGTAACCAAGCCGAAGGTTCGCAAAAACACTTCGGTAGTGCGAAAGCTGATGGGGCGGCCCGGCAAATCCATTCGACCCGCTTCTTCTACCAAGCCTTTTTCCATTAACTTTGCCAAGGTAGACGAAGAATCCACGCCACGCACCTGTTCAATAAAACCACGGGATACCGGCTGATTATACGCAATAATTGCCAGAACTTCAAGAGCTGCCTGCGAAAGCGGAGTGTTTCGGCGGTTATCCAGCACCCGTTTTACCGGTTCTTGCACCGATGTTTTGGTTGCCATTTGCCACTTATCTCCAAGCGGCAAGATGCACAGCCCGCGATCTGCTTTTTCGTATTCTTTCTTTAATTGGTCCAGTAAAATGTACACCGTGCTGCGGCGTATCTCCAATGCCTCGGCAATTTTTTCCGCACTAATCGGCTCGCCGTGTGCAAAAAGGATTGCCTCGATTGCTGCTTTGTATTCTTTTTCCTGTTGCGTCATCGGTTAGCCCTCCTGTTTTCTGCCTTTGCCTCGGCGAATGGTCAAATTTTCTTGTTCATCTATCGTAATACGACCGGCACGAATCAACTCCAGCACCGCCAAAAAGGTTGCCACAGTTTGGCTGCGTGTATCTTGCCGCGCAAACAGTGCGCGCAATTTTTGCGCTTTACCGGTTACAATGCTGCGGAGCACATGCACAACCCGACTTGCCACCGACACAAAAGGTGCCGTTACCAATGGTTCAAAGGCTTGCTGTGTTGGTACTTTGCGCCGTTTTCCACGACCAAGCAGCATTTCGATTGCCTGTGCCAATAACATGGGGTCATGATACTGGTTGTATGTGTTGTCCAGCTCAATTTCCAGCGGCGGACGTACAAAACTGCAATTTTGGGCGGCTTGCTGCCCCATTTGACGTGCAATTTCTTTGCAAGCACTGTACTCAATCAACTGGCCGGTAAGTTCTTCTTTCATACGTTCGGCTTCTTCGCTGCGGGGCAGAAGCAAAAAGCTTTTCATCTGTACCAATCGTGCCGCCATTTCAATGAATTCGCTGGCCACTTCCATACGATTTTGCTGAAGCTGGTTAATGATTGCCGTGTACTGGTCAATCAAATCCAAAATAGCGATATCGTAGATATTCATTTTGTTTTTGCTCACCAGATACAACAACACATCCAGCGGGCCTTCAAATTCTTCCAGCCGAAAGGTTAAGCCATCCATAGTGTCCCCCGTTTATACTGCCATGCCAACTGCTGCATACACGGCTTTATCAATAAAAAGTGTTGCCTTGTCCAGCAGATTCCAAACCGCACCATTTAACAAACTCAACGGTAAATCAAACACACCCAGCATCAACAATACGAACATACCCATAAAGATATAGCGTTCATATTGCATAATGCGAAAATACAGTTTTTGCGGCAGCAGTACCATAGCAATACGGCTTCCGTCAAAGGGCGGAACCGGCAGCAAGTTAAAGACTGCCAGCGATACATTGACCGCAATTAAAATATACAAAAACTGGATAATAAATCCCCAAAACATGGTATCCGGTGTGCAATAGTATGCCACCTTATATACCATAGCTGTTATATATGCCATCAGCAGATTGGAGAGCGGCCCTGCGGCTGCGCTGATTGCCATGCCAACCTTAGGATTTTTATAGCGGTAGGGATACACGGGTACGGGTTTTGCCCAACCAATGCCCACAAAAATCATACAAATGGCACCCAGCAAATCAAAATGTGCCATTGGATTTAGGGTTAAACGACCCAAATTTTTGGCGGTAGGGTCTCCCAATTTATCACTGACAAAAGCATGTGCGGCTTCGTGCATTGGAATAACCAACAACATTGCCATGCCGCGCATAATCCAAATCAACAGCTGGCTCGGACTAATCAATCCCATAGAATTCTCCTTGCTTATGTTTTGTTTTTGATTTATAATATTGTATATAGTGATAGATTTACTTGTTTACAACGCAGTTGTTTTGCATTATGTTTTCTCTTTATTATACCTTTTTTGCAGAACATCCACAAGTAAATTTGGTGTTTTTAAGATATTTAAAAGATATTTTTAAAAAACACTTGATTTTTCCGTTATTTCTTGTTATTATATTCTAGCGACTTAATTAAGAGGAGGTGCAGCAAATGGCAAAGTGCAATTGTTGTGGCAAGGGCGTTTCTTTTGGTATCCAGGTTTCCCACT
>CALWNI010000042.1 GCA_944382775.1 uncultured Allofournierella sp.
TTGTTTATTATATCTCGCTCAGTGCCGTTTGTCAAGCACTTTTTTCGAAATATTTTTTCAAGCTCTTTTCAGCAGCTCGCCGTTCCTGACGGCTTAGTTATAATACCACGGATTACGTCCTATGTCAACATCTTTTTTCATTTTATTTTAATTTTTTTATTACGCTTATTTTTATATATAAATATGTATTATATAGTCTATAAAAAAGAGTCGAATTGCAATCAGCAATTCGACTCTTTCGTTTATGCAATCGTAATTCCCAAGAACTATTGTTTAAACGCTGGTTTCTTCTTTTTCCGGATACTTTCTTGTCAGTGGTTCCGTTGCTTTCATCTTTACAAACAATGGCAGGTATTCTACCGCTAACAACGAGTTCTCCAATCCATACCAACGAGCGGGAGATCCTGCTACATGCCTAATTGCATATTTGGCAGTTAAAATACCTCGGTCAGCTGCCAAGATATCACTTTCCGGTACTACACGTTTTCGGATAATGCAGAATTTAAATCCTCCCACAATTCCCGGAGTTTGTACAGCATACCGCTGTTGTTGATGTGGCAACTCGCCTGCTTGAATCAAATCCTGCACAATCTGACGTAAATATATATTTACCCGTTGGTTTTCTTTAAATCCCAAATTTAACTGTACACGGAAAATATAGTTCGTCCCAAAGCTTTCCACTTCATACTCTCGTTTGTATGGCACATCCTGTACATTAATACTAATAAACCAGTATGCTTTTGCGCGTTTCGGATCTCGTTCCAAAATCGAATACATGATATCCCGTTCCACAAAATTCCGATACCGACTTTTTGTTAAATAAACTAGGTTATCGGTAAACATCGGCAAGCTTTCATCATCACGCAATTGAGCCAAGATGTCCGCATATTTTTCTACATTTAGATAAATGGCTTGCGACTCTTCTACCTGTGTTCCGCGATACCAAATAAACATTACCGCTAACAATACCGCAGCCAAGCCAACTGCCACATAGCCACCCTCAACAAACTTTGTCAGGCTAGACAATAGGAACATACTTTCCAATCCGCCAAACAAAACCAAGAACAAATACGCAAGCATTCCGCGCTTTTTCTGTTGCCGCAAATAAACAAACAGCAAAATGGTGGTCATCAGCATTGTTACTGTAATCGCCAAACCGTAGGCTGCTTCCATGCGCTGACTGCTTTGAAAGTACAGCACCAATACCGAGCATCCCACCCATAAGCATGTATTAACTAACGGAATATACAACTGACCTTTTGTTTTTGCCGGATAAATAATCTGCATATGAGGCATAAGATCCAATTTACAAGCTTCCGCCACCAAGGTAAAAGCACCCGTAATCAGTGCCTGTGATGCAATAATGGCGGCTGCGGTACTTAGCAATACCGCTATCGGTCGCATATCTTGTGGAATCATCTGAAAAAACGGATTCAAATCTTCCAGGTCATACAATGCTTTGTTTGACTGATTTTCAATCAACCATGCACCTTGTCCCAAATAATTTAGAATCAAGCAAACCTTAACAAACGGCCAGCTAATATAAATATTACCCTTTCCCACATGGCCCATATCGGAATACAACGCTTCTGCACCGGTAGTAGCCAAAAATACACTTCCTAAAATAAAAAAGCCCATTTTGTTATAAGGCCCTACCAAAACTTTAAGTGCCAATGCCGGATTCAACGCTTGTAATACCGTTAAATTCCCGCTCATATTGTAGATGCCCATTCCTGCCAAGAACAGGAACCATACCATCATAATGGGGCCAAACGCTTTACCAATCGAGCTGGTACCCGCTCTTTGAATCAAAAACAAAACTGCAATAATAAGCAGCGTAATTTGTACAATTCTAGCTTGCCCATCTTGCAGCAACGCATCAAAGGTGGGAATACTGCGCAAACCTTCAATTGCCGTGGTAACCGTTACCGCCGGCGTTAAAACACCGTCAGCCAGCAATGCTGCACCGCCGATCATGGCAAAGGCAATCAAATTTTTTCGGTATCTTCTTACAATGCTATAAAGAGAAAAAATGCCGCCTTCTCCATGGTTATCTGCTTGCATTGCCACCATTACATATTTTACGGTAGTTAACAAGATTACTGTCCATATAACCAACGAAAGTGATCCTAATACCAACTCTACGCCCATACTGGAAAGCCCGCCGTTGCCTGCCATAATGGATTTCATTACATACATTGGCGATGTTCCAATATCTCCGTACACCACACCAATGGCCACCAGTGCCGCTGCCGCACTAATTGGTATTTCCCCATGATTTTTTAAGGTTTTCATTTTTTTACTCCTTCACAAAATTTCCTTTCTGCTTTCTTATTCCAAGGTAGCATCTCATACAATTTTGTATAACAGCAAAAAAGGGCCAAAATATGCTTTCTCTGCGAATTGCTTCGCATACGCATACTTCAAGCCACTCTTATTGATGCTTTACAATCTGCATCGTGTATATCATATCTAAACCTTATTTCTTGAATTGTCAATAGATTTTTTTATTTTAAAACAAAACCACAAACTATTTACAGAAACGTACAGTATTTTTACTAAATAAAAGAAAAAGTCCTTACCGTTAGGTAAGGACTTTTGGTGACCCATCCGGGAATCGAACCCGGGTTACCGCCGTGAAAGGGCGATGTCTTGACCGCTTGACCAATGGGCCTTATGAGTAATACAAAGTTTAGCTAAAACAGCAAGCATACTTCATCATCCACTATTGCGGACAACCCCCAAGTATCCTAGCTAAACCTTGTATTAGGTGGTAGCGGTAACAGGATTCGAACCGGTGACACTTCGGGTATGAACCGAATGCTCTAGCCAACTGAGCTATACCGCCATATCTGCGACCCTGTTCTCGCTGGGTGCTTTTATATTATATTAAACGATTGACGAATTGTCAACACTTTTTTCAAAAAAATTTTAAAAAATTTTTATCCTTTTTTTGCCATTTAAAATACTGTTTTTTTTACACAAAAAAACCGACCGGAATCGCTTCACGAATTCCGGTCGCATTCTTCATTTCATTACTTCTTGTTTGTGGGTACGATTCGATCCTTGCCACCCATATAAGGACGCAGAACCTCAGGAATCTTTACACTGCCATCTGCTTGCAGATTGTTCTCCAAGAAAGCAATCAGCATACGCGGAGGTGCTACACAAGTGTTGTTCAAGGTGTGGGGCAGGTAGTTCTTTCCGTCCTCACCCTTTACGCGGATTTTCAAACGACGGCTTTGTGCCTCACCCAAGTTCGAGCAGCTGCATACTTCAAAGTATTTTTTCTGGCGGGGGCTCCAAGCTTCGATATCACAGCTCTTCACCTTCAGGTCAGCCAAATCACCCGAGCAGCATTCCAGCTGGCGTACGGGAATATCCAAGCTGCGGAACAGCTCTACACTGTAACGCCACATCTTTTCATACCAATCCATACTTTCCTCGGGCTTGCAAAGCACAATCATTTCCTGCTTTTCAAACTGGTGGATACGGTAAACACCGCGTTCTTCCAGACCATGCGCACCCTTTTCTTTACGGAAACAGGGGCTGTAGCTGGTCAAGGTCTGAGGCAACTGATTTTCCGGAATCAGCTGATCAACAAAGCGACCAATCATGGTATGCTCCGAGGTTCCGATCAGATATAAATCTTCGCCCTCGATTTTGTACATCATTGCATCCATTTCAGGGAAGCTCATAACGCCCTGTACCACACTGCCATGCATCATAAAGGGAGGAATTACATAGGTAAATCCTTTGTCAATCATAAAGTCACGTGCATAAGCCAAAACACCCTCATGCAAACGTGCAATGTCACCCAGCAGGTAGTAGAAACCGTTACCGGCTACACGGCGGGCGCTATCCAAATCAATGCCACCAAAGCTCTCCATGATTTCGGTGTGATAAGGAATTTCAAAATCGGGAACAACGGCTTCACCAAAACGGGCAGCTTCCACATTGTGGCTGTCATCCGGACCAATGGGCACACTGGGATCAATCATGTTGGGAATTACCATCATGATGTTGCGGATTTTCTCTTCCAGCTCGCCCTCTTTTGCTTCCAGTTCCTTTAAACGATCTGCCTGTGCAGAAACCTGTGCCTTTACCTGTTCTGCTTCTTCTTTTTTGCCCTGTGCCATCAAACCACCAATCTGTTTGGACAGCTTGTTGCGCTCAGCACGCAGCGCATTGGCTTCGGTCATGGTGTCACGGTTTTCTGCATCCAGTGCAATTACCTCATCCACCAAAGGCAGCTTTGCATCCTGAAACTTTTTTCGGATGTTTTCCTTTACCAGTTCGGGATTTTCCCGCACAAAACGTATATCCAGCATAATTTTATTCCCCTTTTAAAATTTTTACTTTTGATATCCACCCAGCAAATTTGCAAAGGCAGTCAACTGTTCATCTGAATAAAAATGAACGGTCAGGCTTCCCTGTCCATTTTTATAACTTACTTTTACCTCATTGCCTAAAACTTCTTTTAAAGCAATTTCCACTTCATCCGGCAACGAGGGGCGATTTACAGGTTCTTTTTCCGTCTTTTTCGGCTGCATTAGTTTTTTGCACAAGGCTTCCGTTTGTCTTACATTCAATTCGCCTTCCACAACCATCTCCGCTGCCTTTTCCTGCAATTCTGCCGAGCTCAATCCTAAAATCGCTTTTGCGTGTCCTGTTGTTAAATGTCCTGTTTGTAGCCACTCCAAAGCGCGCTGCGGCAAATTCAACAGTCGCAAACTATTGGCAACCGTACTTCTGCTTTTCCCCAATCGCTTTGCCACTTGGTCTTGTGTCAATCCACAGCGTTCCATCAGCTGCTTATATCCAAAAGCTTCTTCAATTGGGTCCAAGTCTTCACGCTGCAAATTTTCCACCAACGCAAGCTCCATTGCAGCGCTTTCCGGTACATCTTTAATAATAACAGGAATTTCCGTCAATCCGGCTAATCTAGCCGCACGCCATCTGCGCTCTCCCGCAATAATTTTATATCCGCCTGTTGTTGCACAAGGTCTTACCGTAATGGGTTGTAACACTCCGTGCTCCGCAATGCTTGCAGCCAATTCATTAAGCGGCTCTTCTGCAAAATCTTTGCGTGGCTGTTCTTTGTCCGGTTCAATATCCCGCAGCGGCAATGTGGCTACATCACTACCCACATCACGGGTAGCTTCTTCAAACAGGCTTTCCAAGCCGCGGCCAAGGCCGCCTTTTTTCATTGCCATAGCTTGTCTCCTTTATCGATTGTTCTCCAACAATTCCTTTGCCATTGCGCGATAAGCCTCGCACCCTTTGCTGGAACGATCATAATAATTGATTGGCTGGCCATAGCTGGGTGCTTCCGAAAGTCGCACGTTGCGCGGCACGGTTGTCTTGTAAACCTTATCGCCAAAAAATTGTTTTACCTGTTCCACCACCTGCAGCGTTAAATTTAATCGTCCCGCATACATGGTGAATACAACACCTTCAATTTCCAAATAGCGATTGTACATCTTGCGCACAGTTTTTAATGTGCTCATCAGTTCGGATAATCCTTCCAGTGCGTAATACTCGCATTGAATCGGAATCAACACCGAATCACTTGCACACAAACCGTTCAGCGTCAACAAGTCCAAACTGGGCGGACAGTCAATAAAAATATAATCATAATCTGCCGCCACCTGTGCCAAGGCTTCCCGCAGTCGCTTCTCTCGGCGTTCCATGTTTACCAATTCAATTCCTGCACCGGAAAGCTGAATATTCGAAGGAATTACATCCACATGAAACTCTGTTGAAATAATACATTCTTTGGTGGGTGATTTTCCTATCAGTAAATCGTATACACTTTTTTCCACGCTTCGCTTGGAAATTCCATAACCACTGGTGGTATTTCCCTGAGGGTCAAGATCTAAAATTAAAACTTTTTTGCCCTCTTCTGCCACACAGGACGCCAGGTTAACGGCGGTGGTACTTTTTCCAACGCCACCTTTTTGGTTTGCAACGGCAATAACTTTCCCCAACGCTTGTGACCTCCGAATCTTTTTAAAATCAAAATGCTAAAACAAACAGCATTATTCTTGTGCTATTATACCATAGATTTTCTTCAAGTTACAGCCGTGAACATATTTTATCTTGCGTGGCTTCTATAAAAATGTTCCGCAATGTTCCACGTGGAACATTTACTTTTTATTACCCCACAAAAAAGGGTCAGATTCCATCGAATCCAACCCTTTCATTTTGTATTATTTCAATTGTTCCACGTGGAACAATTATTTTTTTACTGCTGTCGTTTGTGGAACAATCGGAATATGTACAATATATTCCACATATCCTTCCCCTTCGTTTTTCTTTGCCGATGCAGGCACTCCTGCTTCCACCATTAAGCGTACCGCCTTGTTAATGGTATTCACAAAGATTCGTACATCTCGCACCATGGGAATGGATTTTTTCCGTTCTTTGGGCTCCACAATTTTTTCTATGTAAGCATCTGCTTGCCTTGCATTCATTCCTTGCTTTGCGAACTGTTCCAGTGCTTTGGTTCTCTGTTCCTCTTGTTCCAAACGTAACACCGCTCTTGCATGTCGCTCTGTCAAATTATGCTGCAAACAAAATTCTTGCTGATTATCTGTCAGTGCCAACAAGCGCAGTTTATTGTTCAAGGTGGGCTGTGCCATTCCCAATCGCTTGGCCGCCTCTTCTTGGGTACATCCCCACAGGCGAATCACTTCCCGAATGCCCTTAGCCTGTTCAAAGGGATTCAAATTTTGCCGTTGAATGTTTTCCAGCAATCCCAATGCTGCGGTCTGTTGGTCTTTGTATTCACATAAAATAGCGGGAACTTCTTGTAATTGTGCCAGTTTGCAAGCGCGCAATCTACGTTCTCCTGCAATTAACTGAAAATGTTCTCCCACTTTTCGCACAGTAACGGGTTGTAACAATCCATTTTGCATAATGCTCAAAGCAAGCCGAGCAATTTCCTGTTCATCAAACTGGGTTCGTGCCTGAAATGGCGATGCTTCAATTCGTTCAATGGGAATCGAAAGGACTTTTCCCTTTACCTTCGGCTTGCGTTGTAACATTTCTTATTTCCTCCTTTTTCACTTCCGCATTACGTCTGTTTTTGTTGGTTGCTTGTCTTATCAATAAAAAAATATATGCTATACTTTGTTTTATTTCCCAAACAAAGTATAGCATATACCTAATTTAAACTCCAGAAATTTCCATTTTCAAATTTCTGCTTGATTGTCCTTGTTTCCCTATCATTTTAAGGGAGCTTTTGCAATTTTTCCACCATTTCGCGGATATGCAGGCGGAGTTTGCGAAATCTTTTTGCAAACCAGCAAACTTCTGGCATCGCCACCGGGTAGCTGAAAATCTCGCATCTCCTCAAATTTTCCACCCAGCTTTTTAATGGCTCCTTTTGCCTGCTGCAATTCTTCTTCGGCGCAAGCCCCTTTCATTGCAATAAAAACACCGCCTACCTTTACCAAAGGCAAACAATATTCCGATAAGGTGGGCAGTGCTGCCACTGCACGGGCACTTGCCACATCAAAGGCTTCACGCCATTGTTTGCGTGCAGCTTCTTCTGCCCGTTCCTTTGCAAACGATACTCCGGTAAGCCCCAGCTGTTGGCATACATATTTTAAAAACTCCACTCGTTTTCCGGTGGGTTCCATTAAGGTCAGTTCCAAATCCGGCTTGTAAATTTTCGTAACTACACCGGGAAATCCTGCTCCGCATCCCACATCTACCATCGTGCCTTGCACTTCCGGCTGATTGGCAAACAACAGACTGTCCAAAAAATGTTTATTTTCAATGCCTTCCGGGTCGGTAATTGCAGTTAAATTTACCTTTTGGTTGTATTCTACCAGAAGGGTTGCATACTGTTCCAATTGGTCCAGCTGCTTAGGTTGTAGCACAATGCCCTGTTCCTTGCATTTTTCTTGCAACCGATTTTTATCAATCATTTTGCTTCTCCTTATTGGCTGCGGTTACGGCAACACTTAACACCGATAAATCCGCCGGGGATACACCGGGAATCCGTCCTGCCTGGGCCAGATTCAGCGGCCGAATCTTTGCCAGCTTTTCTCTTGCTTCCAAACGCAGTCCACTCAGCGGAGCATAATCAAAATCCGCCGGAATCGGAACGTTTTCCAACCGCTTTACATCTTTGATTGCACGCATCTGTCGGCTAATGTAACCGGCATATTTGATTTCGGTGGTAATGCGTGCCGCCATTCGGCGGTCTACACCTTCGCCCCAGCCGATTACCTTTGCAATAATCTCATAATTTAATTCGGGTCTGCGCAGCAGCTCTGCTGCAGGACCGCCCTTTTCAATGGGCTCAATGCCCAGTTCCTGTAATACCACATTCAATTCTGCGGCTTTTACACTGGTTTGTTCCAATCGCTTCAATTCCGCAGCTTTTACTTCCATCGCTTTCTGGTAAGCCGCCCAGCGAACATCGTCCACCAAACCCGTTTCCCGTCCAATGGGGGTCAGTCGTTCATCTGCGTTATCCTGGCGCAATGTCAATCGATATTCGCTTCGGCTTGTCATCATGCGGTATGGGTCCATAACACCTTTGGTTACCAGATCATCCACCAAGGTTCCCAAATAAGAAGAATGGCGCGGTAAAATGACCGGCTCTTTTCCCAGTACCTGCAACGCCGCATTCAAGCCGGCAAGCAAGCCCTGCGCTGCCGCCTCTTCATAACCGGATGTTCCGTTAAACTGACCTGCACCAAACAAATTTTTTACTGCACGGGTTTCCAATGTGGGTTTTAAGGCAGTGGGGTCAATGCAGTCATATTCGATTGCATAAGCCGGACGCAAAATTTCAATGTTTTCAAATCCTTTGATGGTTTTATACATTGCATTTTGTACATCTTCCGGTAAACTGCTGCTCATTCCCTGCAAGTACATCTCTTCGGTATCCATGCCGCAGGGTTCCACAAAAATCTGGTGGCGTTCCTTATCCGAAAAACGCACCACCTTATCTTCGATGCTGGGGCAGTAACGGGGTCCGATTCCCTCAATCATACCACCATACAACGGCGAACGATGCAGGTTATCCAAAATAATCCGGTGTGTTTCCGGATTGGTATACGCAATATGGCAATCCACCCAGTTTTTCACCTGTCCGTCTGCGGTTAAAAAGCTGAACGGTTCCGGCGGTTCCTCACCGGGCTGTACTTCCAATACCGAAAAATCCACACTGCGGCGATGGACACGCGCAGGGGTTCCGGTTTTAAAGCGGCGCAAAGGCAAGCCCCATTTTTTCAAGCTTTCGCTTAAAAGGTTTGCGGCGTGCTGTCCGTCCGGTCCGCTTTCCACACTGGCATCTCCCACAAAGATACGGCCACCCAGGTTTGTTCCGGTACAAATAACCACCGCCTGTGCACCATAAAAGCCATTTAGCCGTGTGTACACTCCGGTTACTCGGCCGTCTTCCACCGCCAAGTCCACCACTTCACCCTGCTTGATGTCCAGATTTTCGGTTTCCTCCAGCAGGTGCTTTGTATATGCATGGTATGCACTGCGGTCAATCTGTGTTCGCAGCGAATGCACCGCAGGGCCTTTGCCACGGTTCAGCATACGGCTTTGTAGGGTGGTCGCATCGGCAGCCAAACCCATTACACCGCCCAATGCATCCACTTCACGCACCAGATGGCCTTTTGCCGTACCACCAATGCTCGGGTTACAGGGCATATTTCCAATGCCGTCCAAACTAAGGGTGAATAGTGCAGTTTTTGCCCCCAGCTTTGCCGCTGCATGTGCAGCTTCAATGCCGGCATGGCCCGCCCCCACAACAATCACCTGATAATCTCCCAAATGATTCATGGTTTTGTTACCTTCTTTGTCCTTGCCGCCCTTGCAGCGGCACGTTTTATTTTCCTACACAAAACTCCGAGAATACTTCCTCAATTACTGTTTCACTGGGGTTTTCGCCCACCAGTTCACAAAGTGCAGCCAGTGCATCGTCCACACATACGCTTACTGCATCCAAGCCAAACCCTGCACTTTGTGCATTTTTAGCTTCTTTTAATGCGCTGCGTGCCGCCACTGCTGCTGCCAATTGCCGCTGGCTTACCAAGCAAGGTGCTGTGGGGTCAAAGTTTGCTACCCCCAGTACCTCTTGCACTGCCTGCTCCAATTCCTGCATGCCTTCGCCTTGGCCTGCTGCAATTTTTACTACCTTGCTAAAGCAACCCTGCAATACAGTATCATCAAATTTTTGCTCTAAATCGCTTTTGTTTACCAGCGCAATGGCAGGCTTTTCTGCGCAAGCCTGTGCCAGCTCCCGGTCTTCCTGCTTACTTTCACAAGACCCGTCAAACACTGCCAATACCAAACCGGCCTCTTCCAGTTTGCGGCGGCTGCGGCGAATGCCTTCCGCCTCTACCACATCACCGGTTTCACGCAATCCCGCCGTGTCAAACAGGTTCATGCGAATGCCACCCAGCATCACCGCCTGTTCCACCACATCACGGGTAGTTCCTGCAATGGGGGTTACAATTGCACGGTCAAAGCCGGCAAGCAGATTCAGCAGTGTGCTTTTTCCCACATTGGGGCTTCCCACAATGGCAACATCTACACCCTGTCGCAATACAGCACCTGCGCCATATCGGTCAATCAACTGCTGCATTCCCGCCAGCACCTCATCCAGTGTTTG
Source organism: uncultured Allofournierella sp. (assembly GCA_944382775.1). GTDB lineage: Bacteria > Bacillota > Clostridia > Oscillospirales > Ruminococcaceae > Allofournierella. The sequence continues at coordinate 10,646 of CALWNI010000042.1, forward strand.
ACACAAATTATCCTGCTGCAATTCGGGCACATCTTCTTCGGGAAAATCCACCCATGCCGCCAAATGTCCTGCCAGTTCCACCAACAGTTGTTTGTAATGTTCAATCTTTCGAGCCAGTGCACCGTCCAAAGCAGTTTCTGCTAACACAGCACCTTGCCGTCCCGTTGCAGAAATTAAATCCATTACCGCTTCTGCTTGGGTCAAACTTAAACGACCATTTAAAAAGGCTCGCTTGGTATATTCACCGGGGCCTGCCGGAACCGCGCCCGCATCAATACAAGCTTCAATCAAAGCCTGTGCAATTACCATGCCGCCATGGCAGCTCAGCTCGATTACATCTTCCCCGGTGTAGCTGCGGGGCGCACGGAAAAACAATGCCACGCCCTCGTCTAAAATTTTATCCTGTGCAATAAAATGGCCAAACAAAGCGGTGTAACCCTTTGCCTCCATTACCTTTTTTGATTCGTTGATTGGGCGAAATACCTGTGCTGCAATCCGATAACTCTCTGCACCGGATAATCGCACAACCGCAATTCCACCGGCACCTGGTGGTGTTGCTAATGCAACAATTGTCGTTTCCATGCGTTCTCCCCTTCCTTTTCCTTATAAGATTCGATTTATTTTAACATACCAAATCAGGCAGGGCAAGGGATTCCATCCCCTGATTGCCCTTCAATAAAAAAGCAGATGCTTCCAAAGAAGCATCTGCTTTTTTATTACAATTCAATTTTGCCGTACAGCGCAAATCCCTCTGCATCATCAATCATCTGAGTGCGTTTGGGTGCGGTGGGCTCCGCTTCGGTTTCACGGGGTGCATCCGCAAACTCACGCGCCGGTACTGACGCCTTGCGCTCACCACGATAACCACCTTTGCGATCGCGGTTTCCACGATGATTTCTGCCACGGTTTTGCGGCTTGGGATCGGTGGAGTAAATCACCACGCGGCGATCCATGCCTTCGCCCTTGGATTCACTGCGCACACCTTCCATGGTGCCGATTACGCTGTGAATGATGCGACGCTCGTAGGGATTCATGGGTTCCATTGCGTGGCTGCGTCCGGTTTTGGCAACCTTGGTGCCAATACGGCGTGCCAATGCTTCCAAATCCTGTTCGCGCTTGCTGCGGTATCCACCCACGTCCAAACCAATTTTCAGGTAATCGCCACCGCTGCGGTTTGCTGCCAAGCCGGCCAGATAGGCCAAATTTTCCATGGTTTCGCCGCGGTGTCCAATCAGAACACCCACGTTGTCGCCTTCTACCTTAATGATGTATGCCTCTTCCTGCTTTTCCACCGAAACGGCAATATCATCTACGCCCATATGAGCAAAAATTTCTTTCAGATAGTTTACAGCAACTGCTAATTTTTCATTTTCAAATTCGATGCTGTCGGTTTCCTCTTGCACCGCAGGCTGCTCTTGTGCCGGTTGCTGTTCGCACTCTTGTACCGCTTCGGGTGCGGTTTCTTCTGCTGCACTTTCCTGCTGGGGCAGTTCTACCTCTTCCGGCTCCTGCTGAATCACAGTTGCCCGCACTTTTGCCGGAATTTTCTTAAACAGCTTGTGCACCGGCATCTCTAAAATTTCAATGCTAACCTCTTCGCGGGGCAGACCCAGCTGCAAACAAGCAGCTTCGGTTGCTTCCTCCACGGTTTTTCCTGTTGCGATTACTTCACGCATACTTTATTCCTCCTTGCTCAATTGACTCAAGGGCACTGTACGCTCGTCCTTATATTTCTCCTCATCCAGCTTGCGAGCCATCTCCAAGCGCAGGCGATTCATTTCCGACTCGGAAACCGATTTGGTTACTTCCTTACCGTTCTCTACCACCTTAACCTGCTTTTTTGCTTTTTTCTGACGCTTTTTCTCTTCGATTTCTTCCTGAATCTGAGCCTTCAGTTTTTCCGGATCATACATCTTGCGCAGAATTACGCTTTGCACAAACATAAACAGGTTGGAAACGGTGTAATACAAAGAGAAGCCAACGGGAACCTGGAACGCAAACCATACAAACATCAAGCTGGTCATCCAGGGCATCCACTTCATGCTGCCCTGCAACTGCTGACCACTCATTTTCATGGTAACAACGTTCAGCATTGCCATGGTGATTACGCTCAAAATGGGGAAAATCAGCAATCCATTCAATGCCAGTTCCGGCTTATTCATCAAGTTAATGCCCAAAAATTGAACATCAAAATTCTGAATGGCCTGCAACTGCTCTGCGCTGAAAATATCACCAAACACGCTGGCGTTGGTCTGTACCTGTTTTACAATTTCACTTTGTGTGGTGTAGTTGCTTGCTGCCAAATTCATTACCTTTGCAGCTGCTTCAATTACGTCAGAAGGCAGATGCAAGATGTATTGCAGCGGGCGATATACCACTTCAATGATACCAAAAATAACAAAGAAGTTCAAAAACATGGGGGCGCAGCCGGCAGCCGGATTGTATCCGTACTCCTGCTGCATCCGCATCAGTTCTTCGTTTTGCTTTTCGCGGTCTTTTGCATATTTCTTCTGAATTTCTTGAATCATCGGCTGGTAAGCCGCCATTTTTGCGGTGCTTTTCTGCTGCTTAACCTGCAACGGAAAGAACACCAGGCGCACAATTACAGTAAACAGGATAATGGCCCATCCGTAATTGCCCACAATTTCATAAATTCCCTGTAGCACGTAGCCAAGGGGTGTACCGAGTATGCCAAAAATTCCCATAGCAATTCCTATCCGCTTCGTTTGCGCCCCGAAGCTATCCCTAATTTTGTATTATTAACGCAGCACCGGCGCAAGCGGGTGCGTTATAAAGCATTATTTTTCCCGATGTAACCTGCGTTTATCGTTTTTCCAACGCCCTTTTTGCGGTACCGGGTCATACCCGGCTTTTCCAAATGGGTTACACCGCAAAATTCTCCAAATTGCCAAAATGCTGCCCTTAAAGGCTCCATGCACCTGAATTGCCTCCATTGCATATTCGCTGCAGGTTGGCAAAAATCTGCAATTGGTTCCCAAACGGGGCGAAAGGTGTGTTTTATATCCTTTTATAAGCAGCACTAAAACGCGGGCGATCATTGGATCAGTCCCGCGTCTTTCAGCAATCGTTCGGCAGCTTTTTTCACATCGTCGCTTTTACAGCGTGTGGTTTGTCCTCGTGCCACAAACACCAAATCCAAAGCGCCCACATCGTAGGGCAAAATTTGATGCAATGCTGCACGAATAACACGCCGTGCCCGATTTCGTTGCACAGCGTTGCCGATTTTTTTGGTTGCCGTAATGCCAACCCGGGTTTTTCCCTGTCGGTTTTTCATTACATACAACACCAGTTTTGGATGTACAAAGGCTTTGCCTTTTGCATAAGCGCGGGCAAACTCTTTGTTTCGGGTGATTGGCCTATAGCGCATACAATTCCCCCATATTGAAAAACAAGGCCACTAATAAGTCAGTGGCCTTGTTTGCTTGACCTTCTGTTTCAGGTCTTTGTTATTTAGGCAGACAGCTTAGCGCGGCCCTTTGCACGACGAGCAGCAATGACCTTGCGGCCGTTCTTGGTAGACATTCTCTTCAGAAAACCGTGCACACCGCTGCGCTGACGCTTCTTGGGCTGAAAAGTTCTTTTCATGATATTATCCTCCAACAGACCCCGCATCGGGGCAGATTTTATGTTTCAGGCCAGCTCGCAAAATGGATATGACCTTGCAACATAAAAGTATAGCGGACACGCCTTTGCTTTGTCAACACCTAAATCAAGTTTTATCGCAACCACCTTGCATTTTAGAGTACAGCTTTGCATGCAAACGCATTTTA
>CALWNI010000043.1 GCA_944382775.1 uncultured Allofournierella sp.
TGGGGGTATAGCTCAGCTGGGAGAGCGCTTGAATGGCATTCAAGAGGTCAGCGGTTCGATCCCGCTTATCTCCACCAAAAAACGCAAGACGAACGTCTTGCGTTTTTCTTTTTTCTCTTCGCTTGCAAAATCCTCCATACCGTAATAATCCATCAACAAACATCCATATACCCCCAAACAAGGAGGCATTGTATGAAAGATTTTTCCGTTCAGATTCGCAATGCAGAAAAAAGCGAAGCCGAAGCATTGGATGCCCTGCTCACAAAATTAATTCAGTATGAAACACAGTTTGACTCCAATCTGGAAAAAGAATACCAAGTAAAAAACAACTACCACGAAGTGATTGGCAAAAGCGGGCACAAACTACTGGTAGCGGAGGCAGACGGTCAGATTGTAGGCTTTTTGTACGGCTTCGTGTACCAAATTCCGGGAATGTTCCGACAGCCGGTGGCTTGTTTGGACGCCCTATTTGTATCCGAACCATACCGAAACCACGGCATTGCCCGTGCTTTGTTTTTACAATTCAAGCAATTCGCAACGGAAAACCACGCCTGCCGAATTGAATTAAAAGTTCTATCTCAGAACGAAAGCGCACTGCATTTTTATCAAAAACTATCCTTTCAAGAACGCAAAAAACACATGGAATTGGACTGCTTTTAACCCCCTGTTCCCTTCCTCAAACAGAAAACCCAAGAGGTCCGCATCGGTTCGGATGCACCTCTTGGGTTTCTTTTTTTTAATTAGATTTCATACCACTTGATTTCGTTTGCTGCCATATCCAGCTCAAAGCTTGTGCCATCGCCTTTGTAAACGGTGGTATGCTGCGGTTCATAGGTATTGTTTACAACACAGTACTTACCGTTTTTCACATAGGCATGCACTTCCACATTAAAGTTGCTGCTGAACCATTTGTGCAGGCCGTTTTCATCGTGAGAAGACCACAAAATCGAACGGTACAAAATGCGGCTGTTTTCAAAGCTATAGGGCAAACCGCTGATATAAACGGTACGGCCTTTGCCAAACTCATTGACCGCCATCTGCACTTCTTTGTCCCGCTGCACCAGAACTTGTGCACCTTCCAAGGCATAGATAGACTTTTTGCCTTCGCCAAAGTCAACGGCTTTGGTGGTATCTGCCAAGATAAAGTGATCGGGATGCTCTTCCCAGTTGTATTTATCATAGTTCAAGGTGAATCCGGTTTCCTTTTCCACGCCCATGGCAGTTGCCAGTTGCAGATAATGGCCCTGATACTGGTGGCCTGCGGGTTCGCCTACGCCTATAAATCCGCCGCCGTTGTAGATAAACTTTTTAATGGCAGCTGCAATTTCTGCATCTTCCCAAACTGCACCGCCGGTATGTGCGGTATCGCCATCGCCCACGTTGATGATTACATCCACGTCATCCAAAACCGCCGGGTTCTGCTTCACATCATCAAAGCTAATGAACCGCACATCAAAGGGTGCGCCGCTCAATGCTTCGATTACGCCGGCATAGCTGTAGTTTTGCTTTTGATACAGTGCATGGTGCACCATGTGGCAGCCCCAGCTGCGTGCCTTACCCCAACTGTTCAGCACTGCCACGGTTTTTTCACAATATGCAGTGGTGCCCTTTGCGTTTTCGTACAGTTCACGGAACTCATCGCAAACACTTTCAATGTAATCCACAAACTCGGGGAAATCCAATGCCAGCTTCAGATAGCCGCCGTATCCAATGCGGTCAATGGGTTTGCGCAGAATGGCACGACGTGCGGTTACCCAGTTCTCCTTTGCTTCCTTTACAGGGTCGCCGCCCTCGTGGAAGGTATCGGGGAAGAAGTACGGCAAGAAGCGGCCTTCGGTGTATTTTACGCCGGGGATATCGCTAATCAAGCGCAAGGTGCAACCGTTTCCTACACTGCCAACCACTGCGTCCAGACCGATGGTCTTAAACTCATCCATAAAAGGCTCGGTGCCAATCCAGTGGTCGCCCAGGAACATCATGGCTTCTTTGCCCAGTTCATGGGTAATATCCACCATTTCTTTTGCCAGCTTTGCCACTTCACGGCGTTGGAACGCTTGGAAATCCTTAAACTCTTTGCTGGGTACACGGTACTGGTTGTTGTAGTATCCCTGGTCGATGATAAATTCCGGGCGGAACTTATACCCCACTTCCTGCTCAAACTGCTCCAGAATATAGGGCGAAACACTGGCAGAATAACCATACCAATCCACGTATTTTTCCCGCTTCAGTTCGTCAAACATCAAGGTAAACTGGTGGAAAAAGGTGGTGTATCGAATTACATTGACATAGGGATGTTCTGCAATAAATTTGCGCAGACGCTCCATGGTGAATTTATGGGTTTTTGGCTGGCGAACATCAAAGGTAATCTGATGTTCAAAGTTCTGCCAGTTGTTGGTTACCGCATTGTACATATGTACAGGGTCCCAAATCAGATATGCCAAAAAGCTTACGGTGTAATCATGGAACTCTGCCGGATTTGCAATTTCCACGCAGCCGGTTTCTTTGTTGTAGTCCCAAGCGTCAACCGCCAGCACTTCGCCTGTGGTGCGGTCTACTACTTCCCACCAGCGTTTGATATCATCACGGGTGTTTACCTCCATCAGCTCATCGGAAATTCCTTTCATCAAAGGAATCTCCAGTTTTCCGCCGGTGGCGGTATAAAATCCGGTCATAATGTAGCACTGCTGCACTTCGTCCGGGTTTGCCTTTGCCCACTCGTTATCTTTGCGGGTGGTGTAATAGGTGGAATAAATTTTTGCGCCCACCTGGGTTAATTCTTTGGGAAACTCGGTGCCGTCGCAATCGCGAATGGCATCTGCGCCCCAACGCTTCAAAATATCAATGGTTTCCGGCACAACATCCAGATTGGTCGGTATGGTTACCCGGCCGGTCAATTTCTTTTCGCTCATTCTTCGGTTCTCCTTTTGGCATTTGATTCAACATGAAAACAAACAGGCGTCCCGCCCCTTTGCCGTTGGCATTTGGACGGGACGCCCCATGCAATGGTTTTATTTTGTGTACGGCTTATTGTACAGGTATAACAACACCAGAATACCGGCAAGGCCCAGCAGCTGAATCCCCAAACCAACCAGACCTTGGGTCATGCTTGCCATAAAGCCCATGGTGTGGCCGGCAATCACCAAGCCAAGACATACCAGCGCTGCAACAATGGCCAAAATCACCTTAATGGTTTTGCGTTTGTACTCGTTCATTGCTTACGCCTCCTTACCCTTTCAAGCCGCCCAAAGTCATACCTTGAGTCAGCTTTTTCTGTACGCACATATACAGAATCAGTGTGGGAACCATAACCAGCACCAAGCCTGCATACATCTGGCCATATTCTGCCTTTGCGTTCTGGGCTTTCATCAGATTCAGCAAGCCAACCGGCAGGGTGCGTGCGCCGTTGGGGTCGGTCAGCATGGTCATGGAGATGATGTATTCGTTCCAGTATGCTAAGAACTCAAACAAAATTACGGTGATGATGCTGGGCTTTGCCATGGGCAGAATGATGCGAACCATGGTAGTGAAATAACCTGCACCGTCCACATAAGCAGCCTCTTCGTAGTCCTTGGGCAGGGTTGCCAGATAACCGCTTAACAGGTAGATGGTAAACGGAAGTGTGGTAGAAGCCAGAACAACCGAAACCACAAACGGGTTATTCAAAAAGAAGGAATGACCGAACAGATTGTTCAAGATACGGTCGCCCGAAACAAACATTAAAAAGATGGGTACTACAATGTAGTTTACGTTAATGAACAAGCCTGCCATAAAGCCGCCGTTGATTAACTTGCTGCCAAAGAACTTATAACGGCTTAGTACATAAGCGGCCGGCAATGCTACCAAAAGCAAAATTGCCAACGCAACGGCGGTTACCATAACCGAAGTCATGAAGTAGTCGCCCATGCGTGCCTTGGTCCAGGCATCCACAAAGTTTTGCAGATGAATGCCCTGCGGCAAGGTAAAGGGGTTGCCGTAAAATTCGCTGTTTTGCTTAACCGAAGCCATAAACACCCATGCGACCGGAATGATAATGGCCACTGCCAGCATGCACAGCACAATATAGATAATGGCTTTAATTAGAGTATCACTCTTTTCGCCAGCTGTTTTCTGTTTTGTGTTCATTCGCTCACACTCTCCCTTTCTGTTTAGAATTCCAGCGGGTCACGTTTGGTTACCTTGTTCACAATGGCAGCCAGAGCAAACGAGAAGGTAAATACTACCACACCAATTGCCATGCCGTAACCGTATGTAGAGTTGGTGTAGGCTTGTTTGTACATATAGCTTAAGAACACTTCGGTTGCACCGTCCGGGCCGCCGTTGGTCATAGCCTTTACAAACAAGAAGCTCATGTTGATGTTCGAAATGATGAAGAAGGTTAAGGTGGTACGAATATTCGTCCAGATTAACGGTAGGGTAATGCTGAAAAATTGGGTAATGCGAGAAGCACCCTCCAGGTTTGCACTTTCATACAAACTTTCAGGGATAGAAGACATACTTGCCATGTACATAACCATGTAATAGCCAATTGCCTGCCATACCATAGCAATCGCCAAGCTGTAAATAACCAGCTTTTGATCGCCCATCCAATAGATTGGGTCTTTATCGCCACGGAACAACCCCAAAATGCTGTTTAACAAACCGTTGTTGGCATCATAAATTGCGCTGAAAATCGCACTGATAACAACAACCGACAGGATATTGGGGATATAGAAGATAACGCGGAAAAAGTTTTGACCTTTTAGCTTTTCTCTTGTCAAAATCGACGCAAAAAGCAACGAGAAAAACAAGGTTACCGCCGTAACCAGAACAATCAGCAAAATGCTGTTACGGCAAGAGCGGAAAAAGTTTTCATCTTTCATTAGGGTTATAAAGTTGTCCAACCCTACAAACTGTTGGTTTGGGGAGTATCCGCCCCAGCGGAACAGCGACATACGAAAAACGTTAAAGGTTGGAATCACAAGAAAAATGAACGCTAATATTGTGGCCGGGGCCACGCAGGCCACGATAAACCGGCTGCGCGCTTTATTCTTTTGCATTGTGCCATCTCCATTCCATGTTTCATTTAAAAAAGCGGCAAGCAAAAAGGATTGCTCCCTTCTGCTCACCGCTCGGTTTACCAGATTCCCTACGCAGCAAACACAATATCTTGTGCCGCCGGGTTCCAATCGGGTTGCCTAACGCTCAAACATTAACACGTAACGCGAGCAGACCGTTATTGCATCGCTTCTGCCATTGTCTTGCAAGCATCCTGCACATCCTGCCACCACTGTTCAGCGGTCTTGGTGCCGTTTACAACGCTATCCATGGTGAAGCAGAAGATCTGCTTAAAGTTCATGCCTTCTACAGGGGCAGTGGTAGCAAATGTGCCAATGGCTGCCTTTGCACCGTTGTCGTATACGCTGTAATAAACCTTGTTGTCATCGCTCAGCTTATCGGTCATGCCGGCAATGGGCTGAACCGCACCGGATTCTGCAAAGATTCCGGCAGCTTCGTCGCTGTACAGATAGCTGATGAATACTTTTGCCAGGTCTTGGTTTTGAGAACCTGCCGGTACCCAGCACTGCTCAAAGAAGGTATAGCTGTAACGATCGCCGTTTACTTCCATAGCAGGCAGAGCCATAAAGCCCCACTCAAAGTTTTCTGCACGGGGTGCATCGGCCATCTCGCCAATTACCCAGTTGCCGTTGGGCATAAACAAAGCCTTGTTATCCAGAATCAGCTGCTGGTTCTTGGTAAAGTTGTCTGCGTTGCCGTTAGACGGAGTGGATTTTTCGGTGTTTGCTGCCAGTTTGCCCAGCACGTCAAACATCTTGCCCATATCCTCGCTTGCCCAGGTGGCTTCGTCATACTGCAAAGCCTTGTTAAAGAACTCCTGGCCGCCTACTTCGGGCATCATTGCATAAATAAATGCATCCAGATAGCCTGCAGTGGGGTAAGTAAACAGCGGGATATCGGTTTGGTCTGCCAGTGCAAAGAACTCATCCCAAGTGGTGGGCAAGGTCAAAGAACCGCCGCCCTCGGTGAAGTTTGCTTTGTTATAGAACAAACCGCAAGGACCATAGAACATGGGCATCATGTAAATCTTATCATCGTTGTAGGGGTTGGTGGTCAGGTTGCCGGTAAAGCCGGAGATAATCTTTTCACCAACGGTTACATCCTCGCCCAGAACCTTCATGTCCATAACATCCGAAATGTCGGCAATTGCATTTTCTTTCAGCATGGTTTCGGGCAGTGCCTTTTCACGACCGGTTGCCAGGTGGATTACATCGTAGAAGTTACCGGCTTTCATCTGGGGATCAATTACATCTTCCAGGTTTTTGTCGGTGGTCAGCTCTACAGTTGCACCGGTTTTGGCTTCAAAAGCATCGCAAACTTTTTGCCACATTTCTGAGCCGTAAGCGGTTTCAATTGCTGCTACCTTTAGGGTTTGGCCTGCATAGTCGCCCTCGGCAGCAGTGGAAGTATTTGTGCTTCCCGAACTGGATGTGCCGGTAGAAGTAGTTCCGCCGCCACCGCAAGCAGTGAACATGGAAATTGCCATGGTCAACGCAAGCATTGTGCTAAGTGCCTTTTTCATAATGAACCTCCTGAAAAATTAATTTGAATTTTTAAATGATGCATTTCAGCAATTTGCATTACTTTTTTCATCATCCATCCGCATCATTTGTATCTCTTGCTTATAAGTATACGTTTTTTTGGCAAGATTACAACCTTTATCTTGCTATAGCTTTTATATGAATTGCTTTTTTGTTTAAGTTATATAGTAAACCTGTTTTTACACCTTGCTTTTTATCAATAATATACACAAAATATTGGCTATTCTTATGTTCATATCGCTAAAATCCGTCAAATTGCATCGAAAAAGTATGTCTTTTTCTTTTGTTTTATACAGAAACTCAAAAAATATTGTTTTATTTGTTTAAACCAGTAAAGTTAAATACTTTTTGTAATAACAGTAATTGGTTGTTTTCTTTAACCACGCAATTCTTTTGCATTTTTATATGTAAAATATATAATTTTATTATCATTTAAGCAGAATAAAAGATTCAATTTTACCATTCAAATATCTTTTTGTGCTATTATCCTTATTGTAATCTTTCTACTTGCCGTTTATAATAAAATACAGAAAAGCCGATTATATGTTGCTTTTGAATCCATCCGAAGCAACAAAATAACAATAAACATAAAATCTTTGCGCAATCCATCCGATAAAACACAATAAGGAGGTTTTTTATGAGCACAAGCCGATACGATGTAGAAAACAATGAAGCCCGCCGCAAGCGAGATCGTGCCGGAAATCTATTAAGCAAAGCCAATTTATTATATGTAACCGAAGCCCATTTCAGCTCGGATTGGCATAGCACACTGCACAGCCATCCCTGCACCGAATTATTTTATTGTGTGCGCGGCATTGGTGAATTTCGCATGAAAGATAAAACCGTTCCCGTTGGCAGCGATGATTTAATTATCGTAAATCCCAACGTAGAGCATACCGAATCCAGTATCTCCAACAATCCGCTGGAATACATTGTGCTGGGCGTGAGCGGGCTTGATTTTATCTTTGATTCCGACGGTCAGGATTTTGCTGTATTAAACTATCGCGAATCCCGTAACGAAATCGTATTTTTGCTGCGCACCTTAATTCGAGAAGCAGAAGACCATCCCCAAGGGTGGGAAAATGTCTGCCAACATCTTTTAGAGGTGTTACTTACCCTTTTGTTGCGGCACAGTCACTTTACCATGCAGATGGAATCCCCCCACCACACCAACAAAGAATGTGCAGCAGCCCGCCGTTATATCGACGAGCATTTCACCGAACCCATAGACTTGGCACTTCTGTCCAGCGTAGCACATGTCAATAAATACTATCTGGTTCATACCTTTAAACGAGAATACGGCATTTCTCCCATTAACTACTTAATTGAACGGCGCATTCGTGAAAGTCAGCACATGTTAGAAAACACCGACTATTCCCTTTCGCAAATTGCGCATATTCTGGGCTTTTCTTCGTCCAGCTATTTCTCACAAAGCTTCCGACGCTTGACTTCACAAAGTCCAACCGAATACAGAAAACAGCGGCGCTTCTGCATAGAAGAAGCGACCGCTATTGAATGAACCCAATTTCAAGCACAACTGTGCAAATTAAATCCGATTGTGCAAATATTGTGTAAAAAATTCTATTTTCTATCCGGTCAAGAACTCTTACAATAAACACAAATCAACTTCCCTGCTTGTTCATCCAAGGTCAGCAATTTAATATTCAAAGGAGAGATTACCCCATGTCTATTTTAGTAAACGGCGGCGCCGGTTATATCGGCAGCCATACTTGCATTGAGTTAATGAAAGCCGGTTATGAAATCTTAGTGGCCGACAATCTGTATAACTCCTGTGAAGAGGCATTGCATCGTGTGGAACACATCGCACAAAAAAAGGTGCCCTTTGTCAACATCGATTTATGTGACAAAGATGCCGTGGACAATCTATTCAAAACCCACCCGGAAATCGATGCCGTGATTCATTTTGCTGCCTATAAAGCCGTTGGCGAAAGCGTGCAAAAACCCTTAGAGTATTACAGCAACAACCTAATCAGCGCACTGAATGTACTGGGTGCCATGAAGAAATACGGCGTAAAAAACTTTGTATTTTCTTCTTCTGCTACCGTATACGGCGACCCTGCCAGCGTTCCCATTCGGGAAGATTTCCCCGTAGGTGCCACAACCAACCCATACGGTGCAACCAAAGTAATGAATGAGAATATCCTCATTGATATCTGCAAGGCAGACCCCACCATGAACGTGGCACTGCTTCGCTACTTCAACCCCATTGGCGCACACGAAAGCGGCCTAATTGGCGAAGACCCCAACGGCATCCCAAACAACTTGGTGCCCTATATTGCTAAGGTTGCAGTAGGCAAATTAGAAAAAGTTCATGTATTCGGCAACGATTATCCCACCCCGGACGGTACCGGCGTGCGTGACTACATTCATGTTGTGGATTTGGCACGCGGCCATGTTGCAGCGGTGAAAAAACTAGCCACCAACTGCGGTTTATTTATCTGCAATCTGGGTACTGGCCATGGCTACAGTGTTCTGGATGTGATTCACGCCTACTCCAAAGCCTGCGGCAAAGAGATTCCCTATGTAATCGACCCCCGCCGCCCCGGTGATATTGCCGAATGTTACGCCGACCCTTCCAAGGCAAAGCAAGAACTGGGCTGGCAAGCGGAATACGGCATTGACGAAATGTGTGCATCCAGTTATAAATGGCAAAGCATGAATCCAAACGGTTACAAAAACGTTTAATATCATTCAATTACGGAGGTTTCTTATTATGAAAAAGCCAATTCTTGTTGTTATGGCAGCTGGCATGGGCAGCCGCTACGGTGGATTAAAGCAAATTGATCCGGTTGGAAATCACGGACAGATTATCATTGATTACTCTATTTTCGATGCACGCCGTGCCGGATTTGAAACCGTGGTGTTCATCATCAAGCACGAGATTGAACAGGCATTTAAAGAAGCCATCGGCGATCGTCTTTCCAAAATCATGGAAGTTCGCTATGCCTATCAACAGTTGGAGGATTTGCCGCAGGGCTATCAAGTACCCGAAGGCCGTACCAAACCCTGGGGTACCAGCCATGCTATTTTAGCCGCCCGTGATGTAATTGACGCCCCCTTTGCGGTCATTAACGCCGACGACTACTATGGCCCCGAAGCCTTCCAAGAAATCTACAACTACTTATCCACCTATCGCGACGGCGAAAAATACAACTATGCCATGGTTGGCTATCTGCTGAAAAACACCGTAACCGAGCACGGCAGCGTGGCCCGTGGCGTATGTGTAGAAAACGCCGACCATACCCTAGCCAGCGTTACCGAACGCACCAAAATTGAAACCTATGAAAACGGAATCCACTTTACCGAAGACGACGGCAAAACCTGGACCGATGTTTCCCCTGACAGCATCGTTTCCATGAATCTGTGGGGCTTTACCGAAAGCTTTGTTTCGGAAGTTCAAAAACGCTTTGCTGCATTTTTGGATCAAGCCCTTGTGGAAAACCCCTTAAAAGGCGAGTATTTCCTGCCCAGCGTTGTCAGCCAGCTGATTGCCGAAGATAAGGCTACCGTAACCGTATTGCGCAGCCACGACAAATGGTATGGCGTAACCTACAAAGAAGACAAACCCGTTGTTGTAAAGGCAATCGCCGAAAAAACCGCACAGGGTCTGTATCCGGATCATTTATGGGAGGAATAATCATGGCACTTTGTAAAGCAGAAGAAACCTTGGCAGAGGCCTTAAACGGCTTTGATTTTGGCGGCGAAATTGTCGGCGCCGTCCGTTACGGAAAAGGTCACATCAACGACACCTTTTGCGTATATACTCAAAATGAAGCGGGCGATTGTGTGCGCTTTATCTTGCAACGCATCAACACCAATACCTTTACCGACCCCGACGGCTTAATGGAAAACATTGTTGGTGTTACCGACTATTTGCGTTCCATCATCGAACAAAACGGTGGCAACAGTGCCCGTGAAACCATGACCGTAAAACGCACCAAAGAAGGCAAATATTATTATCGCGATACCCAGGGCGGCTGCTGGCGTGTTTATCCCTTTGTGGAAGGCACCGTATGCCTGCAAAAGGTCGAAAAGCCGGAACAGTTTTACGAAAGCGCAAAGGCCTTTGGCCGATTCCAGCAGCTGCTGGCCGGCTACGATGCCTCTACGTTGCATGAAACCATCGCAAAGTTCCATGATACCCGCAACCGTTTTGCAAACTTTAAAAAGGCTCTGGAAGCCGATGTTTGCAACCGTGCAAGCAGTGTAAGCGACGAAATCAACTTTGTGTTACAGCACGAGGCAGACTGCTCTGTCTTGATGAATCTTCTGGAAGAAGGCAAGTTGCCGCTTCGGGTAACCCATAACGACACCAAGCTAAACAACATCCTTATGGACAAAGCAACCGGTACCGGAATCTGTGTCATTGACTTGGATACCGTTATGCCGGGTCTGGCATTAAACGATTATGGCGATTCCATTCGGTTTGGTGCAAACCACTGCGCCGAAGATGAAACCGATTTAAGCAAGGTAAATTTTGACCTGGAATTGTTTGAAATTTACACCAAAGGCTTTATGGAGGCCGCCGGCGACGCTTTGACCTCCTTGGAAAAAGAGTATCTGCCTTGGGGTGCAAAGCTAATGACCCTGGAGTGTGGCATTCGTTTTCTAACCGATTATCTGGAGGGTGACCATTATTTCAAAACCCACCGCGAAGGCCACAATCTGGATCGCTGCCGTACCCAATTTAAATTGGTGCAAGACATGGAAGCCAACTGGGATGCCATGAACGCCATTGTAAAGAAATATTAAACAATAAAAAGGCTGTACTAAAAAATTAGTACAGCCTTTTTATTAAATGCAATTATTCAGCCAAAACTTACTTTACCAGTTCGCCTTCGCTTGCGCCCAAGCATGCGTTGGACTCGTCGGTATCGATGTGCATTGCAGTTGCAAACTTATCGCTTACACGAATTACAACGTCATCAAAGATCAGCTTACGGCCTTCGTTGCCACAAGCTACCTTTACAATCTCTTTGTCCTGAACGCCCATCTTCTCAGCGTCTTCCGGAGTTACATGGATATGACGCTTTGCAACGATAACGCCCTCTTTCAGCTCAACTTCGCCGCAGGGGCCAACCAGCTTGCATGCGCCGGAACCAGCGATATCGCCGGACTCACGTACGGGGGCAACAATGCCAATGGAACGAGCGTCGGAAGCAGACAGCTCAACCTGATCTGCGTTACGGCAGGGTCCCAGGATGGATACGTTTGCCAGCTCCTTCTTGGGGCCAACAACGGTAACACGCTGCTCAGAAGCATACTGACCGGGCTGGCTCAGCTCTTTCTTTACAGTCAGCTCAAAGCCTTTGCCAAACAGAGTTTCCAAAGTTTCCTTGGTCACATGTACGTGACGAGCAGAAGTTTCTACTAAGAATTTCATTTGTCATTTCCTCCCTTGGGTCGGAATAGGGTTTCCGGCCGTTCATATTTATTTTAACAACATGTTCGCAAAACTTCAAGACAAAAAACAAGTTTTTATGATATAATATTTTTTAACAAAAAGAGAGGTGCTTTTCTTATGGATTTTGAATCCCTAAAGCAGGAATGTTTGGCCTGCCGCAAGTGTGGCTTGTGCGAAACACGTCAAAATGTTGTGTTTGGTATGGGTGTTTCCAATGCCGAAGTTATGTTTATCGGGGAAGGTCCGGGTCAAAATGAGGACGAACAAGGCCTTCCCTTTGTAGGTCGCAGCGGCAAACTATTGGATCAATACCTGGAAGCCGTTGACCTGTTTCGTGATAAAAATATCTTTATCGCCAATATTGTGAAATGTCGCCCGCCCAAAAACCGTGACCCTCTGCCCGAAGAATGGGCTGCCTGCATGCCTTGGCTGCAAGAACAATTTGAATTGATTCGCCCCAAAATTGTGGTTTGTTTGGGGCGCATTGCTGCACAGCGACTCATTCGTTCGGATTTGTCGGTAACCAAAGAACATGGTCAGTTTTTTGAAAAAGACGGTGTGCTTTATATGGCAACCTTACACCCTGCCGCATTGTTGCGCAACCCCAATAACAAGCCCCTTGCCTTTGCGGATTTTATAGCACTGCGCGAAAAAATTCAAGAAATTTGTGACCACACATATTAAGAAAGAAGGCGTTTTGTATGGGATTTTGGTGGTTTATGTTGGGTAGCGATTTGCTAATTCCTCTTATTATGATTGGATTCGGCAAGTTATTTTTAACCAATCCCCCCAAAGAAATCAATCCCGTATTTGGATATCGAACTTCCATGTCCATGAAAAATAACAATACCTGGATTTTTGCGCAAAAACATTGCGGGCAAGTTTGGTATAAAATCGGTATTATTCTGCTTCCGCTTTCTATTTTTCCCTTCTTGTTTGTTCTCGGAACAACAAAAGACCAAGTTGCAATACTGGGGTTAACCATTTGCGCCATTCAACTGGTTGTGCTGATTGCTTCTATTATCCCCACCGAAAAAGCATTGCGTCGAAACTTTGACCAAAACGGAAACAGAAAATAACCGGTTTCTTTCCTTTTATAAGGCAATTCCTTTTATAAAGCGCATTCCCGATTAAAATGAAACAGCAGGCTGTATAATATCAGCCTGCTGTTTTTTCTATTGCAACCCCTTAGTATCCACGCCAATACAAATTTAAAAATCGAAATACAACACAAAAGCAGTAAAAAATAAAAAGGAAAATAACAAGAGAAAACAACAAATTTCGCCACCAATATAAAAAAGCCTCTTGTCTTACGACAAGAGGCTTTAAACATGCTATAAGTTTTAAAAAATCAACGATTACTCGTAGATCTTAGCAACAACGCCGGAACCAACGGTACGGCCACCCTCACGGATAGCGAAACGCAGGCCTTCGTCCATAGCGATCGGGGTGATCAGCTCAACGTCCATATCAACGTTATCGCCAGGCATGCACATCTCTACGCCTTCGGGCAGAGAGATAACACCGGTAACGTCAGTGGTACGGAAGTAGAACTGAGGACGGTAGTTGTTGAAGAAAGGAGTATGACGGCCGCCTTCATCCTTCTTCAGGATGTAAACGTGACCCTGGAACTTGGTGTGGGGATGAATGCTACCGGGCTTAGCCAGAACCTGACCACGCTCGATGTCAGAACGCTGAACACCACGCAGCAGAGCACCAACGTTGTCGCCAGCCTCAGCGAAGTCCAGCAGCTTGCGGAACATTTCCAGACCGGTAACGGTGGTCTTAGCCTTCTCTTCCTTCAGGCCAACGATTTCAACTTCTTCGCCAACCTTGATCTGACCCTGCTCAACACGGCCGGTAGCAACAGTACCACGGCCAGTGATGGTGAATACGTCCTCAACAGGCATCAGGAAGGGCTTGTCAGCCATACGGTCGGGAGTGGGGATGTAGCTGTCAACAGCAGCCATCAGGTCAACGATGCACTTGTACTCAGGTGCGTTAACGTCGGTGCTGGAGCTCTCCAGAACAGCCAGAGCGGAGCCCTTAACGATAGGAGTATCGTCGCCGGGGAACTCGTACTCGCTCAGCAGGTCACGGATTTCCATCTCTACCAGATCCAGCAGCTCGGGGTCGTCAACCTGGTCAACCTTGTTCATGAAAACAACGATGTAGGGAACGCCTACCTGACGGGACAGCAGGATGTGCTCACGAGTCTGAGGCATGGGGCCGTCAGCAGAAGAAACAACCAGGATAGCGCCGTCCATCTGAGCAGCACCGGTGATCATGTTCTTAAC
>CALWNI010000044.1 GCA_944382775.1 uncultured Allofournierella sp.
GTATTTGACGAAGAAGCCTGCGGCAACGCCATGCAAAGGGGTGTTGTAAAAACTTTGCTTTTGCAACGCTGGATGGGACGCCGCAATGTGGAAAAATACTATGGTTTTTCCTTGCAACCAAACCAATACCAAACCATTTACATTCACAATGATTGGAGCGTACTGGGCCGCTATCTGCAAGATCTGCGTGCAAGCTATGTGCTTTGTGAAGACACCATGGCAAGCACCTGCAAAGCAGAACACCCCTTAATTGACGAACAGCGCCGTCTGCCCTTTTTCGCCCTACGTCAGCGGCTGGGGTACGGCTATCTGTATTGGGGCGATTACAAGTGGGTAACCGCCGTAGAAACCGAGTGCCGCACCAAAACCAAGCTGTTTCCTCATAAACTTGTACAAGACTCCAAAACCGAACGGCTGCACCAATTGACCGATTCGGAAAAGGCATTGATTCGGCAGGTATTTCTCACCCAACCGCTTCCCCAAAAAGCCGAAGGTGCAGTACTGCTTTTACCCCGCGATTTTGTGCCAGACGGTTTGCTGGATGCCGCCACGCAACAGGCCATGTTTGCGGCGGTTGCAGCGCATTACTGCCAAAACGGGCCGCTGTTCATCAAGGCGCACCCACGGGATAACTTTGATTATTCCACCCTGTTTCCCAACGCCATGATTCTGGAGCGCACCATGCCCAGCGAAGTGCTGAACTTTGCGCTTCCCTTTCGGTTTGCCCGTGCGGTTACCGTGGAATCCATGGTATTAAAAGCCTTTGAGGTGGCGGACGAAAAGATTGATCTTTCTCTTTCCGAAGCCTTACAACTGTTATAAATTTCTACGTTTCGTGTTTAAAAGGAGGTTTTTCTCGTGAAAATCATCGGTGTTATTCCTGCGCGCTATCAGTCCAGTCGGCTACCCGGAAAACCCCTTGCCGATATCTTAGGCAAACCCATGATTTGGTGGGTATACCAGGCCGCCAAGCAGTGCCAAAAACTTGACGATTTGGTGGTTGCCACAGATGACGACCGCATTATGCAGGTATGCCAACAATATGAGATTCCTGCATTGATGACCCGTGCCGACCATGATACACCCACCGGACGCATTCATGAGGTCAGTACCCGATTGGATGCGGATTTGTATCTGCAAATCATGGGTGACGAACCTCTGATTGATGCCCGTGCTTTTGATTTGATTTTGCCCGACACGCTGCCCCAAGACCCCTATTATGTAGCAGGTGTTACCAACGTCATGGAGCACCCTGCCGATGTGATTGATTTTTCCAACCAAAAGGTGGCCTGCAATGCAAAGCGTGAAATTTTAATGATTTCCCGCAGCCCCATTCCTTACCCAAAGGGAACTTTGGACTTTGAATATGAAAAAATCACCGGAATCCAGCTGTTCAGCAAACAGGCTTTGCACTTTTACGCAAACACCCCCAAAAGTCTGCTGGAAAAAGCCGAAGAAAACGATTTAATGCGGTTTATCGAAAACGGACACACCGTGCACGCCGTGCGCTCGCCTTATAAAACCGTTTCGGTAGACACCCCCAAAGATGTGGATATTGTTTGCGAAATTTTAACACAACGTGGCAATCACTAAAGGAGGCACCCTATGTCTAAGATTCATCTGCTGGACTGCACCCTGCGCGATGGCGGTTATATCAACAACTGGCGGTTTGGGTTTGAAACCATTCGCGATATCATTCATAGCTTGGTGAAATCCGGCACCGATATTGTGGAAGTGGGCTTTTTGCGCAACGTGGACTACGATGCAGACTGCACCCGCTGGAACAACATTGCCGAACTAAAAAAGGTACTGCCTGCCGACAAAAAGAATGTTTTATTCAGCGGCATGGCATTGCATAATTTTTACGACATTGACAAACTGGAACCCTGGGACGGCACCGGCATTGACCTGATTCGTGTTACCTTCCATGATTATGACATTGAAGAAGGTCTGGAATTCTGCCGCAAAGTGCAAGAAAAAGGCTACAAGGTAAGCTGTAACCCCATCAACATTATGGGGTACTCCGACGCCGGCATTCTCTGGCTGGTGGAGCAGGTCAACAAGATTCATCCCTTTGCCTTTTCCATTGTGGATACCTTTGGCAGCATGCGCCATCAGGATTTGGACCGCATTGTCAGCTTGGTGGATAACAACCTTGCCAAAGATGTTACCTTAGGCTTGCATCTGCACGAAAACATGGCCATGAGCTTTAGCCTTGCACAAACCTTTTTAAACAAGCACCTAAACCGTGATGTTACGGTGGACGCCAGCCTGTTGGGCATGGGCCGAACCCCCGGCAACCTGTGCATTGAACTGATTGCCGATTATCTGAATCTGAATTTTGGCAAGCAGTACAACATCGACTGCATGCTGGATGCCATTCAAGACCACATTATGCCCATTCGCGAAAAAGAGCCCTGGGGCTATTCACCGCCTTATTTTCTGTCGGCTCGCTACAATCTGCATCGCAACTATGCCGAGCATCTTTTGGAAAAAGGCGATTTGTCCAATCGGGACATCAACCATATTTTAAGCCGCATTGCCCCCGAGAAAAAAACCGCCTACGATGCCGCCTACATCGACGGCCTGTATGCGGAATACAAAGGCTCTGCCATTGATGATTCTGCCGACCGTGCCAAGCTGCAACAGGCATTGTGCGGCCGTTCTGTGCTGATTTTAGCTCCCGGTCAAACACTGGATACCCATAAGGAAGCCATTGCACAGCATATTGCAGAAACAACTCCCGTTGTGATTTCCGCAAACTTTGTTCCCACTGCATTTGCGGTGGATTACGCTTTTTTCACCAACGGAAAGCGTTTTGAAAAGCTGGACGACTGCACCTGCACCGTAATGGCAACCAGCAATCTGCACGGCACTGCGGATTATCGGTTTGACTACAACCGCCTAACCGGAACCTTTGACAAAGGTTCCAATAGCCTGATTATGTTGTTGCAGCTGCTGGGCAGCATTGGCGTATCACAAGTTTTTGTGGCAGGTGCCGACGGTTACGCCCCCGAAGGCGACAACTATTGCGATGCCCGCATGCGTAACCATACCCTGCGCGGTTCCGACTATAACCACGCCATGGCACAGGCCATTGATGCCCAAGCCGTAGCGGTGCACTTTTTGACCCCCAGTTATTACGAAAAGGAGTAATTACATGCAAACCAAATTGCTTGTTTTAGATGTGGACGGTACCCTCACCGACGGTGGATTGTATCTGGACAGTACGGGAAACGAAACCAAGAAATTTTCGGTAAAAGACGGTGCAGGCTTGGTCATTGCACGCAAAGCCGGTATTCAAGTCATGATTCTTACCGGTCGGGAAAGCGAACCCGTACGCCGCCGGGCTGCCGAACTCTCCTTGGAATACTGCGTACAAAACTGCAAAAACAAGGTTGCCTATTTAAGCAACTTTATGGCAGAGCATCAGCTGACCGCCCAGCAGGTTGCCTATGTGGGTGACGACTGGAACGACCTTGCCGCCATGAAATTGTGCGGTTTTGTGGCTTGCCCTGCGGACGCTGCCGCAGAAGTAAAGGCCATCGCTAACTATGTATGTCCGCAAAAGGGCGGCGAAGGTGCGGTGCGCGGTGCTGTGGAAAAGCTGCTGAACGATGCCGGTATCTTGCAAGCCACCATCAATGCAGCCTTTGGTGCAGGAGTATAAACCTATGTACAGTGCATTAAAACAGGCCGTTTACCAAGCAAATTTGGCTTTGCCAAAGGCCAATCTTTGCCTTGCTACTTGGGGCAATGCCAGCCAGGTAGACCGTGCTGCCGGTGTGTTTGCCATTAAGCCCTCGGGTGTGGACTACAACACCATGAAGCCGGAAGATATGGTGGTTGTCAGCCTTACCAGCGGTCAGGTTGTGGAGGGCTCTCTGCGGCCCTCTTCCGATACCGAAACCCACCTGGAGCTATATCGGGCTTTTTCGGAAATTGGCGGCGTGGTGCACACCCATAGCCGCTGGGCCACCATCTTTGCCCAAGCAGGGCGCGCCATTCCTGCACTGGGCACCACCCATGCCGATACCTTTTACGGGGCCGTTCCCTGTGTGCCTGCGCTCACCCAAGAACAGGTGATGCAGCGGTATGAAACCAATACCGGTTTGGCGATTGCTGCGGCATGCCAGCAGACTTACCGTGATATTCCTGCCGCATTGGTGCAGGCCCACGGACCCTTTACCTGGGGCAGCAACGCCCAAAAAGCCGTGGAACACGCCATTATTTTAGAAGAAATCGCCATGATGGCCTATCATAGCCTACAACTTGGCGCACAGCCTGTGGATTCTTTTCTTTTAGAAAAACATTACCAACGCAAACACGGGCCAAACGCCTATTACGGGCAACGCTGATTGTTTTTTGCCTGTAACACCATCTTGTAAATAGCGACCTATTCGGAAAGGTTTTTTCACTATGGAACAATGTTTCACCTTACTCAAACGACATCGCCGTCTACTGGGTGGCATACTGGTTTGCATGCTTGCCTTTTTTGCGTTTGCCTGTGTATGGCTTACCCAGATACGAGGCAACGGCGAAAAAAGCCGCAGCTGGATGATTAACGACCAATTCAGCGAATACGCCCTAATTGACGATACCGTTAGCCAAGACTTTACCTGCGACCGTGATCTTTTGTACATGGGGTTTGCCTTTAAGGTACAAAAGGTCAACGACGAAGGGCCGCAAGGTGTTTTGGAACTAACCCTCACCGATTTAAACACCGGGGAAGTTCTTGCCACATCCCAAGGGGATATGAGCAATATTCTGGACACCACCGAAGCCTACTACACCACATTGGGTCTTTCTTCTCCGGTGGAACTATCCGGTTCCGGTGAGGCAAACTATCGGGTTACCCTAACCGCCCACTATACCGGCGAGGGCCGCTTGCTTATTGGCTATACGCCGCAAGCCACAGCCGCTGGGCTGGGCCTTACCGTAAACGGCGAAGCCACCGAAGGCACCTTGGCCATTTTGGGCGTATATGCACAAATTGGCGGCTTTTTAACCAAGTTTTACTGGGTGGTTGCCGCCGTTTGCTTGGCAATCGTTGCCCTGGGCTGGTGGCTGTTCACCGGCAAGCATTGCCCCTTGCATCGCATGGTATTTTGCTTTGTGCTAACCTTGGGCATTGTGTTCTCGATGGTTTTGCCGCCCTATTCCGCACCGGATGAACAATTTCACATCAACCAAAGTTTTACCTTGGCATCTACCATTTATAACCCCTATCTGCCGGTTGCCAAAAGCCAGATTCACAGCACCCTGCGCCGTCCCTCTGATGTGGACCCCACCATGCAGGATGCCAAAACAACGGTATTTACCTGGCAGCACATGGCGAAAAACTTTCTCACCCAAAACACCGACCCCTTTACCCATACCCACGATTTTGACGAATACCAAGTTGACAGCAGTTATACCATGTATTGGGTTAGTGCGCTGGGGGTTCTGGTTGGCTTTTTGTTGCGTCTGGGCTTTATTCCCACCCTGTTTTTGGGGCGTTTGACCAATCTGCTCTTTTTTGCTGCCTTATCTTCCTATGCAGTAAAAAAAGCCCCCATTGCCAAAAGCATGTTCGCCGTATGTGCCTTGCTGCCCATGACGCTGCATCTGGCTGCTTCATATAGCCGAGATTCCAACCTGTTGGCTCTCTGCTTCTTGTTTGTTGCTCTGGTGTTGCATCTGGCGTTTGGCGGTCAAGAAGTGATTTCTTATAAGCAATGGATTCTTCCCTGTCTGATTGGTATTCTGATTGCCCCTGCCAAGATTGTCTATTTCCCCTTGATGGCTTTGGTATTTTTGATTCCTGCAACACGACTGGGAAGCAAAAGCAAATGGCTGAAATGTGGATTCCTCACCCTTTGTTTTGCCGCGTTTTTGTTCAGTGCAGGCGGTCGTGTTATCCTAAACGATTTCATTGGTGGTACCACCCAAATTGCCGCCGGTGTACAGGATACCGAATCGTCCTCGGAAACCACAGTACCAGAATCCGAAACCCCCGCAGCCGACTTTGCCGATGCTTCTGCCCAAACAGATTCGCAAGACCAGTCTTCTGGCGAAGCGGTGCAAACAGACAGCGCAGCCCCCACAATCCCCGAAGAAGATAGCATCTGTTACACCCTGCCCTATATCCTAAGCCACCCGCTGGATACCGCAGAGTTGTTAATTCGCTCGGTGGTTACCCATGGGGACCATTACTTCAAAAGCTTGATTGGTGGCAGTTTAAGCTACTTTGACCCGGGCGTGGAAATTGCCTGGACTTGGGTGGTCTTGCTTAGCATCGTTTTGGTGCTGGCTTGGCTTCAGCCTGCTTCCTTTGAGCTTTCGGTGGGTGCAAAAAGTCTTTGCTTGCTGTTGGCTCTAGCTTGCTGTGGTTTAGCGGTGCTGGGCTGTGTTTCCTGGACTCCCACCTACTACACAACCATCTACGGGTTGCAGGGCCGCTACTTCTTGCCGGTTCTTCCCTTGCTGCTTTTGGCACGTCCCCGCTGCCTTTGCCTACAAAACAGCACCGCACGCGGCTTGGTTTACGCCATCACGTTACTGGATTTGTGTGTTGTTATCAATGCATTTTTAGCAATCGTAGCCCGTTAATCCGGCTATAAGGAGTTTGAACCACCATGAATCACAAAAGCATTCCTTTGATTATTCCATCCCTTGAGCCGGATGAAAAGCTGCTGCATCTGTTGCAGCAGCTTCATTCCGCCGGGATTCAAAACATTGTACTGATTGATGACGGCAGCGGCGAACAATATGCCGATTATTTTACCCAAGCACAAACCCTATGGGGTTGCACCGTACTGCGCCATGCGGTAAACTTGGGCAAAGGCCGCGCATTAAAAACTGCCTTCAACTACTGTTTGAACACATGGCCCAATGCCCCCGGCTGCGTTACCGCCGACTCGGACGGTCAGCATACGCCGGAATCCATTCTGGCGGTGATGCAGGCACTTTGCGACAATCCACAGGCGTTGATTCTGGGCTGCCGCAATTTTGATGAACAGGACGTTCCCCTGCGGTCTAGCTTTGGCAACAAATGTACCCGTTTTATTTTCAATGCGCTTGTGGGTCTGCGTATTACCGATACCCAAACCGGTTTGCGTGCCATTCCCACCAACTTTATGAAACATTTGATGAACACCCACGGCGAACGGTTTGAATTTGAGTCCACCATGCTCATTGAAACCAAAGATTTGGAAGTTCCCATTGTGGAAGTACCTATTGAAACGGTTTATATCGAAGAAAACAAAACCAGCCATTTCAACCCCTTGCGGGATTCTCTGCGCATCTACGCCATTTTCGGCAAGTTTTTGTTTTCGTCTTTGTCCTCCAGCGTTGTGGACATTCTGCTGTTCACCATGTTCTGCTATCTGCTGAAAAGCTTTTCGGTTGGTGCGTGGCATATTACCATTGCAACCGCAATGGCTCGTATTATTTCCGCCACTTATAACTATTTGTTGAATTATAAAATTGTATTCAAAAGCAAAGAACACCACGGTATGGCTGCGGGAAAATACGCACTGCTGGCTTTGATTCAGATGACCTGTTCTGCCGCATTGGTATCGCTGCTCTATCAAATCACAGGTGGATTTTCCGAAACCATCCTTAAAATCTGTGTTGATATCGGTTTGTTCTTTCTCAGTTTTCAAATTCAACGGGAATTTATCTATAAAAAAAGCAAGCATTAAACAATCCGGGAGGTTTTACCGTGACCATCTGTTTTTTTTCCGCTCAATACCTGCCAACGGTGGGCGGTGTGGAACGCTATACCTACAACTTGGCAAAGCGTGTTGTTGCTGCCGGTCATAAAGCGGTGGTGGTAACCAGTGCTTTGCCGGGTTTGCCCACACAGGAAACCGATGCCGACGGTATTCACATCATCCGCCTGCCGGTTTATCCGCTGATGAATGGGCGTTTTCCGGTATTAAAGCCGGGCCGCGCTTTTGCACAGGCTGCCAAACTGGTATGGGAACAGAAACCGGATTTTTGCCTGATTAACACACGCTTTTATATCAGCAGTTTATACGCTGCCTTTCAGTGCAAAAAACGTAAAATTCCCGCCATTGTGGTGGACCACTCCACCGGACATTTGCCCATGGGCAATGCGTTGCTGAATGCTGCGGGTGCTTGCTACGAGCATTTGGCAGCCGCCTTTTTAAGGCGCTGCACCAAGCACTTTTTTGGCGTGAGTCAAGCGGTGTGCAAATGGTTGGAGCACTTTTCCATTCAAAGCGAGGGGCAGCTTTACAATGCGGTGGACCCTGCCGAGGTGCAAGCCCTTGCCCATCGCCCCGATGCCATTGACTGGCGTGCTCACCTCAATCTGGACCAAAATACCCGTATCATTGCGTTTGTGGGGCGCATTATCCCGGAAAAAGGGGTGGCGGAATTGATTCAGGCATTTTCCGCCGCTCAACTTACCGATTGTGCTCTGCTCATTGCAGGGGATGGACCGCTGTTAGCGCAACTGCAAGCAAACTGCCCCCCCGATGTTTATCTGCTGGGCAGCACCCCTTATCCACAAGCCATGCAGCTGTTGGCACAAGCGGATTTGTACTGTTTGCCCACCTATTATGCCGAGGGCTTTCCCACCACATTTTTAGAGGCTGCTGCCTGCGGCTGTGCCATTTTAACCACACGAACCGGTGGAAGCGATGAACTTTTGCCCGATGAAAGTTACGGGATGCAGTTGCCCATTACCGAAGTTTCCGCCCTTACCACTGCGTTGCAGCAGTGTATGCAATCCACCGAATGGCGCAACAAGGCCGCTGAAAAAACACAACAGCGTTTGCAATCACTTTTTACTTGGGACGCTGTTACTCAGCAGTTACTGGCACTGGCCAAATCCATTGACAGATAAAAGGAACCAAACATTATGTCCAAGCTTTTAATTGTTATTCCCGCTTACAATGAGCAAGACAATATCGTTCGTGTTGTAAGTGAGTTATCCAATCGCTATCCACAATATGATTATGTGGTTGTCAACGACGGAAGCCGTGACCAAACCGCCAACCTATGCCGCGAACACGGCTTTCGCCTGATTGACCTGCCGGTTAATCTGGGGCTTGCCGGTGCATTTCAAACCGGTTTGCGTTATGCGGCAGAAAACGGATACGACTGTGCACTGCAATTTGACGCAGACGGTCAGCATAAGCCCGAATACATTCAGCCCATGCTGGATGAACTGGAAGAAGGGGCTGATATTGTAATCGGCAGCCGTTTTCTTACGGTGAAAAAACCCAAAAGTCTGCGTATGCTGGGCAGCTATTTGATTAGCTGGGCCATTCGCCTTACCACAGGACAAGCCATTTGTGACCCAACCAGTGGTATGCGCATGTTCAACCGCCGTATGCTGGAGGAATTTGCGCTAAATCTGAACTATGGCCCCGAACCGGATACCATTAGCTATCTGATTAAAAACGGTGCGGTGGTAAAGGAAATTCAGGTGGAAATGGGCGAGCGTGTTGCAGGTTCCAGTTATCTTACCTTTACCCGTGCGGCACAATATATGTTTAAAATGGGCTTGTCCATTCTGCTGATTCAATGGTTCCGCAAACGTGAACCGGTAATTGTTTATCCCGAAAGGAGTTTATAACCCATGTTAATCAGTATCCCCATACGAATTCTTCTGGTTTTGGGTAGCATTTTTACCGCCATGTTTATTTTGCGGCGCGTTCGTTACGCAAAGGTTCAAATTGAAGATTCTCTGTTTTGGCTGTTTTGCTCTGCCTTTTTGTTGTTCTTGAGCATTTTTCCCGAAATCACCACCTGGGTTGCACGCCGTTTAGGTTTTATCAGCGAAATCAACGTGGTTTACCTTTCCATTATCTTTCTGCTGCTCATCAAACAATTTTATATGTCGGTTCGCATCAGCCAAATGGATTCCAAATTAAAATCGCTGGTGCAAAAAGTGGCGTTAAACGAAGAAAAAATTGAGCGTAAGGATAAGCAGGAATAACCTCTCTGTTTAGCTGTGTCATTGTGTGGCGAATGGTTTTCATTGTCATACCTATCATTCTATGGTATAATAAAGAAATCAATGACTGAAACGAATGAATGGAGGGTTTTTCAATGGCATTTACTCCAAAACTCACCTATAAGGGTAAGCCTTTGGTACGCTGCGGTAACGAAATTTACTTTGGCAGCTTGGCAGATCCTTTTGTGATTTTTATGCAGGTTATCACTACCAAGCAAGAAAACGGCATGGAAATGGCGGATAAAGTTCATGTTATGCTGTTAAGCACCGATTCTTCCAAGGCATTGCCCGACCGTGTAATGAAACAGGGCAGCAAAACCGGCCTTTATACTGCGCTGGAAGTTGGCGCAATGTGGCTGGAGCGTGCTTTGCAAGAGTCTTCTACGAAAAAAGGCTAATAAAAATCCCCTAGATGTTACATTGCATCTAGGGGATTTTTTTATCCATTATACCACAAAACGCTCTGTGCCAAATCAGCACAGAGCGTTGAGCGGATTACTCTTCGGTTTCTTCGCAACCGCAGTCTTCACAACCGCAGTCGTCGCCGCATTCGCTGAACTCAATTTCAAATTCAGCACCGCAGTTGCCGCAGCATACCTGCTCGTTCAGCAAGGTATCCTCGTTTACAACGGTTACAGCGCCGCAGTTGGGGCAGGTCAACTCATACTCAGCCTCGTCCTCTTCGAACTCGTCTTCTTCCTCGTCGTCCTCTTCCTCATCTTCGTCCTCGTCTTCGTCGCCAAACAGCAACTCTTCCAGATCGTCCAGATCCTCGTCGATGGCATCCAGCTCATCGTAAACCTGGTCCATATCAGAGTCCAGCTCGGTAACAGTATTGCACAGATCTGCTACCAGATCGTACATTGCTTTCAGTACCTTACCCTCTTTGCTGGAATTCTCGATATCCAGACCTTCCATTAAACCTTTCAGGTATGCAGCACGTTCTTTCAGTTCCATTGTTCATTCCTCCTTAAAAGAAATTTTGGAAACAAAGCGGCTTATCTGCCGCCAATTTGTATGAAAACGTCCTGTAACGTATGTTATCGGACGATTCACCCTAATTATTAAAAAATGGGCGGCGGCATAGCCACCGCCCAAAATTGCAAACCTAGAATGCGGCTTGAGCCGTGTATGGCTTAGGCGCGCTCCATGTATTCGCCGGTACGGGTGTCAACGCGAATCATGTCACCCTCGTTGATGAACAGAGGAACGCGAACTTCAGCACCGGTTTCCAGCTTTGCGGGCTTCAGAGTATTGGTAGCAGTGTTGCCCTTGAAACCGGGTTCGGTTTCAGCAACCTGCAGTACAACAAAGTTGGGAGCTTCCAGGCCAAATACGTTGCCCTTGTAGCTCAGAATCTTAACCATCTCGTTCTCTTTAACGAACTTGAAGGAATCAGACAGATCGCTCTCGTTCAGAGGAATCTGCTCATAGGTTTCGGTATCCATGAAGTAGTACAGGCCGCCGTCCTCGTACAGGTACTGCATCTCACGGCGCTCGATGAACGCAGTGGGGAACTTATCGCTGGGGTTGTAGCTCTTCTCGGTAACAGCACCGGTGATTACGTTCTTGGTCTTGGTGCGAACAAACGCAGCACCCTTACCGGGCTTTACATGCTGGAACTCAACAACCTGAAGCACGTTGCCATTCTCTTCAAAAGTTACGCCATTGCGAAAATCGCCTGCAGAAATCATAAATGATCCTCCAAATATATAGTTTATCTTAGGTTTCACCTGGGTCACCAGCGCCACGGCCTCATCCCCCATAATCCCAAAGGGTGTCTGGCACCAGCAACCGTTGACATATCTATTATTATTCTACCCTACAAGCTTGTATTTTTCAAGCCTTTTCTTGCCCTTTGCTTGCATTACCGGCAAGTTTGTGGGTTATTTTGTCAAAGTTTGATAGTATTGTTTCATCATTGCGGCATCCTCGGCCTGTGTGCCGGCCGATTCGCAGATGATAATGGGCGATAAGCCACGCTCATAGCACAGCTCCATCAGGGGCTCATATTCCGGGCCATACACCGTATCGGCAAAGGTTAAATGCTGTTTTTCACCGCCGGTGGTATACTCAATTTTGCTGAAATGAGAGTGGAAGTTTTTTGCACGGTCATCTCCAAGTGCCTCACCCATGCGGTCTAAAATGGCAGCGTAATCCGCCTTGGTTTTAATGCTGCCCTGGTCGCGGGCATTTAAATGACCAAAGTCAATGCAGGGGGTAATGCGCTTGTCAATGCTGCAAAGTGCCAGCACCTCTTCCAAGGTACCCAGCTGCCCCACCTTGCCCATGGTTTCCGGGCACAGAACAATATCCGAAAAACCGGCTTCGTCCACTGCTTCCACAATACGGCGCATGGTATCCATTGCCTTTTCCAGTGCAGCTTCTCGGCTTTGTTTGCCGCAGCTGCCGGAGTGAAACACCACACGCTTGCCGCCCAATGCTCGAATGGCTGCCGCACTTTCCAGGATATAATTGATGCTGTTCAGCCGTTTTTCCTCTTCCATGCTGCTCATGGAAATATAGTACGGCGCATGTAAGCTAAAGCAGATGTTATGCACCGCAGCCTGTGCGGCAATTTTGCGGGCCAAATCTTCCTTGATACGCACACCGCGGCCACACTGATATTCAAAGGCATCCAAGCCCATTTTTGCAGTAAATTCCGGTACTTGAACGCTGTTTTTGTAACCCATGGTTTTAAAGCTTTCGCTTGTACCGGCTGTACCGAATAAAATGCTCACAGTAGCTTGCCTCCCTTTTTATAATAGCGTTTTAAAAACGGTTGTTCCAATTTGCGTTTGAACAAAATGCCCTTTTTAATGTCCCGATACATCGGCATTACCACCAATGCAGGGATTCCGTAAAAAGCACCTGCCAAACGGTCGGTAAAAAGCTGATCGCCCACAATTGCCATTTGATTGCGGGGCACACCAAACTTTTTGCGTGCTTTGGCTAACCCAAAGGTTAAGGGCTTGCAGCTCATTGCCACATAGTCCAGCCCAACTGCGGCGGCAAATGGTTTTACCCGCTCTTCGGTATTGTTGCTTGCAATGGCCAGCTGAATGCCTGCCTGCCGCATGGTTTGCAGCCATGCTTCGATGTTGGGCGGCAGCATTTGACTTCCATGCCCGGTTAAGGTGTTATCTACATCCAGCACCAACGCTGTAATGCCCTTTTGTTTTAAAAACTCCGGCGTAATGGATGCCGCACTTTCAAACAAATATTCCGGTGTAAACAACATGGGCGTTTCCCCCTTACGATAATCAAAACACTGTTCTTTATTTTAATACAATTTGTTTTTTAAATAAAAAATGAGTGGGCCCATAGGGACCCACTCGGGCGTTTGCACGCATTGTTAGCCTTTGTTCCGGCCGCCGCAATTACTTAAACTTGCGCTTGCGGGCAGCTTCGGACTTCTTCTTGCGGCGCACAGAGGGCTTCTCGTAAGCTT
>CALWNI010000045.1 GCA_944382775.1 uncultured Allofournierella sp.
TTCAAGAGGCCGTGAGTTCGACTCTCGCCACTCGGACCAAAAGCCATCGGTCTTTGACCGGTGGCTTTTTTGTTGTTTGATAAAACTTGTCCTCACACATATTTTGCATTGATTGATTTTTTCAAGGAGGAATTCTATGCTGCGTTTTTTCTTCACCGGTATTTATTTTTTCCTTTTTGCATTCATTATTGATTTAATTTTTAGAAACACCTTGCATTTCCTTACCGATCTATTGGCCATTGTATGCTGGGTTATTGCATTCATAGTAAGTGCAGGGCTTGCCGACTATACCGTAAAGAAAATAAGAGAAAAATACAACCAAAAATAAAACAGAACTCCCTCTTCCATTCACAAACGGAAGAGGGGGTTCTGTTACATTTCAAATTCGTAAAACCGTTCTTGGTATAAGGTTGTAAAAATCACCTGAACCAAAGGGTATTGCAATGCTTGTGCTGTATCCCGGATAATTTCCGCCACCTGTTCACGAACCTCATCGGGGCGGTCAAACCAAGAAACCTCAAAAATCGCCAAATCAGAAACCTGCCGCCCTTGTGCATAAAACACCGAGGGGCAACGCTCTAAAATCAGCCAATCTTCCGGGCA
Source organism: uncultured Allofournierella sp. (assembly GCA_944382775.1). Lineage (GTDB taxonomy): Bacteria > Bacillota > Clostridia > Oscillospirales > Ruminococcaceae > Allofournierella. Next base: position 604 of record CALWNI010000045.1, read on the forward strand.
ACCAATGGCTTCTGCCAGTTTTTGCACCAGCGGAGTGCTGATTTCTTTCATTTGCTGGTCCGTCAAGCCTTTTACCGTAATTTGCGGCATAGAAATTACAACTCCTTTTTTGCAATCTCTTCTTTAAAACCCTTTTTGTGGGCATACATTCGCTCATCTGCTTTTAGAAATAGTTGTTCCAATGTGCTTTGTGTATAATTCCACGAAACATCATAACCATAGGAAAAACTTAGCTTATCCAAATCCCGCCGGTCAGACGGCAAGTATTGATCCAACTTTTCCAAAAATGCTTGCAGGCGTTCCGGCGTTGTATTATACATTACAATTAAAAATTCATCGCCACCATAGCGGCCTAAAAAATCATCCACTGAGGTATGTTCTTTTAGCATAGCCGCAAAATCATTCAACAACTTATCGCCTGCTTTATGACCTAAATTATCGTTTACCTTTTTTAGATTATTCAAATCACAAAAAACACAAGCAACATTATTGGCAAGCATATTTTTTCGCTTAACAACTCATTGCATCGATTGCGGTTCATTAGGCCGGTTTGCAAATCCAAATATGCTTTTTCGCTTAATTCACTGTTATGCTTTTTCAAACGACGACTCAACAACGATTCCATCATAAGCAACAGCAATAACAATGCTGCACCCACAATAGTGAGTCCTTCAATCCAGTGCATCATATCCACAATACGCTGGGTGTATTGCTCCACATCGCTTACCGTAACACTGGCTAACGTAAAATTTTCTTCGCTTACTTGCAACAACTGCTGAGAATTCAGCGGTTCTTCTTCAACTATATTCTTAATCCGGCCCCAGTTTTCTTGCCAGACTTCCAACGATTCTTCAAAATCCCGTGCAGGTATTTTAACCAAATTTAACGTTTCACTACCATGATTCAAGCCATAAAACACATGATCAATGTATTGAATTAACTCATCGGTTTCTTGGTTAGAAAGCTCTAATTTTATAAGACGCTGAATGGAGCCACGCGCAATACCGGCGTAATTGACTACTCTTGCTGTACCTTGCAGGTTATTGATTAGCTGAAACATATAAATTGTCATACACAGCAAAATCAAAAACAATGCGTTTTGCAAAAGTATTTTATGTTTATTTGAAGCAGTCATTTTTTCACCTAAGACTGTAAAATTGATTTTTTTATGATTTATTGCTATTATATCACAACATCCTATAAAAGGCAAAACAAAATAACAAATTATTCCTATTAAATGCAAAAGGCACAGGATACTACCTGTGCCTTTTGTTTATTATTGTCCTACTGCTGCATCAATCGCAGCCAATTCTTCGGGCGAAAACTCCAAGTGATTCAATGCCGCAAGATTTTGCAACAACTGTTCGGTTTTGGATGCACCGATTACAACGCTTGTTACAACCTCATCCCGCAACACCCATGCCAATGCCATTTGCGCCAAGGTCTGCCCACGGTTTGCTGCAATTTGCTGCAATGCCCGAATTTGATTCATCCGTTCTTCAGTTAAATCTGATTCTTTCAAGAAATACCCATTGGTGCGCACTCGGCTATCCGCCGGGATTCCGTTTAGGTAACGGTCACTTAGCAGGCCTTGCGCCAACGGGCTAAAGGCAATGATACCTTTGCCCAGCTTTTTAGACATTTCTTTTAAACCGTTCTGTTCAATCTTACGATCCAAAATGGAATATCGGTTTTGATTGATTACAAACGGGCAGTGCATCTCTTTCAGCAAAGCAGTCGCTTTTTCCAGAGTGGGGCCGTCGTAGTTGGATAGCCCCACATATAAAGCCTTGCCACTGGCAACTGCATGCGCCAATGCGCCCATGGTTTCTTCCAGCGGGGTTGTGGGGTCCATGCGGTGATGATAGAAAACATCCACATAATCCAAGCCCAGCCGTTTTAAGCTTTGATCCAAACTTGCCAGCAGATACTTGCGGCTGCCGCCATCGCCATAGGGGCCGGGCCACATCAAATAGCCCGCTTTTGTACTGATAATTAATTCATCACGGTGTGCCCCCAGCTCGTTTTTCAGCAACTTACCTAAGTTGCTTTCTGCGCTGCCCGGTGCAGGCCCGTAATTATTGGCCACGTCAAAATGGGTAACGCCGTTGTTAAATGCCGTAAAGCACAAATTTTTGATTGTTTCATACGAAGCATTATCGCCAAAATTATGCCACAATCCCAGCGAAACACCCGGCAGTTTCAAGCCGCTTTCTCCGCATGCACGATATTTCATCGTGTCGTAACGATTCTGTGAAAACAATTCCATAAAGCATCCTCCCGATTTATTTTTTCTTGCTGTGGTTACCTTTATTGTATCATGTTACCGCCACAACGCAATGCAGGATTTTTGCTTTTTATGGCACAGGAAAGCAAAACCTTTCTGCCACCTTCCTTGCCTGTGTGGATTTCTCTTTACAATTACGCTATTTCGTTTTATCATTAACATATCATAAATGGTTTTGGCTCGCTTGCTGCGAGCATTTTTTCAAAGGAGCGTTATAGTTATGGAGAAACAACCCATTGTATTTTGCAAAGGCGGCGGCTGTACTGCCAAGCTCGGCCCCGGTGCTTTGGCCCATGTATTGGAAAAACTGCCTCCTTTTCAAGACCCCAACCTATTAATTGGCTTTGACCATTCCGACGATGCAGCGGTTTACAAATTGACCGATGACATTGCCATGGTACAAACGCTGGACTTTTTCCCCCCTATGGTGGAAGACCCCTATCTTTTTGGGCAGATTGCCGCTGCAAATGCACTCAGCGATATTTACGCTATGGGCGGCACCGTAAAAACCGCATTGAACATTGTTTGTTTCCCTAAGCAAATGGATTTAAACATCTTAGGGCAAATCTTGCAAGGCGGTGCAGAAAAGGTACGGGAAGCCGGCGGAATTTTAGCCGGTGGCCATTCCATTGCCGACACCGATGTAAAATACGGGCTTTCGGTAACGGGTATCATCGACCCCAAAAAAGTGCTTGCTAACAACGCTTGCCAACCCGGGGACTATCTGCTTTTAACCAAACCTTTGGGCGTTGGCATTGTATGTACCGCCAGCCGTGTGGGCGAAGCCTCCCAAGAAGCATTGGATGCCGCCATTCAAAGCATGACCACCTTAAACAAATACGCCTGTGAAGCGTTGGCCCCCTTTGCTCCGCACGCCTGCACTGACGTAACGGGATTTGGGCTTTTGGGGCATTTAAACGAAATGCTAAACGACAAGCACGGCGCAATCTTACATTGGAACGCCCTGCCCCATATTCCGCAAGCAGCCGCCTATGCCGATGAATTTTTACTGACCGCTGCCGCACAGCGCAACCGCAACCACTTGAACGACAAGGTATCCTTTACCGATACCCCCTTTGCCATGGAGGAAATTCTGTTCGACCCGCAAACCTCCGGCGGTTTGCTGGTAAGCATTGCCCCTGAACACGCCCAAAATGCGCTGGCTGCGGTACAGGCACTGGGCTTACCCTGCGGCATCATCGGTCAGGTTACCACCGAGCACCCCGGTATCATTCAGGTTATGCCGTAACCATCACATTTATAAAAAGGAGTTTTTATCATGCAACATCATGTAGACGCACGGGGCAAACAGTGCCCCATTCCCGTTGTGGAAACAAAAAAAGTTCTTGCTATCATGAACACCGGCGACAGTGTGGTTGTATCGGTTGATAACCCCATTGCGGTACAAAATCTGTTGAAAATGGCAAGCCAAAAACATCTGGCTGCTCAAACCGAAACCCTTGCCCCCGATCATTACCATGTGATTCTCGCCTTAACCGAGGATAGCCTATCCGCCACACAAGCACAGTCGGAAACGCTTTGTATCCCCGATGCACGGCAAAATACTGTTGTGGTACTGAGCAGCGATGAAATGGGCAGCGGTGATTCGGTTTTGGGCAAAGCACTGATGAAAGCCTTTGTGTACGCCTTAACCGAACAAGACCAACTACTTTCCACCATTTTGCTGTACAACGGCGGCGCTAAGCTTTCCATTGAAGGCGCAGCCACTCTGGCTGACTTGCAGCTTTTGGAGAGCCAAGGCGTCGAGGTATTAACCTGTGGCACCTGCTTAAACCATTACGGAATTGCCGATCAGCTGGCCGTGGGCAGTGTAACCAACATGTACGCCATTGCCGAAAAGCTTATGCAGGCAGGTAAGGTGGTTCGTCCGTGATTTATCTGGACAATGCCGCCACCAGTTTGCATCGGCCCGCTTGTGTGGCAGATGCCATTTGCCAAGCATTAAACGGAATGGGAAACTGCGGCCGCGGTGCCAGTGGTGCCAGCTTAACCGCCGGGCGTGTGGTTATCCAATGCCGCAGCCGCATTGACCACCTGTTTCATGGCTTTGGCCCGCTTCAGGTTGCTTTTACTGCAAACTCTACCGCCGCATTAAACATCGCCATCACAAGTTTGGTGGGCCCTGGCGAGCACGCCATTACCACAGCACTGGAACACAATAGCGTTCTTCGTCCCCTGTATCGAAGCGGCGCAGAGTTGACCATTCTGCCTGCCGACACCTACGGCAACATTGATTTGGCAGACTTATCCCGTTCCATCCGTTCCAATACCCGTTTGGTGGTATGCACCCATGCATCCAATGTAACCGGCAACCTGCTGGACATTGCCGCCATTGGGGCCGTTTGCAAACAGCATGGCATTCCCTTTGTGGTGGATGCTTCCCAAACCGCAGGTGTATTCCCCATTGACATGCAGGCCATGGGCATTTCGGTTCTTTGCTTTACCGGGCACAAAGGATTGCTTGGCCCACAGGGAACCGGCGGCCTGTGCGTAGACCCTGCCCTTTCTTTGCGCCCCCTTATGGTGGGCGGAAGTGGAATCCATAGCTTTGACCGAGAGCATCCATATCAAATGCCCACCGCTTTGGAAGCCGGCACCTTAAACGGACACGGCATCGCTGGATTGAATGCCGCCCTTGGCTGGCTGGAGGAAATCGGCCTTGCCTGCATACGCCAAAAAGAACAGGCTTTGGCACAGCGGTTTTACCAAGGCATCCGCAATCTGCCCGGCGTTGTATGCTATGGAGATTTTTCCACTACCGAACGTGCCCCCGTTGTTTCGCTCAATTTGGGCAATTGGGATTCGGCACTGGTCAGCGATGAACTGGCTCAGCGGTTTGACATCCAAACCCGCCCCGGTGCACATTGCGCCCCCCTTATGCACAAAGCACTGGGAACCCAGGTGCAAGGTGCCGTTCGATTTAGTTTTAGCTATTTCAACACCGAGCAAGAAGTGGATGCCGCCATTGACGCCCTTACCACTTTATCTATGGAGGAAACATGAGACCCCGCGAATTGCAACTTGTCATTGCCTTTGAATCCACCGCTTCGGCTTTAACCTTTGAATCGGCTGCGGCCAACAGCGGCCTTTCCGGTCGTTTGATTCCGGTTCCCACCACAATTACCGCCGGGTGTGGGCTTGCATGGCGAGAACCCCCCGCCAACCGTACCCAAGCGGAACAACTTTTGCGCACCCTTTCCATTCAAGATGCCACCTTATACGAACTGGTGATCTAACAAAAAACAGCATTGTCTGCCAAACAACGGGCAAACAATGCTGTTTGTTTTTTATTGTAAGGTATAGCTTTCCAGTACAGCGTCCAGAGTTTCTAAGCACACCATAGAGGAACGCTCTTTCTCCTGCCAGAACTCTTCTGCGCCACCTTCAATGCCGTCTGCCACCATTTTAATCAGCAGGCAAGGAATGTGGTTTCGTTGGCAGGTAATCACAATACCTGCGGCTTCCATTTCGCAGATATCGGCTTGGAATTTTTCATGCATTGCCGCTTTTTGCTGTGCCTCTGCAATGAACTTATCGCCGGATGCACACCGAACCGGCACCACATTGGGGAATTGCTGGGTTACAAAGTCCACCAATGTCTTTGTGGTGGGAATGTATACCGACGGCTGATCCAGATAGCGACCCACCTCGCAGTTATCCACCGCCGAGGTATCAAAATCATAGTGTACCACATCTTCAACCACGCAGATGCGGTGCTTGGAAATGGCATCGGTCAATCCGCCAACCACACCAAAGTTTACAATCAAATCCACCTGGTACGCACTAATCAGCAGCTGTGTGGCGGCAGTGGCGGCAATTTCGCCGGCTTTGCTCTCCAACACAAACAAATCAAAGGTGGGCTTATGATAAATCAAAATCTGAAAGCCTGCTTTTTCCACGGTTTCGTCTGCTGCGCCGTATCGCTTGTGCAGTGCATCCATTTCAACGGCAACAATCATACCAATTTTCTTCATTGCGGTTTCCTTCCATTTCTTTTTGTTAATGGGAATATTAAAATTTTATTTATTATACAACAGCAAAAAGCAAACCGCAACATGACCGCATTTTCTGCAAAAAATATGGTCAGCCTGCGGTTTTTATGGTATTCTTAATACAGAAAGCAGCAGGCACAGAGAGAATTTGTTCTTCTCTGTGCCTGTTTCGACTGCAAGCCGCACCTCGTTTGCGGTGGTTACTATAAAGGAGTCCTTCTTGTTATGACCTATCGTTTGTGCAGCCAAACCGGTGATTCCATTGCCGTACCACAGCTGATTTTCACCAACTTGACCCGTGCCACCGGCGACCATATGCGTGTGGCTTTGTATATCCTTGCTACCCACAGCACCGACCCCAAAGACATTGCCCATGCTTTAAACCTGAAAAATGTACAAGCCGCCCAAAAAGCACTGGATTTTTGGCACGGTGTGGGCTTACTTGAAATCGAACACAACACTTTGCCGGTTGCTCCTGTTGCAAAAAAGCAGCCTCCCCTTACTGCCGAAGAGTTCCGTATGGCTGCCCTGCGTGACCCCATGGTCAGCACCTTAGCCACCGAAGCACAGGCATACTTAGGGCACTCTTTGGGGCAGAAAGACATTCAACGGCTGGTTTCTCTGTATGTGAACGAAAGCATTCCCGTGGATGTGATTCTGCTTTGTGCTGCCCATATTGCAAGCCAGGGCCGCCACAATGTTTCGCAGCTGGAACGAGAGCTGGACCGCTGGAGTGCCGAAGGCATTACCACCGGCCAGGAAGCCGAAACCTATCTTTTCTTATTAAAAGAGCGCGGCCTGCGGGAAGCAAAGGTTGCCGCCATGCTGGATATCCCCGCCGAGGCCCTAACCATGGCGGACAAACGCTGCATTCGCCGCTGGTTTGAAGAATACGGCTATTCGGAAACCATGATTGAAGAAGCCATTTTGCACGGCAACGGCAGCAAAGACCCCAAATACATCAATGGTATTTTAAAAAGTTGGCACGCAAAGGGCTGGCGTACCCCTGCCGATGCCCGTGGCAATGGTTCGCTGGAAGGTGCCAACATTCGTGTTGACCGCTCTGCCCCCAGTGAAAACGATATTTTGCAGCGACCCACACGCCGTCCGCTGCGCTTAAAACGGGAGGACTAATCCATGCGTACAAAAAACGAACTGTACCGCGAGGCCATGCGGCAAGTTGCAAGCCGACGGCAAAAGGCCGTAACGCTAGCCACCCAACGGCGCCAGCAAGCGGAAGCCGCCATTCCGACTTTGTTGTCCATGGAGGATAACGTTCGCCTGCTGGGGTTTAAAGCCATGGAACTGGCCGCCAAAGGTGCCGGCACCGAACAAGTACAACAAGCGCAACAACAACGCCTGCAAGCGCAGCAGCAGCTGGAACAACTGCTTGCTCAAAACGGTTACGGGCCACAGAGCCTTTCACCGCAATACACCTGCCAAACCTGCAAAGATACCGGTATGGTAAACGGCAAACTGTGCAGCTGTGTGGGCAAGCTTGCCCGCGAACTGCGCCGCAAAGAAATCAGCGACGAATCCCCCTTGAGCCTTTCCAGCTTTGACAGCATGGACCTTTCGCTGTATCCCAACGCCAAAGACCCTGTAACCGGGGAAAACATCCGCACGCTTATGCGTGAAAATCTGGAGTTTTTGCAACAGTACGCCAATCATTTTGATATGAAAAGCGTAAATCTTCTGCTTTGCGGCAATGCAGGTCTGGGCAAAACCCATGCAGCTTTAGCCATTGCCCAAACCGTACTGGATAAAGGCTATAATGTGGTATACATCAGTGCACAAAGCCTATTCAGCCAGCTGGAGCGGGACCGCTTTGCCGACCATTCCCCTTTGTTGGAAGCCGTAATGGAAGCCGACCTGCTCATTCTGGACGATTTGGGTACCGAATATGTAAACCCTTACATGCTCAGCTGTCTTTATAACTTATTGAATACCCGTCTGCTTGAAAAACGCCCCACCGTTTACACCACCAACATTGTGGACGGCAAGGCCTTTGAGGTTCGCTATACCGAAAAAATCGCCAGCCGTTTGGGCGGCAGCTGTGAACCGGTGCTGTTCTTAGGCGATGATATTCGCAAATTGAAAAACATGTAATCTGCGGCAGGCATTTGCCGCAAGGGAGGTATGGTTTGAAATTTATTATTTCCCCCGCTAAAAAAATGAATGTGGACACCGACTCTCTGCCCTGGCAGGAGCTTCCGCAATTTTTAGACCAAGCCGAAACATTAAAGCAATACCTGCAAGGATTAACCGCTGCCGAACTGCAAACCCTGTGGAACTGCAACGATTCCATTGCACAGCAAAACATTCAGCGGCTGCAAACCATGCATTTACAGCGCAATCTCACCCCTGCACTGCTGGCATACGAAGGAATTCAGTATCAATACATGGCACCGCAGGTATTTACCCAGCAAGAACTGGACTATGTGCAAACACATCTGCGGATTTTATCCGGTTTTTATGGGCTGCTTTGCCCCATGGACGGCATTGTTCCCTATCGTTTGGAGATGCAGGCAAAACCGATGCACTTTACCCACAAAACCCTCTACGCTTATTGGGGCGACCAGTTGGCAAAGGCTCTTGCTTGTGAAACAAATTGCATTGTGAACCTGGCCTCCAAAGAGTACAGCAAATGCATCGAAAAGCATCTACCTGCCCATGTGGATTTCATCCAGGTAACCTTTGGCCAGAAAAACGGCGAAAAGATTGTAGAAAAAGCCACCATGGCAAAAATGGCACGGGGTTCTATGGTTCGCTATGCCGCCGAACACCAATGCCAAACACCCGAGCAACTGCAAGGATTTGACCGATTTGGGTTTTTATTTTCTCCGGAACATTCCACCCCAAAGCATCTGGTATTTCTGCTTGACCCTACTGCACAAGCATAATTTGATTTTTATACAAAGGAGCGTATTGATATGTTGCAAATTGGAACCAAAGCCCCTAATTTCACCCTGCTTGACAAAGACGGTAACACCGTAACCTTGAGCGACTTTGCCGGCAAAAAGGTAGTTCTTTATTTTTATCCTCGTGATAACACCCCCGGTTGCACCCGTCAGGCCTGTGCCTTTGCCACAAGCTACCCTGACTTTACCGCACAGGATGTGGTGGTAATTGGCATCAGCAAAGACAGTGTTGCCTCTCATTTAAAGTTTGCGCAAAAATATGACCTGCCCTTTGTGCTGTTGTCTGACCCTGAATTGCAGGCAATTCAAGCCTACGATGTATGGAAAGAAAAAAAGCTATACGGCAAGGTAAGCATGGGTGTGGTTCGCACTACCTATTTAATTGATGAGCAAGGCTGCATTGTATGGGCAAAAGAAAAGGTAAAGCCCGATGAAAACGCCGCAGAACTGCTAGCATTTTTAAAAGGCGAATAATCATTGAAAATCCCCTTGGTATTATAAAAATACCAAGGGGATTTTTTATCCCACTGCTGCCGTTGGTTCTATCGCACAAGCAACCGCTTGCGGCAAGGAATCATTTTGTAAAATCACCTGATTATCCTGTATGCAGGCGGTAAAACTTTGCCCAAATTGTGCTTGCCCATTGGCAATACTGTCTGCCAAGGCTTGCTCCACTGCACGGCTCACCTGCCGCCGCAATTCACGGGCACCATACGCCATATTCCCTCGCCGGGCCAGCTCTTTGGTTACTTCCGGGGTGTGGGTCAATTCATATCCCCTGCGTTTGGCGCGCTGCTCCAGCTCTAACAGCAGCTGCTCGGTAATGCACTCCAAATCCGCCTGGGCTAGCGACGAAAACACAACCGTTTCGTCCATGCGCCCCAGTAATTCCGGGCGGAAATACCGCTTTGCCTCCTCCAGTGCAAGCTCTTTTTGATGGGCTTGCTTGGCTTCATCGCCGCTTTGAAATCCCACGCTGTTGTGCTGTCCACACAGATATCTTGCCCCTAAGTTGGATGTGAGCAGCACAATGGTATTGCGAAAATTTGTTTTGTTGCCCATTGAATCTGTTAACTGCCCATCCTCTAAAATTTGCAGCAAAAGATTTTGTGCATCCGGGTGAGCTTTTTCAATTTCATCAAACAATACCACGGCGTAGGGTCTGCGCCGCACCGCTTCGGTCAGCAAGCCCCCATCGCCGTGCCCCACATAGCCGGGAGGTGCACCAATCAGCTTTGCGGTGGCATGTGCCTCCATATACTCGCTCATATCAAAGCGAATCAAGGCCTTTTCGGTACCAAACCACAATTCCGCCAAAGCCCGTGCTAAGTGGGTTTTTCCAACACCGGTAGGCCCTAAAAACAGCATGGTACCCATGGGCCGCCGCTCATCCTGTAAACCAGTGGAAGCCCGCCGTATGGCCGCTGCCACCGCCTTAACTGCGGTTGCTTGCCCCACAACCTTTTTTTGCAGCTGTTGTTCTAATCCCTGTAACTTTTCACGCTGCGCCTCACTGATACGCTGCACCGGTATTCCGCTGGCACGTGCCACCACCTGTGCCACATCCTCCGGTGTTAGGGTTTGTATCCCTGTACCACACTGACCACGAATACGCAGCGAAGCCGCCGCTTCATCAATTAAATCAATGGCCTTATCCGGCAAAAAACGACCCGGAAGGTATCGCACCGATAACTCCACCGCCGTTTTTAGTGTTTTTTCCGGCAGATGCACCTGATGATATCGTTCATACCGACTTGCCAGACCCTGCAAAATACGCACAGCCTGTGCAGGGCTTGGTTCTTCCACATGAACCAGACCAAACCGACGTTCCAAGGCCGCATCTTTTTGAATACAGCGGCGATATTCCTCCTGTGTGGTTGCACCGATTACCTGCAAATCACCACGAGCCAGCATAGGCTTTAAAATATTTGCAGCGTCAATGGAGCCTTCGGCTGCACCTGCCCCCACTATAATATGCACTTCGTCCACAAACAAAATGGTGGATTTGTCACGGGATACCTCTTCCAGTAAATTGCGGAATCGCTCTTCAAAATCGCCGCGGTATTTGGTTCCCGCCACCAGCGATGCCACATCTAAGCTTAACAATCGCTTGCCCCGCAGCGGTTCGGGTACCTGCCCCATTGAAATACGCTGCGCCAACGCCTCTGCCAATGCAGTTTTGCCCACGCCGGGCTCTCCCACCAAACAGGGATTGTTTTTTTGCCTGCGGCATAAAATCTCTATCATACGTTCCAGCTCAGACTCACGGCAGACAACCGGGTCCAGCTGGCCTTCCATGGCTAAGCGTGTCAAGTCTTTGCCGTATTTATCGCTGGATTTGCTGCTTCTGCCCACATTGCTGACCGGTTTGGGGGGCAGCGGCAGTACCAGCTGACCCGACAACTGCCTGCAATCCCGTGCCAGTTCTACCAAATCGACCCGAAACCCTAAAATCCACTGGCTTGCAGTACAGTTGCTATCCTCCAAAATTGCACAAAGAATATGCTCACTTTGGGCCTCTTTCATGCGGGCTGCGTGTGCCCCTAATATGGCAAAGTCCAACGCTTTGCAGGCCTCCGGCAAAAAGTCCCGTGCCGTAAGGCGACGGCTTGCTCCACCCTGCATCTGATTGATTTTGCCCAATACCTTTGCTTCGGTAATATTCTTTTGTTGCAACAGCATCGCCGCCGGCGAATTTCCCACACGCAAAATTGCCAGCAAAATATGCGCTGTACCTGCTTGCTGGTGTCCACGCTCTCCTGCAAGCAACAGTGCCTGATTCAGCATTTTTGCTGCCGAACGTGAAAAGCCTTTAAATCGGTACCCCATGCCTGTTTTCCCCCTTGTTCTTATCCATGTATATTTTCAGTATGGCCCACAAGTACAAGGGTTTAAACTACATTGTTTTTTCATTGCAAA
>CALWNI010000046.1 GCA_944382775.1 uncultured Allofournierella sp.
TGTGCCCAGTGCACGGGATAGGAATCCTCTTGAATATGCGAAAGCGGAACGGTAACGGTTTTGATTTCATCAATTGTGGTAATATTGTTTTCGTTTACAAAAACACCATCGGCTCGTCCATCAATCTGATAGGTTATTTCTTCAATGGTGTATTCCTGTTTCAGATAGACCTCAGCTTGATATTCCGGGCCGGCCTGCTTTTGCAACTTGCGGTGGATTCTCGCCCCTTCCATTGCACGGTCGAAGCCGGTGAAACGACTGTCGATGCTGCCGGTTTGCATTAAAAATTCAACAAGTTCCCGAACCGATAGATGAATGGAATCCAAGATGTGCCGCCTCCATTTATAAGCGTATTTTTATCATTGTATCATAAATGGAGGCAGCGGAACAGAGCACGCTTTTATGCGTTTGTAATTAGTTTTTGAATCAACGAGGTGGTAATTTCATCAACCTGAGAAAATTCAATGGCAGACTTATAATAGTTTTCCAAACAATCGTGCTGATGTTTGGCTTCTTGCTGGGCAATGCTTGCCTGATGCAGCAATTCTTCTGCGGCTTTGCGATTAAAACGCAGGCGTTTTTTGCAATGCTTCAAGGTGTCGTTTTGCTCAAATCGGGTACAGTGAATGTTTTTCTGTTCGTCAAAACACATGGTGTGCCAAGAATTGCTTGTTAAAAAGGCCAGATTCAGTGCAGGAATAAACAAGTGGTCAATGGTATCGGGATGAATGGGGCAAGGGCAGGTGATAATCTCATAGCCACGATCCAGTGCATGTTGACGCAACCGCTTTAAAATTAGTGGAGCAGCTGCGCTGTAGGCGTCGTGCAGTACCACTTTGCGGGCCGCCAATACAGATACCGTGTTATAAAATACCATGTGACCTTTTGGTGTGATTGCACTTAACAAGCGAATCCGTTCGCTGCCCACGCCATCGGTATGAGGCAGATAACGATGTGCCAAGCGGTCGCTGTAGCGTTCCAGTTTCGCCAAATCCAAAACGGGCAATGCGCTGCGGCGGATGTCTTCCAGTAAATTGGCGGCGGTGGAAATGTAACGAGCTGCACGCTCTTGCAAGGCTTTGCACTGGTAGAACAGTGCCACAATTTCACCTTGCTGTGCAGTTAAAATATCCGCATTCATGGTATGATATAAATCAATGACTTGCTGTGCAGCACCGGGATATTCCGGTTCCAATACATGAGGGGCGGTGGCATCAATAACAGCAGCGTAAGGAGTTTGAAAAATTACACCATCTAAGCTATCGGGGTCAGAAGAACAATGAATATGCTCCACAGGAAGAGGGCTTGCTTGGGATAACTTGCGCATCAGGGTGCTTTTTCCGCATCCTGGGCCAGCCTTGATTAAATGCATCTGAATTCCGGGCTCTCGATCAAGTTCGCGGAAATAGCCGTGGAATCCTTTTGCACCTACAGCACCCAAAAAGAAATCAACGGTATTGGATAAATAATTCATATTATAACACCTCGCTTTTGGCTTATGGTATGCGTAAATAATCCGGATTGTGCAAAAATAAATCCGTTTATATACCGCAATGCAAAAGAATAGCAAGGTAGCCTTCCAATTGAAAAAAAGAATGACTTTTGCTATAATTGGTTTTATAAAAGAATATTAAAAGGAGGAAAAACAATGAACCGTAAAGTAACCGGCATTGTAGCATATTTAACCCTGTTGGGTTGGTTTGTAGCCTATTTTATCGGAGATCGTGAAGGTGCAAAGTTTCATCTGAATCAGGCTTTGGTGGTGAATTTGTTTGCCATTGTTTTGAATATTGCTTCCCGCATGGTGGGTTGGATTCCGCTGTTAGGTTGGATTGCATTGGTGATTATTGGTTTAATGAATTTTGTAGCATTTGTGCTTTGGGTTATGGGGTTAATTTATGCAGTTCAAGAGCAGGAAAAACCATTGCCGCTACTTGGAAATATTCAACTGCTGCAATAATTCTTGCTTGACAAGGCATGCAAAAGAGTGTTATTATAGCATTTGTCTGCAAATTTACTTTTATAAGTCAATGATTCTGCTAGGGCTATATATTTTCCTGTTTCTGATTCCAAACAGGCAAGATATATAGCTCTATTTTTATGCAAGGAGAATGTTATGAATCACACGCAAAATCCAATGGGAACACGGCCGGTATTTCCATTGCTGGTAAGCATGTCAATTCCGCCGATTATTTCCATGCTAATTCAATCCATGTATAACGTGGTGGATAGTATTTTTGTTGCAAGACTCAGCAATGATGCACTTACCGCGGTATCATTGGCGTATCCGCTGCAAAATTTAGTGCTTGCGGTGGCGGTAGGCTTTGGGGTAGGTGCCAATGCGTATATCGCACGCAATTTAGGGCAGGGAAACCGCCAAAATGTGGGAAAAGCCGCCTCTATGGGTGTGGTATTTACCACCCTGCACGCATTGTTATTTGTATTGATTGGTATATTTGGGGCAAAACCCTTTTTACAAATGTTTACAAAAGACCCCAATGTGCTTCAGATGAGCATTGGTTATACCCGTATTGTAATTGCCCTGTCGTTTGGCAGCTTGTATCATATTTACATTGAAAAGCTATTTCAGTCGGTGGGAAATATGGTGATTCCCATGATACTGCAGGGTGTAGGAGCCATTGTAAATATTATTCTGGACCCAATTTTTATCTTTGGTAAATTTGGCGTGCCGGCTATGGGGGTCAACGGTGCAGCCATTGCAACGGTGGCAGGTCAGTTTACGGCTTGTGGTTTAGCAATTTTGTATTTTATCCGCACCGATACCGGAATCGAAGTTTCAGTAAAAGAAATGAAACCGGATGCAGAGATTGCCAAAAGCATGTATGCTGTTGGCATACCGTCCGCAGCCATGACCGCAATGCCAAGTATATTGGTAGGCGTGTTAAATGCACTATTAGCAGAACTGCACACACTGGCTGTGGCAGTGTTTGGATTGTATTGTAAGCTGCAAATGTTTGTTTATATGCCTGCTGCCGGGTTAATTCAAGGAATGCGACCGTTGGTAAGCTATAATTACGGAGCAGGGAAAAAAGACCGCATGCACCAGGTAATTCATTGGAGCATGGTCATTACGGCCATCATTATGGCGGTAGGAACCGCATTGTTCTGGATTTTCCCCGGTCAAATTATGGGGTTATTCGATGCAGATGCCGATATGTTGGCTTTGGGGATTCCCATGTTACGCATTACCAGCTTGGGATTTTTGGTTTCTACCGTGGGCATTGTGCTATCCGGTTGTTTTGAGGCATTGGGTAAAGGCGCAGCATCGCTGAGTATTTCGCTGATTCGCCAGCTGATTGTAATTCCGCCTTTGGCCATGATTTTTTCCGGTATTTGGGGGCTGGATGGGGTATGGATTGCATTCCCAACAGCGGAAGTACTGGCTGCTGTTGTAGCAATCATTTTTTACCGTCGTTTGATGAACATTACGGAATAAACCAAAAACAAACGCCATGACGATATCGTCATGGCGTTTGTTGTAATACAAAAAAGCAATTACAAATTGCGTTCTTTTTTCCAAGCAAGGAATTCTTCAAAGGTTCCGGTGCGGTCCAAGCAGCCCTCTTGACCCAAGGGAATCTCGATGATGCGGTTTGCAATTTCATCGATAAACTGGTGGTCGTGAGAAGAGAACAGCAGGTTGCCTTTGAAAGCAGCCAAACCATTGGAAAGAGCCTGAATGCTTTCCAAGTCCAGATGGTTTGTGGGCTGGTCCAAAACAAGCACGTTGGAGTGGGACATCATCATGCGGGACAGCATGCAGCGTACCTTTTCACCACCGCTCAATACATGGGCGGGCTTGTAAACCTCGTCGCCGGAGAAAAGCATGCGGCCCAAGAAACCACGCAGGAAGGTTTCGGTGGGGTCGGGGCTGTATTGACGCAACCACTCAATCAAGTTGCCTTCAAAGCCTTCAAAGAAAGCAGAGTTATCCTGGGGGAAGTAGCTCTGGCTGGTGGAAACACCCCATTTAAAGCTACCGGAGTCGGGTTCCATTTCGCCCATCAAAATTTTGAACAGGGCAGTCATACCAACTTCGTTTTCGCCAACAAAAGCAATTTTGTCGTTTTTGTTGGCGGTAAAGCTCACGTTATCCAAAACCTTGACACCGTCAATGGTTTTGCTAATGCCTTCTACAAACAAAATATCTTTGCCTGCTTCACGCTCGGGGTCAAAGCCAACAAAGGGATAACGGCGAGAAGATGCGGGCATTTCTTCCAGCTGAATGGAGTCCAGAATCTTTTTACGGCTGGTAGCCTGCTTGGACTTGGACTTGTTTGCAGAGAAACGCTGAATAAAGGATTGCAGTTCCTTGATTTTTTCTTCCTTTTTCTTGTTCTGGTTGCGGATTAACTGCTGCATCAACTGGCTGGATTCATACCAGAAGTCATAGTTGCCGGCATACATCTGCACCTTGTTGTAATCAATGTCAACGGTATGGGTACATACGGCATTCAGGAAGTGGCGGTCATGGCTAACGACAATAATGGTGCCATAGTAGTCCATCAAGAATTCTTCCAGCCAATCAATGGATTCAATATCCAAGCCGTTGGTGGGCTCGTCCAGTAAGATGATGGAAGGCTGGCCAAACAGTGCTTTTGCAAGCAAAACCTTAACCTTCTGGCGACCGTCCAGATTTTCCATCTGAGCGTAGTGTAAATCGGTGGGCAAACCCAGACCGGAAAGCAGCTGGCTTGCTTCGGTTTCGGCATCCCAGCCGCCCATTTCGGCAAATTCAGCTTCCAGTTCACCGGCACGCACACCGTCTTCTTCCGAAAAATCCTCTTTTGCATATAAAGCGTCTTTGGCTTTCATTACATCGTACAAACGACGGTTACCCATAATAACGGTTTCCATAACCGGGAATTCATCGTACTTGTAGTGGTCCTGTTCCAATACGCTCATACGGTCGTCTTTGCCAATGGAAATTGTGCCGGTGGTGGGCTCAATTGCACCGGAAATGATTTTTAACAGTGTGGATTTACCTGCACCGTTGGCACCAATGATGCCGTAGCAGTTGCCGGGAATAAAGTTTAAATCCACATGCTTGTAGAGAGTGTTGCCTTGAAATTGCAAACTTACGTCATTAACAGAAAGCATTGTTGTTCCTCGCTTTGATGTTATTTTAATGCATTTCATTTAGTATACCGAAAAATACGAAAGAATGCAAATATTCTTACCGGAAACAAAGGCATTTCAAGCAATTTTTCGGAAAAGTTTTTAGTGTGTAGAAATCGAATAAGTGGCAAGAATTTCGTTATCCCGAAAGATTGAAAGCATAAAACCAAGCAAAGCGGCATTTAGGAACAATGCAGTGCTTCCATAAGAGAAAAACGGGAAGGAAAAAGAGGACGAAGGCAGATAACCAACAGCAGCGGTACAAGCAAAGAAGATTTGCAAAACAAAAGGCATGAAAACGGCAGTGGAAAGGAGTGCACCTAAAAAGCTTTTTTGCTTGTATACTTTATAAATACACCAGGCGCAAAAGAGTAGGGTGAGCAAAACAATACCGCCAAACGCAAGGAATCCAAACTGATAGATGAGATAGACAAGGCTGTAATTGGATTGAATACCCGGCAATGTGGCAATGGTTTCAAGTTGCTGCAACGGATATCCTTTTCCTAACAAAACCGAATTGCGCAAAACCTCTTGTAAAAGAAGCGAAGCAAGGCCACCGTTGTAGGGATCTTGTTGTGGAAAGAAAAAGGCTTGTATGGTGGAATAAGAATGAATTGATACGGCAAGACCTATCGTACAAACAGCCAGTACAAACCCCATCAAGGCAGCAGCCGATTTAGGGGATTTTATAAAACCAAACCATGAGTGCTTAACACAGAGGGAAAGTAAAATCAAAGTACTAACGGTATATAGAATCCAGCCAGATATCGTTGGAATTGCAAGCAAAATAAGTGCAGGCGGAAAATAGGCGAGTGCCGACAAAATTAGCCCTCGTAATCCTTGGGAACGCATACTGTATAAAAAAGCTGCGTAAATGATTGGAAAAACAAGGGAAAGAAATGACAATGAAGTTGTAATGCCGGAAAAAGAAATCATGCGAACACCTCTAACCGGTGTGGCAATGAAAAGAGCAAAGACAGAAACAACAAGAGCAAAAAGATACAGGAATTTGGCATGGTGCAATAAATGAAAAATATCGATATAATAGCAGCATACGCATAGTCCGAATGCGATAATATAAGATAAAATGGAAATGGTACTAGTGGTGTTGGAAATGGAACAGAGAGCGGATTGAATTACCAATCCCAAGGACAAAAGAACCCCAATAAACAGAATGGATAAAAGCTGAGAATTGGGGCGATGTGCTTTGTCCAGTTCTTTTCCTAAAAAGATAGGGTCGCCCATTTGTTCAATGGATTTTTTTGTGGCAGTATCTAGGTCATCGCCAAGCTTTCGATAGGCATCGCGTTGGTCGCACAGGTGGTTTTCAATCTCGGTGGCAATCATTGCACGCGCCTTTTTCCACCGAATGTTGGAAACTACCTGCTCGGAATACGATTTAATTTCATGATATGGTTGCATAACCAAGCCCTCCGTTTAAAATTTTGTTTACAGCACAAGAAAACGAAATCCATTCTTGTTGCTTTTCAACCAACAATTTTTTGCCCTTTTCTGTAAGATGGTAGTATTTTCGCAGCCGCTCGTTATCCGCTTTTTTTTCGTAGGATTCAACCAGCGATTTTTTCTCGAGATTATGTAAAATAGGATATAGAGTGCCGGCTTTTAAATCAAAGGTATGGTCTGATTTTTGCGCTAATGTTTCAATCATTTCATAACCATACATGTCTTTTTCTTCCAGCAATTTTAAAATAAGTGTGGTTGTACTTCCGGTAAGCAAGCTTTTATCAATTGACATATATAGAACCTCTTAATATATAGATTATCTATATATTAAGATAGAGGAAAAGGTTTGTCAAGAAAAGACTCAAAAAGTTACCTAAAGTTTAAAATAAGGGGTGCAATGGTAGTGGAAATAAAAACAAACAGGCTAAATATCCGCAATTTTCAAGAAAAAGACCTAGAGCAATTATGGAAGCTTTTAATAGATCCAGAGGTAATGCGATATTTAGAAGAGCCTTACTCCAAAGAAAAAACGAAGAAGTTTTTGCAATCAGCAGGATTATGTAACGTACCTTTGATTTATGCGGTTGATACCCACGCAGGTGATTTTATTGGATATGTAATTTATCACCCTTATGAACAAGATTCTTACGAGATTGGTTGGGTAATTGCCAAAGAGTATTGGCACAAAGGTTATGCACAGGAACTTACAGAGGCTTTCATTCAAGATGCGAAAACCAAGACAAAATCTCTTGTGATTGAATGTGTACCGGAACAACTGGCAACAAAACGAATTGTCGAACGAAATGGATTCCGCTATATGGGCAATTCAAACGGATGTGAGGTTTATCGACGGTATTTGTAGGAAGAATTTGTGAAATTGTTGCATAATTATGGATTAAGTTGAAGAAAACGGCTGATTTGTCTATAATGGATTCTATAAATTTTGTTTTTTATGATTTTTCGTTGAAACAAATTAAATATTAAAAGGAAATAAGTGATATGAGAAATGAAAAACTTAAATCCTTATATAAGGATGGCAAGCAGCTCTTAATGCTTATGGCAGTAATATTTTTGCTGTTAAAAGTTTTTTTCGTTCTAATTTTTGTGCCTACTGGAAGTATGAAACCTACAATAAAAGAAAAATCGTTTCTAATTGGTTGGAGATTAAGCTATTTGCTGACAGACCCAATTCCGGAACGAGGAGATATTATTGTATTTAATCACGAAGAATATACGGAACGATTGGTTAAAAGAGTGATTGGAATCCCGGGTGATGATATAACTGTGTTAGACGGGGCAGTTTTTATAAACGGAGAAAAATATGATGAGCCCTATCTGGCAGAAATGGATCTTGGTTTACATGATGGACAATTCAAGGTGCCAGAAGGGAAGCTGTTTGTTATGGGCGATAATCGCAATTATTCAACGGATAGTCGCTGCTGGAACAATCCGTTTGTAGATGTTGAGTCGGTGTATGCAAAAGTTATATTAAGGCTAAATATGATTTAGGATTATAATAAGCATCGAAATGCAAATGTAAACTTGTAGAACAATCAGATTTAAGGTTATTACATATAAAAAAGCGAACTGATTTATCCAATCAGTTCGCTTTTGTTTTTAATGTTTATTTTACCAACTTCTGCAATACATTTTTTGCAGCCAGAATGGTGTTTTCAATATCGGCATCGGTGTGAGCGTAGGAAACAAACATTGCTTCAAACTGTGCGGGAGCAAGATAAACCCCCTGTTCCAGCATGTTCATAAAGTAAGCGGCGTATTTGTTCAAATCGCTCTTGGTTGCATCGGTAAAAGATTCAACCGAATCAGCGGTAAAGAACGGTGCAACCAAGCTGCCAATTTGATTGATACGAACATTTGCACCGGTTTCGGCAACGGCTTGGCGCATTCCGTTGGCAAGCTGAACCGCCTTGGAAGCAATTACCTCATATACTTCCGGATGGCTGTTTAAATAGGAAAGCTGTGCCAGACCGGCAGCCATAGCAACCGGATTGCCGGACAGAGTGCCTGCCTGGTAAACAGAACCGCAGGGGGCGATGTGCTCCATCAGCTCTTTAGAGCCGGCATAAGCACCAACGGGCATACCGCCGCCGATGATTTTACCAAAGGTTACGATGTCGGCTTTTACGCCAAAGAATTCCTGTGCACCGCCCTTTGCCAGGCGGAATCCGGTGATAACCTCATCAAAAATCAACAAAGCGCCTTCTTTGTCGCAGATCGCGCGCAGTCCCTCCAAAAATCCGGGGTTAGGCGCAACAACACCCATGTTGGCGGCAACCGGCTCCACAATGATGCAGGCAATTTGCCCAGGGTACTGGTCAAAAAGCTGCTGTACGCTTTGCAAATCGTTATAGCGGGCCACAAGTGTATCGGCTGCCACATTGGCAGGCACACCGGCAGAGCTGGGGGAACCCTCTTTTGATACAGCGGAAGAACCGGCTTTTACCAGCATAGCATCGGTGTGACCGTGATAGCAGCCTTCAAACTTAATGATTTTATCACGACCGGTTGCACCGCGTGCAAGACGCAGGGCAGACATAACAGCCTCGGTACCGGAGTTTACCATGCGCACCATTTCAATGTTGGGTACCATTTGAATCATTAACTCGGCAATTTCCACTTCTCGTGCAGTGGAAGCACCAAAGGAAAGGCCGTCCTGTACTGCTTTTTCCACCGCTTCCCGAATTAAGGGGTGGTTGTGCCCCAAAATCATGGGACCCCAAGAGCACACATAGTCAATATAACGGTTGCCGTCCACATCCCAGATGTAGGCACCGTCCGCTTTTGCAATAAAACGGGGGTTCAGACCCACTGCACGATAAGCGCGCACCGGGCTGTTTACGCCGCCGGGAAGCACTTTTTTTGCCCGTTCAAACAAAACAGCAGATGTATCCATTATCCAATATCTCCTTTTTTTATGGCTTGTGCCAGTTCTTTTGCATAGTAAGTGATGAGCATATTTGCACCGGCGCGGAAGATCGAAAGTGCCGACTCACACATAATCCGATATTCATCTACCAGACCAGCCTGTGCAGCTGCTTTAATCATGGCATATTCGCCGGAAACTGAGTAGGCGGCCATGGGTACATCAAAGGCATCGGAACATTCCCGAATGATGTCCAGATAAGAAAGTGCGGGTTTTACCATGATGATGTCTGCGCCTTCTTCCACATCCAAAGCGCACTCTTTTAGGGCTTCTTTGCGGTTATGGGGGTCCATCTGGTAGCCCTTGCGGTCGCCAAACGAGGGGGCAGAACCGGCAGCAGAACGGAACGGACCATAAAAAGCGGAGGCATACTTGGCGGAATAAGCCATGATGGGGATGTTTTCAAATCCCGCTTGGTCTAAGGTGTGACGAATGGCGGCAACTCGTCCATCCATCATATCGGAAGGTGCAACCATGTCAGCGCCTGCTTTTGCATGGGATAGTGCCGTTTTGCAAAGCAGTTCCAAGGTGGCGTCGTTGTTTACGGTATGGTGGCACAAAACACCGCAATGACCGTGGTCAGTGTACTCACACATGCACACATCGGTGATGACATAAAAGTCGGGATAAGCTGCTTTAATGGTTTGAATGGCCTTTTGAATTACGCCCTGTTCATCCCAAGCAGAAGAGCCGACCGCATCTTTGTATTGGGGAATACCAAACAAAATACAGCTGGTTACCCCGGCCTGAATACATTCGGCAATTGCTTCGGGCAAAGCATCCAGCCCGTAATGATATTGACCGGGCAAGGATTCAATGGGCTGTTTGCCGCTCAAGGTTTCGTTGACAAAAATGGGATAAATCAAGCTATCGGGCGAGAGTCTGGTCTCGCGGCACAAACGGCGAATGGAATCGCTGTTCCGCAGGCGGCGGGGTCTTTGTGTTAATTCCATTGGTGTTCTCCTTCCACAATTCGTTGAATCAGCGCATCTAAGGTGGCTTTTTCAGCTGTAACGGTATGCAGATTGTGTTTGCTTGCCTCGGCCTCGGTCTGATGACCAATGCAAACTGCAACAATCTTTGAATAATCGGTATCTTCGCCCAAGGCAGCAACAAAGCCCTTTACGGTGGAAGCACTGGTAAAGGTTACGATTGTATCGGGCAATAACAGGTTTCGCACCTCTTCTGCATTGGGGGCGGTGTAACAGGTTTCATAACAAGCAATGTCATCATAAGCGATATTGTGTTGTGTCAGCGCATCGGTTAACTCATGCCCAGCGGTTTGTGCCCGCAGAATCAACACCTTTCCGGTGGGATTTACTTGACACAGCGATTCTCCAAGATGTGTGCCGTCGTAAACCGAGGGGATTAGGTCTGCACGCAGGCCATGCTTGCGCAGCTCGTCCGCAGTGGCAGGCCCGACCGCTGCCAGCTTTACATGACAGAGCGCACGCACATCCCGATTGGTACGCTCCAGCAGGTTCATAAGTGTCTGCACACCGGCGGAACTGGTAAAGACCAACCACTCGTAGGTTTGAATGTTGGCAATTGCCTGTTCCATTTCGGGGCAGGAGGCAAAAGGTCGGGTTTCAATGCAGGGGAATTCGATGACATCAGCCCCCATACCACGCAGCCGTTCTGCCAAGGTTCCTGCCCGCTCTTTGGGACGGGTAACAATGACACGCTTGCCTTTTAAGGGGAGCGCATCGAACCAGTTAAACTGAGAAGCGTATGCGCATACCTTGCCCACAATAATAATGGCAGGGCTTTTTACCTGTTCGGCCTGTGCGGTTTGCGGCAAGGTGGAAAGGGTAGCTAAAATGGGGCGCTGCAAGGGTGTGGTGCCTTTTTCCACAATGGCAGCGGGCATATCGGCATCCATACCTGCATCCAAAAGACCTTGGCAGATTTCAGCCAATGCACTTACGCCCATTAAAAATACAAGAGTACCTTTGGTTTGTACCAAAGCATCAAAATTGATGGCAAGCGGTTTGTCAGCTTGCTGATGTCCTGTGATAATGTGCACCGAAGAACAGCAATCCCGATGTGTTACGGGAATTCCCGCATAGGCAGGTACCGCAATGGCAGAGGTGATACCGGGGATTTCCTGAAAAGGAATGCCGTGCTGTGCAAGCACTTCCAGTTCTTCACCGCCACGACCAAATAAAAAGGGGTCGCCGCCCTTTAGGCGAACTACTCGCTTGCCTTCCAGTGCTTTCTTTACCAGTACCTGATTGATTTCTTCTTGGGGCATGGTATGCTGTGCAGCGGCTTTGCCCACGTTGATTAGTTAGGCAGTGGGGGGGATAAGGTCAAAGATGGCTTGCCCCACCAAACGGTCATATACCACAACTTCAGCGGATTCAATGGCTTTACGGCCTTTTATGGTTAACAGCTCCGGATCACCGGGGCCGGCACCTACCAGAATTACCTGTCCTGTTTTCATTGGTACTTCCTCCTCATTTGCTGGGCAAGGGTTGCCCCCAAAAGTTCGGCCTGCTCGCGTTTGCCGCAGATGGTTTCAAAATGTAAGGTTTCATTTGCCGATACATACATTCCCTTTACGGTAATTGTATCCCCTTGCAGGGTGGCAAAGGCTGCAACAGGGGAAGAACAGCCACCGTCTAAGGTGCGAACAAACGCACGTTCTGCCATAAGGCAATCGCGACTGTCTGCATCATCAAAGAGTTGTAGGCAGGAGGTGTCCACACCTTCTCGGGCTTGCACCGCTAAAATGGCCTGACCTGCGGCGGGAAGCATTTCTTCCGGTTCGAAATAGCGGTGGATGCGGTGTTCCAGCCCTAAACGGGATAGCCCGGCACCTGCTAACACCAGAGCAGAAAACTTGCCCTCATCCAACATGCGAAGACGTGTCAAAACATTTCCTCGAATGGGGGCTACGCTTGCCTGTGGATATAGGGTGCGAAGTTGCAGCTGGCGGCGCAAAGAAGAACAGCCAATGGGCTTTTCAAAATCAATGTCAGAGACGCCCTGCGGAAGCACCAGTACATCGCGAGGGTCTCCTCGTTTGGAAAAGGCAACCAAAGGTAGATGTGGGTCGATT
>CALWNI010000047.1 GCA_944382775.1 uncultured Allofournierella sp.
TTTTTATTTTAGATAGAACAAAAGGTAAGCCCTTTGCACTGGGTATAATAATGCAGTGCGGCACGGATGGTGGATTCCGGCCAGCCAGCGACTTCTGCCAGCTGCCAAGGTTCGGTATAGCCTTGTTCCATAAGAGATTTTAGATAAGAAAATGGCAGGTAGCGTTCGTAATGCCAACGGTTTGCACGATGTTCGTGCCGTGCGATTAGCTCAAATGGACTGCGCACCGCATGAGTTGCACCTGTGGCACAGTGACCCACTTCGTGCGCAAGTGCGGCGGTATAATCTGCCATGGTTTCAAATTGTTCAAAATCAAGAAAAATACCATAACGTCCGTCCATTTCCAGCGTTGCGGCATCGGTAAAGCCGATGGAATAGGGAATTAGTGTAATGCCGAGTTGACGGACATCCTGATAAACAGCAGATAAAGATGACATGCGGCCCCTCCCAGGCGGCGTCAGGATTCGTTGGACTCGTGCTGCTGCGCGAGTTTGAATAGGCGCGCCATTTCTAATAGTTTTTGTTTGTTCTCTTCGGTTAACTCTCGGCTTTCGTTATGCAAGGCATAGGTGAAGTCGTCGAATGTTACGGTGGGCATACCATAAAGATAATTCATATCCACAGAAAACAGGGCTGCAATTGCCTCCATGGTGGCGGTGTCCGGTTCACGCTCACCGCGTTCATACATACTAATGGCACTGCGGCTAATGCCCAGCTTCATAGCGAGTTCGGGTTGCGTTAACCCTTTTTGTGTGCGTAATTGTTTTAAAATAGATGCAAATTGGCCCATAGTAGTTCACTCCTCTTTCTGGAATTATGATAGCACGAAATGTGGATTTTGTAAATAGAAAATACACAAAACGTATTGACACGAAACGTGAATGTGTGCTATGATGCAAACCAACAAAGAAAATTCGGACAAAAAGCATTGTCTGAATTATTTTTTATTATATAAAGACACGAATTGTGTCAAAGCGAAGGAGGATAAAATGAAGCAGGCCGGGTGGTTTGGAATTGGAAAAGAAAGTGGGCGATTTGTACCCGAAGAGCAGGCCTTTTTGGTTGCCTGCAAAGGATGCGGAATTGAACAGTGGAACCACAACGCACAGGATGCAGCGGAATTTTATGAAATGCTGGTACAGTGGTATTTTTCGGGAAATTGGATTTGGAGGGAGCAACCGCAATGAAAAAACAGAAGAAGAAACGGAAGCAAGGGCTGCCGTGTAAACATTGCAGATGGCGCAGAGATGGGGAAAATATCTGCTTATTGCCGGTATGTATGGAGTATAAAACGGGAGAAAAGAAATGAATCGAGAAGAGAAAATCAACTGGCTGCGCAGATACCGCAGCCAACTGTTTGAAGTGCAGCAATTAACCATGGAATTGCAGGAGCTGCGAGAAATGGCGGTACATATTACCCCATATCTAAATGATATGCCCACAAGTAAAAGTGGAAATAGCCACCGATTGGAGCGCAGTGTGGAGAAAGTAATGGAACTGGAGGAACAGCTAGCGCAACGATTGGAAACGGCGATTCTACAGCAGGCGGAAATTCGGACAACCATTGAGCAGGTAAAGGAAGAAAAACACAGACAGGTGTTGCGGGCAAAGTATTTATTGGGACAAACTTGGAGCAAAATGGCAGAAGATCTATATACCGATGAGCGTTGGCTGCGGAGGGTACATAATCGAGCGGTGGACTTGTTGGTGATTGGAGCAAGAGACTGACCCTAGAAAGCCCCCCGAACAGAGTGTTAACCTTACAATGCGGGGAGCAAAACCCAGAAAGGAGGTGAGAGGATGCAACAACAGGAACAGAACCAAGACCCGATGATGGAACGGATTGCAGAGGAGCTTATGACCATTGCCATGGGAGAAAAGGCGTATCCGGAATATGACAAAAACGGAGAAGAGTATTTGCAGTATCCGACCTTGAGCCATCGGATGAAAGCCATGGAAATGCTGCCGAAAATTCAAGCACAGCGGCAATGCACCAATGCCCAGCACAAAAGGAGGGTTGTTGTGGTGGATGATGTATGAATCCGAGGAACAGCGTTTACTGAGCCGGTTGATTGGCCCTGCGTTTTATCATGCGCATCAGCAAATACGAGAGGGCAAGGTAAAGGAACTGGTTTTAACCGGAGGACGCGGCAGTGCAAAAAGCAGCTTTGTGGCCATTGAACTATTGTGGCAGATGCAGCAACATCCGGATTGTCATGCAGTGGCTTTAAGGCGAGTGGCACGCACGTTACGAACCAGTGTTTGGACCCAGTTGTTATGGGCCATTGAGCAGCTGGGAATGGAAGAAGATTTTGAACAGTCGGTAAGTCAGTTGGAATTGACCTATTTGCCCACCGGTCAAAAAATTTATTGTTTTGGCTTGGACGATGCCACCAAACTAAAAAGCATTCGCCCACCCTTTGGTCGCATTGGATTGGTTTGGTTTGAGGAGTTGGACCAGTTTTTTGGTGCGGAACAGGTGCGAAATGCAGAACAAAGCTTACTGCGTGGGCAAGGGTTTACTCTATGCTTTAAAAGTTTCAATCCTCCCGCTATGGCACGGAACTGGGCCAACCGATACGCAAGAGAGGCCAAAACCGGAAAACTGGTGCAGCATTCGGATTATCGGGATTTGCCCCCAGAATGGCTGGGCAGCCGATTTTTAGAAGAGGCAGAACATTTAAAGGCAACCAATGAAGCGGCATATCGCCATGAATATCTGGGTGAAATTGTGGGAAGCGGCAGCCAGGTATTTGATAACCTGAAGCTACAACCCATTGAACAAGAGCTAATTGAAGGGTTTGAACGCAGGTTACATGGTGTGGACTGGGGGTGGTTTCCGGACCCGTGGGCGTTTAACAGCTGTTGTTACGATGCGGCACGGAGGGTTCTTTATATTTGGGATGAGGCGACCCGGCGGCGCACGCCAAACAATGAAACCGCAGAAATTTTGAAAAAACGAGGGGTATGCCAAGACCCGCAAAGAGAAGAAATTTTGGTGGCGGATAGTGCAGAGGAAAAAAGTTGTGGAGATTATCGGGCGGCCGGATTGCCCTGCCGAGCGGCAGAAAAAGGCCCGGGCAGCGTAAAGGCAGGAATGAAATGGCTGCAAAGTTTGAGCTGCATTTGGATTGACCCACAGCGATGCCCCG
The DNA here is from genome assembly GCA_944382775.1 of uncultured Allofournierella sp. Classification (GTDB taxonomy): domain Bacteria; phylum Bacillota; class Clostridia; order Oscillospirales; family Ruminococcaceae; genus Allofournierella. Next base: position 3,153 of record CALWNI010000047.1, read on the forward strand.
ATACCGCAAGAGAGTTTGCGGAATACGAATACGAGCGTGATGCGCAAACCGGCGAAATCTTAGAGGGGTATCCCGATTCAAACAACCACCACATTGATGCAATACGATATGCAACAAGCCGTATTTGGAAGCGACGTGGTGCGTAGAAAGGAGGCAGAAAGAGGGAAGTGATGAAGAGATTTTATGAATGGCTGCACAATCGGTTTTTACCGGAATGGGCAAGACGGCATTTGATACGGGAAAATCAGGAGTTGAGGATGAAACTGGAGCAGAAGGAACAAGTGATTTTGCGCCTGGAAGCTTACATTCAAGGATTGCAGGAGGGGATGCGGTTAAAACAGCGAATCTTACAAGGAAAATGCAACCGAAAACAAGGCAAAGAAGGTGAGCGGATGTGAGCATGCTGCAAGCGATGTTAAATCGAAATATTTATCATTTTGAGCAGGCATATCCCGGTACAAGAGAATGTACCACGGAGGAGATGCAGCGTGCCATTGCGGACTGGTTTGCTTTGTATTTTCAAGATCAGGTTACCGAAAAAGAAGATCCCTGCCAGCGGTTGCCGTATACCATTGTACATAAACTGACACGGGCGTGTTTTTCGGAGTATCAGGTTTCTGCCAGTGAAAACAAACCGTTTGTTCAGGAACTTTTACAGCGGGTGGAATCAATCCGAAAAAAGACAATGCAGCTGGCTTTGATTGGCGGTGAAGCATGGATTAAACCCATTCCAAAACCAGAGGGATTTGAGTTTATTGCCATGCGGCGGGATATGGTGACCGTACTGGGCAGAGATTTTGCGGGCAATGTTACCGATTTGGGAAGTGCAGAAGTGTGTTTTGCACAGGGGGCATATTACACCCTATTAGAGCGACGCCACACCGAACAGGGACAGCTTGTGATTGAAAATAAGTTATTTCGCAGCTTGGATGTGCAAAGCATTGGGATTCAGGTGCCGTTATCCACGTTAGAAGCTTATAAAAATTTACCGGAACAAACGATTTTGCCCTATGTGGATGGCTTGGGGTTGGTGAGTGTTCGAGTACCCATGGAAAATTGCGTGGATGGCAGCTCTGACGCTGTGAGTGTATACGCGGCGGCAACCGGCTTAATTCATAACATCAATCAGAATGAACGGCAGCTTACAAGAGAGTTTGAAAACGGAGAAAGCAGGGTATTTGCATCTGCGGATTTGTTGAGCAGAAAGCGAAATGGCGAACAAGTGCTGCCGGCAGGGTTATTTGTTGGCTTGGATGATGACCCGGAAACCACAGGACTGACAATCTTTTCGCCCGAACTGCGCCAGGAAAGTTTTTTGGCACGAAAACGGGAATATCTGCGAAATGTGGAAACTCTGATTGGCTTAAAGCGAGGCATTTTAGGCGAAGTGGAGGCGGCACAGCGAACCGCCACCGAAGTAACCAGCAGTCAGGGTGATTACAGCTTGACCATTCAGGATTTGCAGCAGATGTGGGAGCAAGCAATCAGACAACTGGTACAGTTGTGTGGTAGATTGGGCTGTATCTGCAAGATGCCACAGGCAGAGCAGGCATTGGAAGCCGACGCATTTTGTATGCGCTGGGGGGATGGAGTTCTATTTGACAAGGACAAAGAATGGGAAGAAGTAATGGAGCTGGTAAAGCAGGGAATGTTAAAGACCGAGATTGCGCTGGCATGGAAATACGGACTGCCGTGGCAGCGGGAAGAGGATTTGGAGGAAATCCGAAGAAAATACATGCCGCAACAACAAAAGGAGGATTAACGTGGATATTTTTGAAATTTTGGCTCAGCTGGGAATTGCATTGACCGAACAGCAAAAGGCAGATTTACAGCAGCAGATGGAACAAAATTATTATTCCAGAGAACAGCACACCAAGGAACTGAAGGACATGCAGTTTGAGCACCGCCTGGAACGGGAGATTGGAAAAGCAAAGGGCCGCAGCAATAAGGCGATTCGGGCAATGCTTGACCTGGATATGCTGCGGGAAAGCGACCAGCAGGAGAACGCAATTTGCGCAGCCTTGGAACAGCTGAAACAGGAAAATAGCTATCTGTTTGAGGCGGAAATTACTATGCCGCTTTATGCCAGTGGCACAGGAACCGGAACACTGCCCAGACAGGATGCAGTGCTGCGGGCGGCATTTGGTTTGACACAACAATAAACAAGAGAAAAGGAGAATGATTATGGCGAACACAATTACTATGGCGAAAAAATTTGTACCTTTGTTGGATGAGGTATACAAGGTGGCTTCTTTGACTGCAAAGTTGGATGGTGCGGCAGATTTGGCGCAACAGGGTGCCAATGCAGGAGAAATGATTGTACCGATGCTGGAGATGCAGGGTTTGGGCGATTATGACCGAAACAGCGGTTATGTTTCGGGTGATGTTACCCTTACCAACGAAACCATTAAGTGCAATTTTGACCGTGGCCGTATGTTTATGGTGGACAACATGGACAATGACGAGACCGCTGGCATTGCATTTGGTCGATTGGCCAGTGAGTTTATCCGCACAAAGGTGGTGCCGGAGCTGGATGCATTCCGATTTGCACAATACTACGCAAAAGACGGCATTGGCAAAAAGGAAGAAACATTGGCAGATGGTACCGAGGTTTTGGCGGCGCTGCGAACTGCCACAACCCAGATGGATGAGGCGGAAGTGCCGATGGAAGATCGCCATTTGTTTATTACCCCGACCCTGTATGGCATGATTCAGGATCTGGACACCAACAAAAGCAGGGAAATCCTTAACCGTTTTGATACGGTGACACAGGTGCCACAGACTCGATTCTATTCTGCCATTGAACAGAAAACCGGCAAAGACGGACAGGAAGCAGGTGGTTACACCAAGGCGGCTTCGGCAAAGGAACTGAACTTTATGGTAATTCACAAACCTGCATTGATTCAGTTTGAAAAGCATGTTTCGCCCAAAATTATTACCCCGCAAAACAATCCCGATGCAGATGCTTATAAATTTGGTTACCGCAACGTGGGCATTGCGGATGTATACAAAAACAAGACCGCAGGTGTTTATGCCAGCAGCAGGGCCGGAGAATAACTGCCATGGTGGAATATGAGTTCTACCGTGATGTATGGGGTGGAAATGTTCCGCAAACAGAATTTGCTGCCCTGGTAAACAGGGCAGCAGCACAGTTGGAACGCTACAAACGGATTTACCATGTACATGCAGCGGAAGAAAACAGCGAGGCATATGCGGTATGTGCCATGGTGGATGCACTTTATTCTTTTTGGTTGGCAGAAAGCGGTGAGCTGCTGCAAAGCATTCAGCTTGGAAGCTTACAGGTGGATCGGGCAGAGGGGACAATGCCCGATTTGAGTGCGGCAGCGAAAAGCAGGGAATTGTATCGCTGTGCCAGCTTATATTTGGAGATACATCGGGGAGCGGGCAGATGCTGCAAATAAGAAACAATGGAATGTTTGGATATAACTTTTGTAATCAGACGGTAACGATTTATCACGCAAGCCATCAACCGGAGTTTCGTTGCAGGCGCATTGTATTTCAAGGGGCATATTTTGACAGCCGCGAAGTGGGAAATGTGGATGTTGCAGGAAGAAGCAAGGAACGTCGGTGTTTTATTTTATTGCCCTGCGGTGGAAAATGGCCCAATTGGTTAGAGTCTGAGCAGACAGAACCGCTGCAAGGTCAATGGTTTCATTTGGAACCGGGCGATCGCATTTTAAAAGGAGAAGGTCCCGAAATTATCACAAGGCAGCAGTGGAGCAGCTTTATTCCGGTGAATGTTCCGGGTTTGGCAGTGATCAAAGAGGTGAGTGCCAAAGAGTGGAAGGGGATTGTTCGGCATGTAGAGGCAGAGGCAGAATGGTACAAGCGTTGGTAAGGAGGCTTTTACATGGATATGATAACGCGACTCACTCAGTGGCTTACCCAGTGGCATGGCTGGGATAAAATACGAAAAAGTCAGGCGGATGGACTGCCGGAAACGCCGTTTTCGGTGTCCATTCGACCTTGTGGTGTGTGTGAACTGGAACGCCATTGTAGTATTTTGGGCGATGTGATCATGCGGATTCGCTATAGTTTTTTGGTCGAGATTCGATTGGAAAAAAGCTATGGAGATAAACAGACAGCCTTAGAAAATGCGGAATGGATGCTACAGCTGCAATACTGGATTAACCAACAGGGAATGGGAGCAACTGCGCCGCGTTTTGGTGCAGGAGAACAAAAAGAAGTAATAAAAGCGGAGAATGGTACCATGACGACCGTTGACCGAGAAGGAATGGCTATGTATCAATTGCAGATTACAGTTGAGTGCAATCAAGAATACAGGGAGGAACAGTATGAGTAAAATTGAACGCAAATATATGGCGCACTATATTGATGCATCGGACCCGAATGCAAAAGGGACTGCAAATTATGTGCGTCTGGGCAAAGATTTGGAGGAGTACAGCCCCGAATTAAGCGCAAACGTGGAGAAAAAGCAAAATATTTTGGGGCAAACCAGTGTTATGCTGACCAGCTATGAAAAAAGCGGCAGCGTAGAGACCTATTACGCCGAAAAAGGCGATCCGCTGTTTCAGCGATTGCAGGATATTGTGGATGGCTGCAAAATTTTGGACGAATGCAACACCACGGTGGTAGAGGTGCATTTGTGGGAGGAAAAAGACACCCACGGCTTCCCGGCGGTTCGGGATGATGCGGTTTTGGAAGTGAGCAGCTATGGCGGTGATGCCAACGGCTATCAGATTCCGTTTGTGGTACATTACAAAGGTCAGCCGGTAAAGGGCTATTTTGACCCGGAGACCAAGACATTTACCCCAAAATCCTAAAAGGAGAAAAACATGGAACAATTAAATATTGATACCGGAGTACGGGAATATCGTATCAATGGAAAAGGTGTGCTGCGGTTTAATCCCAGTGACCCCAATTTATATGGTCGGTTTTTGGAGGCAATGGAGTCCATTCAAGAGCTTGAAAAAAATTTAAGACAAAAAGGAGGTGAAGTGGGCAACGATGCAAAAAAGACATTGCATTTGATTTTACAGGCAGATCGGGATGCAAAAGAGCAATTAAAAAAAGTATTTGGCGAGGAAAATGATTTTGACGAACTGCTGAACAATGTGAATGTAATGGCGGTTTGTGAAAATGGAGAACGGGTGATTTCCAATTTGATTCAGGCCTTAAGTCCCATTCTGGAAGAGGGGGCAAAAAACTTTTTGGAGGCAAAGGCAAGATGTGCCGTAGAACAGGCAGAGAAACGGCGAAGCGTTAAGCATGCAAGGTAATTTCCATGATGGAAGATTGGAGTTTGCCGGAATCTCTGCGGTTTGGAGAACAAAATTGGAAGATTCGCTCAGATTTTCGGGATATTTTAGAAGTCATAGACTGGTTGAGCCGATTAGAAGAGCAAGAGATGGTTCGGGTGTATGTTGCGCTAACCTTATTTTATGAACATTTTAGTGAGATGCCGCAAGATTTGTGGCAGGAAGCATTAGAACAACTGCTTTGGTTTGTGAATGGCGGAAGCAAGGAAGACACCCCGGCGGGTCCTAAATTGCTGGATTGGAAGCAGGATCGTCAGATGATTGTTGCGGACATGAATAAGGTTGCAGGGTGCGAAATCAGAGCGTTGGAGTTTTTGCACTGGTGGACATTTTTAGCGTGGTTTCATGGCATCGGAGAAGGGCAACTTTCGACGGTAGTGAGGATTCGGGATAAGCTGCGAAAAGGAAAAAAACTAGAGGACTGGGAACAGGAGTATTATAGACAGAACCGCAAAAAAATTGTGCTAAAGCCCAACTATACACCGGAAGAGCGACAAGAACAGGAACGATTAAAGCGGTTGTTGGGAGAGTAACGAAGAAAGGAGGGAGAAACGGATGCAGGAAATTACCATAGCATTGCCCGAAACCAAGCAGTTTAACGAAAAATTAATTAAGAGTACACGGGCTACCGTAATGCGCTTATCAGCAGAATATAGACGTTTGGGCGATACACAGGGACAGGCCATGACAAAAGCATGGAGAGATGTACATCAGATGCAGGAACAAGCAAGACAGTCCATGCAAATGGTAACGCAAGAAGCTGTGGGTCAATTTGGGGGATTGGGGCAGGTATTGCAAGGTTTTATGCAAAAAATAGCAGAAATTGCGCAGGCCATTGCCGGATTGTTTGGATTTGGAAAGAAAAATACACTGGATAAATTAGTGAGCAGCACAAAAACAGCGGCGAAAACAGCAAAATCGACAGCTGCAACATTGGCAAAAGCTGTATTAAGTATTGATGAGTTAAATGTGCTGGAACAAAGTCGTACTGCAACTACAGGAGGGAGCAGTGGGTCAAGTGGAAGTACGGGAAATAAAGAGGACATCGAGCCGGATTTAGACCAATGGACCGGATTTTTGGACTTTTTTAAAACGATGTTGGAACAATTAAATGCGTTGTTTTGGCCATCGATTACAGCGTGGAGAAATGCCTTTATTCTATTGGGAAGAACCGCAAAAGAAGCATGGCAAACCATGAAAGCCAGTGTGTTGGATTTATGGAATACGGCGTTGGTTCCGCTGGGGGAATACATCTTGCTTGATTTTATTCCTAACGTTGTAAATACATTTTCAAAAACATTTGCGCCCATTGTGGCAAATCTGGGTAGAGTGTTTTTGGAGGAATTTGCGTTGGATTTTCAGCTGGCGTGCTATTTAATCGGGGATATAATCAACACCTATTTGCTGCCGCTGTTCCAGCTTTTGCAGCAGATGATAATTGATGCATTAAATGGAATTAGTGAAAGCTGGCGTATCCATGGAGAAACTTTGGTTGAGCATATTCGAAATGCCGGTGAAAATATACGAGAACTGATACTGTTGTTCTATTATGACATTCTAAAGCCGATTTTAGATGAAATAATGGAGCAATTAAATTTGCTGTGGAATCATCACTTAAAACCGTTGTGGGACCAACTTACATTATTCTTTTGGTCGCTGTGTGATTTGTGTTTGACGCTGTGGAACGAGTTTGTGGCTCCATTACTGAAAAAATTTATGGAATCGTTTGGTCCGATTTTGGTGGAAGTGATGGAGTGGGTCGTAAGGCGTTTTTCCGATGGAATCGCCATTATGAGTGATGTGATATCGGACTTGATCCAACTGTTATACGGTTTGAGTGAATTTATCATAGGTGCGTTTACCGGAGATTGGCATCGCGCTTGGACAGGGATTGAAACCAGCTTTAAAAATGTATGGCAGTCCATGAAAAACATTGCGTTCAAGACTGTGAATGGAATTATTGACACCGTAAACGGGATGATTCGGGCGATAACCGCAGGCATTAATGCAATCATTGATAAAATCAATAAGGTTGGTATGGATGTTCCAGGTTGGATACCGGAATTTGGTGGAATTCATTTAGGGTTTAATATTCCGCATATGACTGCACCCCAAATCCCGGCCCTTGCCCAAGGTGCAGTGCTTCCTGCAAACAAGCCTTTTCTGGCAATGGTGGGCGACCAAAAGCGTGGTACAAACGTAGAGGCACCACTGGAAACCATTCAGCAGGCTTTGGCGGCAGTGCTTGCACAAACGGGCAGCGTTGGCGGTGTGGTTCGCCAGCCCATTGAAGTAAAGCTGGATGGCAAAGTATTTTACCGAGCCATGGTAGAAGTGGAAGAGCGGCAGGGTGTAAAGATTGGAGGTGCATTTGCCAATGCCTATTAATCTGAAAGAAGCCACCGGCTTTTTGTACTTGGGCACAAGCCCCAATACCAGCAAAACAAACTACGCCATCAAGGTGCCTTATCCTACACAGGGTAAGGCACCTTTTACTACCAGCCGTTTGGTAGACAGTGCCCGCAACGCCAACGGCACCATGGTGGGTCGCATGGTAGGTCGCAGCATCGACAAGCAGGAAATGGGCTGGGATGTCATTTCCTGCGCTTTGTGGTGGGAAATGAACCGCTGGTTTGAAAATAACCATTTCACCTTTTACTGCCATTACTTCAACTTTAACACGGGCCAGTGGCTTACCCGCCTTATGTATATCTCAGACGTGAAGTGTTCGCCTGATCTGGTGGAACGGGAAACGGGAGAGCCTGCCTTTTTGCGGGATGCCAGTGTAAATGTAGTGGATTGTGGGGTGATTTAATGCAGGTGGTAACCGAAGCATACAGAAAAGAGATGCAGCAGGCGGTAATTGGGGCGGCACAGCTGGAGGTGGAGCTGAGTGTGGTGGATTCGGATGCTGCCCAGAATGCCACCGCAGACCCAACAGGACAGGCGTACTGGTCGGATGTGGGCAGTGCCTTAGCGGACAAAGGGGCACAAAAGCGTAGCTATGCCACATTTGAGCCAGGCCGCTGGAAAGCAGACGGAAGCCTACGCATTGCAGATGCAAAGGGCGGGGTGCTGCTCAGTGAGGGATATGTGAGCGAGGC